>NC_009943.1:3618250-3944167 GCF_000018405.1 Desulfosudis oleivorans Hxd3
TCTTTTTCAGTGCCGGATAGGCTTCGGCATACACGGCGGCCCCCACCAGCATACCAACAATGCCCCAGAGTGCGTCCCACCGGCCCTCGCCAAGAGCCCCGGCCGAGGTCCCGGGGCAATACCCCAGCAAACCCCAGCCAATGCCGAAGAGCAGGCCGCCGACAATCTGCGCCCCGAGAACCGTTCCCTTGATGGAGAGTTTCACCAGGCCCAGGTCGTTGAGAAGATAAATGCCCACCATGCCCACCAGCACACTGGAAAACATGAATTTGACAATGGTCATGTCCTGGAGCCGAAGGGCTCCCAGCTGCTTGTCGTACCGGATCACCCGTGCTTTTTGAAGCAGAAAACCGAACAGAATGCCGGTGATCAATCCATATATCAGGAGTTTCATGATTGGGCACCTCCTTTACCGTAAAGTATGCGTGCCACGATGATGCCACCGGCAAAAAAGCATGCCAGGGCGATCCACCCGCTGACAGAAAGCTGAAGCGACCCGCTCAGCCCGTGACCGCTCGGTCACCCGTCCGCCAGACGAGCCCCGAACATGGCGACAATGCCGCCGCAGAAGGCCACCACCCCGCGCTTGGCCGGGCTGGCGCCGAACCGCGATTCCCACATGGGGGGAACGGCCTTTAATTTAAAGGTTCCGGATGCCATGGCCGCTATAAAGGAACCGATCAGAATACCCACCACAAAGGTCCACTGCCAGTCGATCTTGGGGGTGGTCTTCACAAAATAGTCCATGGTGGCCACCGCTTCCGACCGGAATGTCTGTTCGATCATTCCCACCGAACGCACAAAGGTAGTGGACGCGCCAAAGTACTTTCCCGCAACCCAGACCGACAGAATCAGCACCAGGCCGCTCAAGGCACCGGCCAGGTAGGGACTCCACGATCTGTTGTTGGTTTCATCGCTCACCTTATGACCTCCTTTGTTTGGGGTGACCGTGACGGCAGGCCCGGAAGGACTGCAAGGGAAGCCGTTCACGCAGAGACGACAGGCCGCGGCAAACCGGCCAGCCTGTCATGACATATTGAGAATGCCTTATCATAATGAAAAACGCTCAAAAGAGCAAAATGATAATTATTCCGTTTTCTTCAGATCCGGGGTGTCCGGCAGGTTCAGGGTGACCCGGCGCTTGTCGTCTCCGGCCACATAAACCGTCCGGGAGGGAAAGGCAAAATCAATGCCCTCTGCCTCAAACCGGCGCATGATCTCCAGGCAGGTCCGCTCCACCCATGCCTGAAAGGCCCAGTAGTCCGGGGGATGGTACCAGGCCACCACCATGATGTTGAGGCTCCAGTCATTAAAATTGTTGAAAAAGGCCCGGGGCGGAAAATCTTCCCGCATGCCCTCGTGACCGGACAGGATCTCCCTGATAATGGCCACGGCCTGTTCCACCTTTTCCGGCCGCGTATCATAGGGAATCCCGATATTGGTAAGCCATCGAATGTGGGGCCGCCGGCTGATGTTTTCCACAAAGGAGCTGATGATCTTTTCGTTGGGAATGGTCAGCAGGTGACCGGTCAGGGTTCGAATGCGCGTGCTGCGGAACCCCACGAACTCCACCACGCCGTCGTTGCCTTCGATGACGATGCGGTCCCCGGGGTGAAACGGCTTGTCAAAAACAATGGTCAGGGTGCCGAAAAAATTGGAAATGGAGTCCTTGGCGGCCAGGGCCACGGCAATACCGCCGATACCCAGGGAGGCCAGCACCGGCCCGATCTTCACGCCGGTCATATTCTGGACCAGGAACACGGCCCCCAGAACGATGATGAGAACCCGCAGTGTCTTGCCCACAAGGGGCACCAGCAGTTCGTCGACAGTGCTCTCCGTGGAGGCGGCCCACTGCTGGAGACGGGCGTCGATCAGGGCCACCAGCCGGACAAAAAACCAGACAGCCGTCACATAAGCGACAAGCCGGGCACCGCCATGGCAGGCATCAAGGACGGCATTGCCCGCCGGTGTTTCAAAGGCCCCGTACACCGGCCAGAGGGAAAGATAAATACCGTACGCCAGAAAGGCCACGGAAAAAGGGGCGGATAGTGCGTCGAGAAAAAAGATGGCCGCCGGGGCTCGGCCTTCCTGTTCGGCCCGGCGCCTGACCCGATACCAGACCAGCCACCGCAGCAGCCGTTCGACTGCCACCACCAGGCCGATCAGCAAGGCGGACAGCAGCAGGGATGTCCAGGTGACACCGGGGAAAACGGTTGTCCGGAGCCAGTTGCCTGACGGTGACACCGCCGTGCCCTGGCTGATATCAGTGGATTGCACCTCCTGCCCGACACCGGGCCCCGCGAAAAGACCCAGTCCGGTGACAAGGACAACAAGCAGCACACAAGCGGCCCGACCGGCTGGTTTCATGACGCACCTCCCTGTTCGTATGGTTTTACGTCGTATGTCTTTCGTCGTCTTTGACAGTTTGTATTTTGCAAAACCGTCTGATTATTATCGCAACAGGCTGTGTTGGATGTGGCTATTCATCCATGTCGAAAAATTTCATGAAATATCCGGGCTAAATGTTTCATACAATATCCGGGTTAAGGATGGTCGTTAAACACATCCGCAAGGGCGCCTGAATGACAGGCCTTGCACTCCATCTTGCCCTTCAAAATATCGCTCTCTCCGTCAGGGCTGTGACAGGCACCGCAGGCGGTCCGTGACGCGCCGGGGCCCAGGACGGCAAACCCGGCTTTATCAATCTTGGCATTCATGATGGCAACGGCCCGGTGGGTCACCGTACCGGTCACTCTGGCGCACCGTTCTGATCGCTGCTTGCTGTTCATGTCGATGCCGTGCTCGTAGCACCATTTGCTCACCGAAGGGTGACACAACACCGATGCCGGCACCGAGGCAGGCAGGTCACCATCAAAAGCAAGCCCCTTTTTGGGTTTATAGCCGGGCAGCGATGCCAGCTCATACCAGGTAAACAGCTCATCAACCATGGGATCCCGATCGGCCCGGCCCCAGAAAAGGGCCCAGGCTGATACGGCTCCCAGCAGGGCGCCGCAGATGGTGCCCCATTCAGAGATGCCGCTTTTGCCCACCTCCATCATGTGCATGGGAAATGTGTCGTAGGGCGCGCCGTATTTTCTGGCCATCATGCCGACAATCCCCTGAAAAGCGCCGTAGCAGCACCCATACCCCTTGTAAAAATGATTTTCATAGGCAAAGGCCGCCGCCTGCTCGGCATCCAGCTTATGTGGAACCCAGTAGCCGTCTTGTACGGCCGCCTCCCTGGAAAATGCCATATTGACCCCTGTAAGGGCCGATCCCACCAGTACTCCGCTGATGGTTCCCAGTACCTCCCTTCGAGACATCTGCATCTGTCTGTTCCTTTCCCCCGATCTTTTGCCGGGCAAAGCGTATTCACACCTCCATCCGCAAACAGGCCCGGCCGTTTGCGTACCCTCACTGCATCTTCGTCACTGATAGTACCATAACATAGGTGACGAGCGAATTGTCAAGGCAGGTCAATCCGGCCGACAAACCGGGCCGTCACGGTCTCGTGAAAGCGCATGCCACGGCGGGTGGGCATGCAGCGGCCACGAGAAAGCACCACCAGGCCCTGGTCCCGGCATTGGGCAAGCGGTTGCGCAAAACAGGCGCAAAAGTCGACACCGAACTCCGCTTCAAAAGCGGCCATCAAAATGCCGTCGGCTGTGCGAAGGCCCAGGTAGATCGCCTCCAGCATCTGCTGGGCCGGGGTCAGGGTTTCTGCCTCCTGCCGGGGCGGACGGCCCTGCTGAAGGGCCTTCTCATAGGCGTCAAGATCGCGGTGGTTCCACCAGCGATGCGTACCGGTATAAGAGTGGGCCGACGGGCCCAGGCCCACATAAGGCACCCGGCGCCAGTACTTGGTGTTGTGCCGGGCCATGGTGTCCGGGCTTGTGGCGAAATTGGAAATCTCGTAGTGAAGATACCCGCGGCCGGTCAGATAGCGGCTGACCGTGTCAAACAGGTCGGCGGCCTGCCGGTCCGGCAGCGGGTCAAATTCACGGTTTTCAAGTGCCCGGGCCAGGGGGGTACCCGGCTCACAGGTAAGCATATAACAGGAGATGTGGTCGGGGGAAAAGGAAAGCGTCCGGTCCAGGTCCTTTTCCAGGTCCCGTCGGGTCTGGCCGGGAATCGCATAAATGATGTCCGCGCCGATGTTGTCAAACCCGCACCGACGGGACGCTTCCAGGGCGTCTTCGGCCTGTCGGGCCGAATGAATCCGGCCCAGAAAGGCAAGCCTGGCATCATCGAAAGACTGGATGCCGATGTTGATCCGGTTGACGCCGGCCTGCCGGACTGCCGCAAGCCAGGCGGGGGTCGCCGAGTCGGGGTTGACCTCCATGGTGATCTCGGCATCGGTGGAAAGGCGAAAATTGTCCCGAACCGTGGAAAGCACAACATCAACCTGAGCGGCGGAAAGCAGCGAAGGGGTGCCGCCGCCGATGTAGACCGTGTCCACCATGCCGGGAACAAGGGGGCCTGACAGCTGAATTTCCCTTAACAGCGCCTTGACAAAAGAGAAAATCCGGTCCGGAGCGGCCAGGGAAAAAAAGTCGCAGTACCGGCACTTTTTTGCGCAAAAGGGAATGTGAAGATACAGGCCGGTATTATCGACACCGGGATAAGTGTCACATGGCGTAGGGTGCACCAAGTTCGTACCCCAGGGCAAAGGCCTGCTGGTTGAGTTCCAGGTAATCGGCCGGCACATGGGCGACCAGGGCCTTTTCCACCGACGCCTTTTTCACCACTCCGGTCAGGGCCGTGACGGCACCCACCATGCAGATGTTGAGCACGATAGGATTGCCAACGGTTTCGGTGGCGGCCTGGAACAGGGGCAGCTCGATCTGCCGGGCGTCTACACTTTTTGAGGTCTTTACGTGGCGGCTGTCCGTGACCAGCAGTCCGCCGGGCCGGATGGCCTCATAATACTTGTTATAGGCCGCCTGGGTCAGGCAGACCAGAACATTGGCGTTGTTGACCCGGGGAAAGTTGATGGGGTAGTCCGAGATGATCAGCTCGGCCCGGGCCGCGCCGCCCCTGGCCTCGGGCCCGTAAGACTGGGCCTGGACCGCGTTGAGCCCTTCGTAAATGGCCGCGGCCTCGCCGAGAATCACCGCCGCCGTAATCACGCCCTGGCCCCCGGAGCCGGAAAATATGAATCGGGTCCGCATCATGCCTTAGCCCTCTTTTCCGCCGCCTGAATGGTTTTTTCATATTCACCGCAATACTCGGGCAGCTCTTTTTCTACAAATATGCCCCGCCGGATCTTGCCGGATTCGGGCACGTCGTCCTTTGCGCCCAGCCGCACCGTGTTGTTTTTATATGTCTCCATCATGGCCACTGCGTCCCCGGCCTTATTCTTTCGACCGAAATAGGTGGGGCACTGGGAAAAGATCTCCACCACGGAAAACCCCTTGTGGGTAATGGCCTTTTCGATAAGGGAGGTCATCTCCTGAATGTGGTAGGTGGTGGTGCGGGCCACAAAAGTAGCGCCGGCGGCGGTGGAGAGCTCCACCACGTCAAAATCGTGGTCAATGGTGGTGTAGGGCGCGGTGGTGGCCTTTGTGCCGACACCGGACAGGGGCGAGTACTGGCCGCCGGTCATGCCGTAAATCCGGTTGTTCATCACAATGGCGGTCATGTCGATGTTCCGGCGGCAGGCATGAATAAAGTGGTTACCGCCGATGGCCAGGGCGTCTCCGTCGCCCATGGGCACGATCAGGGAAAGCCCCGGCCGGCTCATCTTGACGCCGGTGGCAAATGCCAGCGCACGGCCGTGAAGGGTGTGCAGTGAATGGACGTCCACATACCCGGTGATACGGGCCGAACACCCGATACCCGACACCATGACGATGTCGCTCTTGTCAAGCCCCAGGTTTTCGATGGCATGCAACAGGCCGTTCAGCACGACGCCGTGGCCGCAGCCGGGACACCAGATATGGGGAAAAAACCGTTTTCGCAGATAGTCCTGAATGGCCATGGATCAGACCCCCCTGCCCTGAATCACCCGCATCATGTTGCGAATGTCGGTGGGCGTGATAAAGACCCCGTCCACCCGGTTGACCAGGTAGACCCGCTCCGGCCGGTCCACCGCCTCGCGGACCTCTTTAATCAGCTGGCCCAGGTTCATCTCCACCACGGCGATGTACCGTGCCCGGGCGCACTTTTCCCGGACAACGGCGTGGGGAAAAGGCCACAGGGTCTGGAGTTCCAGCAGGCCGTAGCGCTCGCCCCGGCGCCGCCGGTTTTCAACCAGGTGAAGGGCCGAACGGGCCGACGAACCGTAGGAGACCAGCACCAGGTCGGCATCTTCCAGGTAGAACTCCTTGTACCGGGCCATCTCATGCACGTTGTTGTTGATCTTGTCGGCCAGGTGGCGCAAAAGGCCATGGACCACCCGGGGGGCGCCGGACGGGAACCCCCACATGTCGTGAAACAGGCCGGTGACGTTGTACCGGTGCATATCCCCGAAATCGGACATGGGCAGACGGCCGTCATCCCGGGGCAGGTAGGGGTGGTAGTCCACGCCCTGCTTGACCGCGGTTCTCAGCCGTTCGGTGACCTCAATGGCGCCGGGCGCCGGAATGGTCACCTTTTCCCGGGTATGGCCGATCACCTCGTCCATCAGCAGAATCACCGGGGTGCGGTAAGTTTCGGCGATGTTAAAGGCCGCCACCGTGACCTCAAACAGGTCCTGGTTGGTGGAAGCGGTCATGGCCACAATGGCGTGGTCCCCGTGGGTGCCCCACCGGGCCTGCATCACATCGCCCTGCATCACGTGGGTGGGCAGGCCCGTGGAGGGGCCGCCCCGTTGCACGTCGGCGATCACGCAGGGAATTTCCGCCATGACGGCATACCCCAGGGCCTCCTGCATCAGGGAAAATCCGGGTCCGCTGGTGGCGGTCATGGCCTTTCGGCCGGTAAGCGAGGCCCCGATGACGGCGCACAGGGAGGCGATTTCATCCTCCATCTGAATGAAGGTACCCCTGTTTTTCGGCAGCTCCCGGGCCATGAATTCGGCAATCTCGGTGGAGGGGGTGATGGGATACCCCGCGAAAAACGCAACGCCCGCGTAAAGCGCGGCCTGCCCGCACACCTCGTTGCCCTGGATAAATGCGGTTGTTTCACTCATGGTCTACCTTTTCCGTTATCACCTCAATGGCCAGATCCGGACACCGCAATTCGCAAAGCTTGCAGCAGATACATTTTTCCGGGTACCGGGCCACGGCCTTGTATTGATCGTCCAATACCAGGACCCCCCTGGGGCAGAAATGGACACAGATGCCGCACTCCTTGCACCAGTCGCGGTTGACACGGTGCTCCTTCAAACAGTTTTTTTTCGTCATTTAGATAAACCGGTTCATCGCTTCTTCGATGACCGACTCCACATTGTCCGGGGTGATATTGTTTTCCGCGCACAGGTTCCGCACCCGGGCCGCGCGCCGGTCGTCCTTCATCTCTTCCAGCGTGTTGAACACGGAAAGCCGGCGACCGATCTGGTAGACCACCCGGTCTTCCGGGGCCATATCCAGAAACGCCCGAATGGGCCGGGTCATGGCCTGCTTTTCTTCCGGCAACCGGCCTTCCACCTCGGCAAACAGGTTTAAGATATGATCGCTTTTAACCATGGAGGTAACGCCTTCGAGGGATTCGAGAAAAAGCAGCAGCTCTTTTGCCACCATCACGTCCGTGAGCTTTTTAAACCGGCCCGTCCTGTATTCCTCGTGAAGGGGGAGTCCCGGCGGCACGGCCAGGGTGCGCAGCCTGATAAAATCGGGGTTGATCCGGTTTAAGGCATCGGCCGATTCTGCGGCATGTTCCGTCGACAGGGCCACCCCGCCCAGGCCGGGCATCACGTATTCGGACAGCTCGAACCCGGCGGCCTTGACCTTTTGACCGGCTTCGACATGGTCGGCCTTGGTCACCCCTTTTTTAACCAGCTCCAGCACCTTGTCTGACCCGGATTCCAGGCCGATATGAATGCGGTTCAGGCCGGCCTGACGAATTTCGGCCAGCTTGTCCTCGGGAATCCGGCGCACCGTATGGGACCGGGCGTAGGAGGTGACCCGCTGAATCCAGGGGAACCGGCTGTGCAGGTGTTTCACAATGTCGATCAGGTCATCAGGCGGAAGAATCAGGCTGTTGGCATCCTGAAGAAAAACCGATTCCATGCCGCCGCTGGTCCAGTGCAGGGCCGCGTTAAAGGCCGCATATTCATCGCGGTCCACCCGGTCCGACAGGTCGGACAACCCCTGGCGATCCAGCCGGCCGGAGGCGTCCGCACCTTGCCGGAGCATGGACACATACTTGTGCACCATGTCGATGTCGGCCTTGACATGCTCCGCCGGCCGCAGGGAGAAACGGGACCCCTTGTAAACAGGGCAGAAGGTGCACCGGTTCCAGGGGCAGTTTCGCGTGATCCGGATCAGCAGGCTGGCCGCCTCGCTGGGCGGCCGAATGGGCCCCTGCTCAAATCCCTGGTATGGCTCAGTTTTCTTGTTTTTCATGACATCGCCGACCTCTTATGAATGATCCAACTATAACACAGTCCGGCGCAAATCCCAAACCGGCGCCGATGAGGCGCCGACAGCCGACAGCCATCAGGCTTTGTCCGTTTTTCCCGATTATCAGGCCGGTTTTCTTTCATTTGTTTATTTTGGTGAAAAAACCGGCCTCGCGTGCTAGAATAAATTATTTTTTTTAGTATGCCATCGCGCCGGCGGCACACACCCTTCGGCCCTGTTTCTGTCATAACAAGGAGTGTTCCATGCGTAAATGGATATGGTTTTTCGTTTCCGTTGTTCTTTTCCCCTGTATTGTGTCCGCGGTTCCCCAGGTCAATTACCTGGGCCAGCTGGAAGCGGACAAACCGGCAGCCCTTGCCGTGGACCGGGATGACACCCTCTACATGATCTGCAACACCGGTTCCTCTTCGGGCTTCATCCGCATCCTCAACCAGAAAACCGGAGAGGAGATCCAGGTCGGGGGCAAGGACAAAGAGTGGAAAGACATCCTTCGGCACCCCACCGGGCTTGCGCTCTACAAAGACCGGCTCTATGTCACCGATGCCGGGCTCGACAGAATCGCTGTTATTTCCAAAACCGGAGAGTTTATCGAAAGTTACGGCAGCAAAGGAAGTGGCCCCGGCACGTTCAACGACCCGGCCGATATCTTTGTACACAAGGGAGTGATCTATGTAGCGGACACCGATAACGACCGCATTCAGGCGCTGGGCGACAACGGGGTTTTCCTGCACGAGATCGGGCCGGCCGATGCCCCGGAAAACCGGATGAAAAAGCCGGTGCAAGTGGCGGTGGATGTGTCGGGCCGTATTCACGTTGTGACGACCGACGGTCAGATCCGGGTTTATCGGGCTGACGGCGCCTTTCTCCAGATCGCCCCTTTCCCGCCGGCCAGTGCCGTGGCCATGGGCCCGGACGGGGTGTTCGTGGCCGATGCCAGTGCCCTTGCCGTGAAAAAATACAACCTTGATTTTGCGCCGGTGCTCTCTTTCGGCACAAAAGGGGAAGGCCGCGCCCAGTTCCTGGAGCTCTCCGCCCTGGCCCTGGGCGGGGACGGAACGGTTTACGTGGCCGACGCCAAAACCGGCAGAGTCCAGATATTTCTGCCCGAAGCCGGGGGGTGCACCGCGCCGCTGGCCCTGGCGCCCCCGCCTACATCGGCCCGGTGGACACGGGCCATCGCTGTGGACCCGGACCGGACGCTCTCCTGTATCGTCGCCAGGGAAAACAATACCCTTTATGCCGTGGATGACAAAAAAGGGGTGATCTGCGTCTTCAAGGAAGGCGAGCCGGTCGCTGAAGTGGCGGTGGGCGACGGCGTGGCGCCCGAGTCGCTGGCCTTTGACGCAGCAGGCGACATGTATGTGCTGGCCCGCCAGCAGGTCATCAAGGTAGATCCCGACGGCAAGGTGAACTATACCTTTGGCGTTTCGGGGAGTACCAGCGTCTTCGGGGCCAAACCCGACGACCTGGTGATCACCCGGACCGGTGCCGTATGCGTCACCGACAGAAAAGAAAAAAAGATAAAAATCTACAACACCGACGGCATCTTTATTCGGGCCATTACCACCGCCGACGGCCAGACCCCGCTTCAGGAACCCATTGCCCTTGCCGCTGACGACACCGGGGCGCTTTGCGTGCTGGATGCCGGGCATAAGGCGGTGTTCCGTTTTTCCCCGGACGGCCTGTCCATAAACGGTTTTGCGGTGGGCGACGCCGCAGCGGTCCCCGTGGACCTTGCGGTTTCCAGAGACCATGTATATGTGCTGGATGGTAAGGCCGGCCATGTCCGGATGTTTTCCCCGGAGGGCCGCCAGCTGGCCCGTTTCGTGGCAACCGGCTCTGAACCGGGAAGCCTGGACCGGCCGGTTTCCATAGCGGCAAGGGGCGATGCCGGGTTTCTCGTCTCCGATCCGGGCAACCAGCGCATTCAGGCGTTTGCCGTTGTCTACACCCCGGACCCGCCGACCGGCGTAACAGCCCAGGGCGGCCCGAGAAGCGTTTCTCTTGAATGGGAAAAAACCGGCAGCCGCCTGGTGGAGGGCTACCGGATTTACCGGATGGAACAGACCGGAACCCCCGGCTTAAGCGCCGTTGCCACAACAGCGGACAACCATTATGTGGACACAACCCCCATTCCGGGAAAAGCGTATCTTTACATGGTCACCGCCATGGCGGTTCAGGGAAACGAAAGCGCCCTGTCATCCCCCTGTTTTGCCACCGCTGAAAAGCTGACCGCGCAACCGCCCACGGCCCTGGCCGCGCAACCCCAGGACTTCTCCGTGGACCTGGCATGGCAGCCCAGCCCCTCTGCCCACCTGGCCGAATATGTGATCTATCGCGACTCCGGGGAGATCGCCCGGACCACGGACACGAATTTTACAGACACGGATCTGGCGCCGGAAACCGCCTATGAATATGCCGTCTCCGCGGTCAGTGTCGACGGCGTCGTCAGCGATGCCGTCACCGCCGCCGTTACCACCCGGGTGACCACCCGGCCCCCGGTGGAGATCGACGTGATCAAGCTGTCCGACATCTTCTCCAATACCTATAAAACTTACGAAACCAACGGCATCGGCACAGTAAACATCCGCAACAACACCAAGGACCATATCTCCAGGCTCAATGTGCTGTTTACCATCAAGAACTTTATGGATTTCGCCTCTGAAACCGTGATCACCGACCTGGGGCCGGGCAAAAGCCAGGTGGTGCCCGTCAAGGCGGTGTTCAACGATAAAATCCTGGACGTGACCGAAGACACACCGGTGCAGACCGAGATCACCGCCGCCTATTATGTAAGCGGTGAGCTGAAAACCTTTTCCGCCAAGCAGAGCATCAATGTGTATGAAAAGCACAAGATGACCTGGGACGACGCAAAGCGGATCGGCGCCTTTGTCACCACAAAGGATCCGGTGGTCATGGAGTTTGCACGGGCCGTCACCACCCAGTACGAACACACGGCCGACCCCCTGATCAGCGGCTGCATTCTCTTTGACGCCATGGGTGCACTGGGCATCCGCTACACAAAAGACCCCTCCAACTCTTATCAGGAGACACGGGACAACACCCAGCTGATTGACTATCTCCAGTATCCCAGGGAAACCCTTCAGCGCAAGTCCGGCGACTGCGATGACCTGGTGATTCTCTATGCCGCGGCACTGGAAAGCGTGGGCATCAGGATCCGGTTTGTCGAAGTGCCCGACCACATCCTCATGATGTTTGAAATCAACGGCACCCGGCACCTGGGCACGGACACCATGAACGAACTGCTGGTGATCGAGGATGAACGGGTATGGGTACCGGTGGAGGTGACAAAGGTGGGCAAGCCCTTTGCCGATGCATGGGAAGCGGGCAGCCGGAACTACTATCGATGGAAGGGCCGGGACCTTTCCTCCCTGGACCTTGACACGGCATGGGCGGCATACAAGCCGGCCAACCTGCCGGTGTCCGCCTTCAGGGTGCAGCCGATATCCCGTGAGGCCATGGACAAGCGGTTTGACAATGAGTTTAATGTGATTCGCAAAACATGTGTAAAGATCCGGAACCGGGCACTGTTTGCCCGGCTGCAGGAGGCCCCGGACGACAACGCGGCCCGGCTGCAACTGGGCATCGCCTATGCCGGATACAGTGTTTATGATGAGGCCCGCTCCCTGTTTAACGCGATCCTGACGACCGAACCGGCCCACGCCGCGGCCCTCAACAACATGGGAAACATCTTTTTTCTGGAACAGGCTTACGAAAAAGCGGCGGACGCCTATACCAGGGCGGCGGCCGCGGACCCCGAAGACCCGCTGGTGCGGATCAATCTTGCCATGTCCCTGCTGAAAACCGGGCAGAAAGCAGCGGCCAAAAAAGCGTTTGACGAGGCCTGCGGCATGTCGCCCGATATCACCAAACAGTATCGCAGCCTGGGCCTTCAATTGATCGGCGCCAGGTAGAAAAGGAGACCATGTCATGAAACCATTGACCATCGTAGCGCTGGTGCTGGTACTTGCCCTGGCGGTGGGCCCGGCTTTTACAGAAGAAAAGAGCGGGTTCTGGGACACGCTGCTCAAAAAGATAAACCGGATCGCGTCCCACGGCCCTCAGGGGAAATCCTATACATCGGTGGTGGGCATACGGGGAGCGGAAACAGACGAGGAGACCGACAACCTCTACTGGAAAGGGCTGGAACAGCCGGCGCCGACTGAAGAGGATGCCGGCCTTGCCGAAGAAGCATCCCTGGCTGCCTTCCGGCAGGCGGTGGCCTATGCCGTTGAAGGAAACCCCGACCAGGCCCTTGAAGCCTTTCATTCCTTTATCGATGCCTATCCGGAAAGTGAGCTGTGTGGTGATGCAACTACGGCCATTGCAAAACTGGAAAGCGATATCGCCGTGGTACCGGCGGAGGAAATACCCACCGCGGCCCCTGCTCCCGCTGCTCCGTAACGAACGGCATATTCCGCAAGCACGCCGGGTTCATTCAGCCCGGCGGATCAGTCGCCAGCAGGGCCGGCGGGTGGGGAATCCATAAAATTCCGTACAATGGAAAACATGATCTCCAGCAGGGCGTAGACCGACAGGTTGGGGGTCTCCGCCCGAAACAGGGCGATGGTGCGGGCATTGCGCTGCATCGCCTGCTTGAGCCGGCCGATCTGCTCAAGGGCCGCAAAAGACAGAGGGTCACTCTCTTTTTTGTCCGCGATTTTCTCTAAAATGTCGGCCAGTTTTTCCGGTGAAAAAAGATAGAGCTGTTCCCGGTTCTGCTTATTCTTGAAAAAGGACTGGTTTCCGATCAGTTGCTTTATCCGGCGATCCGCCTCCCCGTTTTCGATGGCCAGCTCTTCGATAAACATCGTCCGCACCGGTTCAAAACAGGCCACCCGAAGGGCCGCCAGGCGATCCCGGTTTTTTCCCATGTTCTCCTCAAACTCGGCCACGGCACCGGGCCAGAACAGGCGGTTGGCACCGGCCATGACCTGCTCGATGGGCTGTTTTGCCTTGACGGCCTTCTGTATTTTTTTTGTCAGCGACACTACCTGCCGGGCCGTTCGGGGAAACAGGTAGCTTCCCACCACGGCGCCGTATATCATGGCGATCACGGCAAACCAGTCCTGAAGGTAAAAGGCCCTTTTCATATCCCTGTAAGCGGAAAGCAAGGCGCCGTTTTTAAAGAGGTGCAACGGGGTCGCGTAGAAGGGCGTGCCGCCCAGGGGGGGCTGGGCAATGGTCTCGCCGGCGCCGGGCGCAAAATCCACGGCGGTCTCAACGTCAATCAACCCGATACGATAAGTCTCCGGGGACGACAGGAAATTTGGGTACTTTTCCGGATCACCGGCCACCAGCAGATTGTCCGGCTTGATATCCCGAATGGCAACGTTTTTCCGTTTCAGCCAGGAGAGCAGCTCCAGAATGTTGGCCACCACGCCCTCCATCTGAAGCTTGCGTCTGGAAAAGGTGGTGGCGGAAAGAAAATTGCTGACCATGGTGATGTAGCCCTCCACGGTTTCCCGATGCGCATCCGCCACCTCTTTGAGAAGCGCGTTGAGCTGGGACGCAAAGGACTCGGTCAGGTCCCGGCCCTGGGGCTTTACCGGGTTTCCGGAAAGATAGGAAAAAAACCACTGCTGCAGCTTGTAAAGCAGCAGCGATGAAGCAGCCCCGGAACGGATCATCAGTTTTCGGACCCGGTTCTCATAATCCGCATACACCCGTTCCAGGGCCATGCCCACATGGATATTTTCCATGCCGTACCGGCCTTCAAACTTTTCAAGGTCATCCAGGATAGACGGGTCCCGCAGGATCTCAGCGGGCAGTTTTTCTTCGGCATCATGGAACAGGGCGATGGCGTCGGCCAGAAACACATACTTGGCAAGGTCCATGAAAAAGACAAACCCACCGTCGATCTTCAGAAATTCCGCAAGCTCGGGGGTCTCTTCCAGCAGAGCGATATAGGCATTTTCAAGCAGTTCGGCGCTGATCCGGCCCTCATCGGGAAACGGATGAATCTTGCTCAGGATGACCGATATGCCTGGAACGATGCACTCCCGGGGAGAAACGGTCCTGGCGATCTCCTGTTCTTTCTTGATGCTGGCGATATATTTATTAAAATCGGTGATGGGCACCGGCGGCACCTTGACCACCAGCTTACTGTCGTAGATGGCCAGATAACACTTGCTCTTGCTGCCCGACCCCTCGCCGATGGGCCCCAGGGTCATGCGACGGGAGCTTCGCATGTTGTCATGGTCCACATGAAGGTCGTAGGTGACCATCCGTGACCGGCCGGACACGGTCTGCAACGGCTCGACCTCAGAGGCCGCCCCCGGCCCCGCTCCGGTCTGGCGCTTGAACAGCAGCATAAAGTAGTTCAGCACCCTGTCGAGGTCGGTCACTTTTTTTTCGGTTTCCGGTGCATCCGTCATGGGACCTGCTTCCTTGCCAATTGCGTTTTTTCAGATTATCCAAAACCGGCGCCAAACTCAAGCGCTGTTTGATCGGATATCGCACAAGCCGCACGGGGAATGGTCGGTTTCAATTCGGATTTCAAGAGGACCGCAGACAGATCAGAGATGGAACATCTTTCCACACTGGTCCTGCAGGGCCACGGAAAGAGAGGCCCTGCTGTCCCTCAGGGCGGCGCCCACCGTGGCAAGGGCACGCTCCGGCGTGTTATTTTCGTGGCTCAGATGGGCCAGGACCACATGGGCCAGATCCTTGTGGTCCAGTTCGGCCAGCAGCCGCATGGAATCATCGTTGGAAAGGTGCCCGTTCCGGCTCTTGATGCGCTGCTTCACCGGCCATGGATAGGATCCGTTGAGCAGCATCTCCGCGTCATGGTTGGCCTCAAGGATCAGAGCGCCGCACCCCTTGAGATGTTCCCGGACCATGGTGGTGGCCACGCCCAGGTCGGTGGCCAGCCCGGCCTTGGCCCCGCCGGACTGAAAGGTAAACCCCGACGGATCCCGCGCGTCGTGGGAAAGGGAAAACGGATGAATGGTCAGGGTGTTGATGGAAAAGCTCTGGCCGCAGGCAAAATAGCGGCAATCATCAATGCCGCCCAGCTGGGCAAGGGCCGCCTTGTGAGTTGGGGCGGTAATATAAAGGGGGAGTTTGTGACGGCGGCAGAGAATCCCTGCCCCCCGCACATGGTCGGTATGTTCATGGGAAATAACAATGGCATCCAGGGACCGGGGATTCACACCGATGGTGGCCAGCCGTCTCTCGATTTCAACGCCTGAAAGCCCGGCGTCCACCAGAATGGCGGTGTCCGGGCCGGAGATAAAAACAGCGTTGCCGCGGCTGCCGCTGGCCAGAACACAGACAGCAAGATGCTTTTCCTGAGGCAGCAATAGTGATTTACAGCGTTCCAACCGATTTCCTTGTCAACCACGCACCGCGTACCACCGGATGACCGAACGGAATGCCGTCATACGCCGGTGTGACCGAAGCCGCCGGGGCCCCGGTCCGTGGGGGTCAGCTCGTCCACCGGCGCCAGCCGGGCCCGGCAGACCGGTTGAATCACCATCTGGGCGATGCGGTCTTTCCGGTGAATGGTAAAATCGGATGGCCCCAAGTTGATCACGGCCACCTGCACCTCACCCCGGTAGTCCGCGTCAATGGTGCCGGGCGAGTTGATCAGGCCGATGCCATGGCGGACGGCAAGGCCGCTTCTGGGACGAATCTGGGCCTCATATCCCGGCGGCAGTTCCACGGCAAAGCCGGTGGGCACAAGGGCGATTTGCCCCTTTCCCACCGTGAGGTCTTCTTCCAGGGCCGCCTGCAGGTCCATTCCCGCGGCATTTGGTGTCATGTAGCGGGGCAGGTCGATATCGGCGTCGGCCTCTGGCCGGACCCGGAGTATGTTGACCACCGGTGCCGGACTGTCCGTGGAAGGGTTCACCGCCGCCCGGGCCCCCTACCTGTTGTTTCGCCGGTCGGAGTTGCCGCCGGGCCGACGTGAACGGGGGGCGCTTTTCTCGTCCTCCTCGCCCTTTTCAGGGGCCGGCAGCAGGGCCTTTCGGCTCAAGCGGATCTTGCCTTCAGGGCTGACCTCCAGCACCTTGACCCTCACCTTGTCGCCCATCTTGACCACATCGGTAACGCTCTTGACATGGTGGTGTTCCAGCTCCGAAATATGACAGAGCCCGTCGGTACCGTTTTTGATCTGGATAAAAGCGCCAAAATCGGTAATCCGAACCACCTCGCCCTCGTATATCTCGCCGGGCTCGGGCACCCTTCCGATATCCTCCACCGCCTTGATGGCGATTCTGGCCTCTTCTTCCGTGGATGCGGCAATCTTGACGGTGCCTGAATCATCCACCTCGATGCGGGTGTTACTCATGGCCTGAAGCTCACGAATCACCTTGCCGCCCGGACCGATGATCTCCCGAATCTTGTCGGGATGAATCTTGACGATGTAAATCTTGGGCGCATACGGAGAGATATCGTCCCGGTAATGGGAGAGGGCCTCCAGCATCTTGCCCAGGATATGGATACGGCCATCCTTGGCCTGGTGCAGGGCCTTTTCCAGAATCTCCCGGGAAAGGGACTTGATCTTGATGTCCATCTGAAGCGCGGTAATGCCCTTTTCCGTGCCTGTAACCTTGAAGTCCATGTCGCCGAAATGATCTTCATCACCAAGGATATCGGAAAGCACGGCCACCTTGTCGCCGTCAGCCACCAGGCCCATGGCGATACCGGACACCGGGGCCTTGATCGGCACGCCGCCATCCATCAGAGCCAGGATGCAGGAGCAAACGGTTCCCATGGAAGAGGAACCGTTGGATTCGAGCACTTCGGAAACCAGCCGGATGGTGTAATCAAAGGTCTCCTTGTCGGGCAGCACATAGGAGATGCCCCGGTGGGCCAGGTTGCCGTGGCCGATGTCCCGGCGGCTGGGGCCCATAACCCGTTTGACCTCGCCCACGCAGAAGGGCGGAAAATTGTAATGCAGCATGAAGGGCCGGGTCTCGTCCCCGAACAGGGTCTCCACCCGCTGTTCATCATGGCCCGACCCCAGAGTCATCACGCCGAGCACCTGGGTCTCGCCCCGGGTGAACAGGGCGCTGCCGTGGGTTCTGGGCAGCACACCCACCTCACAGCTGATGGGCCGGACCTCGTCAAAGGCTCGGCCGTCAATGCGCCGGCCCTGGTTGAGCACGATGTCCCGGCACACCTTCTTGACCAGGTCCGAAAAAAGGCCCTTGATCTCCCTTTTCCGGTCGGCAAAGGCCTCGCCAAGGCCCTGGAACAGGTTTTCCCTCACCTTGGACAGCGCGCTTTTCCGGGCGTCCTTTTCAGGCTCCGTCACTGCCTGGGCAACGGCGTCGCCCACCAGCTCCGCAATTCGGGTCTCCAGCTCAGTGTCTTTTTCCGGCGGCACGATGACCCGCTTGGGCTTTCCGCAGGCGTTTCGCATCTGGTCCTGAATATCGATCAGCGGCAAAAGGGCGTTGTGGCCGAAAAAGATGGCTTCCAGCATCTCGGCCTCGCTCACCACGTTGCTGCCGCCTTCCACCATGACCACGCCGGAGCGCGATCCCGCCACCACAATATTGATATCGCAGTCGTCCAGCTCGGTGTTGGTGGGGTTGGCCACCAGGGTGCCGTTCAGGCGGCCCACGCGGACCGCGGCCAGGGGACCGTCAAAGGGAAGATCCGAAATGGTCAGGGCCGCGGACGCGCCCACAATGGAAAGCACGTCCGGATCGTTTTCCCGGTCCATGGACAGCACCGTGGTGATGACCTGGGTTTCAAAGGTGTATCCGGCGGGAAACAGAGGCCGTATGGGTCGGTCGGTCAGGCGGCAGGTCAGTGTCTCTTTTTCACTGGGCCGCCCTATCTCCCGGCGAAAGTAGTTGCCCGGAATTCGGCCGGCGGAGTATATTTTCTCCTGATACTCCACGGAAAGCGGCAGAAAATCCGCGTCTTCCTTGGGCTCAGTAGCCGCCGCCACCGTCACCAGGACGATGGTTTCCCCGTACTGGACAAGGGCGGCGCCGGCGGCCTGTTTGGCCAGCCGGCCGGTCTTAATAGTAAACGGCTTGCCGTTTACGGTTGCTTCAAATACGTGTTCTGTCATGGTTTCTCCTAAAAAAAGGCGGCTTTCTGCGTTGTTCCATACAGCAAGCCGCCACGGACCGACCTACCCTGTATACCGAATTTAACAAAAGCCTTGTGTGATGAGGGTGGTGTGTTATCTTCTCAACCCCAGTGTGCTGATGATGTCCCTGTAGCGGTTCACATCCTTGTTCTTGACATAATTAAGCAGTTTTCTGCGCTTTCCCACCAGGATCAGCAGCCCTCTTCGCGAGTGGTGGTCCTTTTTGTGAACCTTCACGTGCTCGGTGAGATATGTAATGCGGTGGGTCAACAGCGCGATCTGCACCTCGGGCGACCCCGTGTCGGCGTCGTGTACCTTGAATTTGCTGATCAGTTCTTTTTTTACTTCCGTTGTGTAGGCCATGGCCAAAAACCTCCTTGCTCCGTTTCCCGAAATCAAAAATTAAAATGTATTACAATCCTTTTTGCCTTAAAAGTCAATCTCTATATCATACTCGTGCGGCCCGGATAAAGGTTTTTATCCGGCCAGCACACACCGATACCGGTAGGTTTCTTCATGACGCTGGACCACGGCCAGCAACCGGCCGTCGGCGTCTGTAACCTGAAAATACCCTTCGGCATCGGCGGCCGGAAAACCGGCAAAATCCGCTGCCGTCAGCTGCCCTCCGGCGGCGATCCTGCCTGCCAGCGACGGCGGGGCCGTAAATCGGGGCATACCGGACAATGCCTCGCTCATGGGGACCAGCAGGTCCGTTGCTTTCCCGGCTTTGCACAGGTCCGCCAGGTGCTCCAGGTCCACGGCCCGGGCCAGATCAAAACCGCCGGCCCGCGTTCTTTCAAGGGCGTAAAGATGCCCGCCGCAACCCAGGGCCCGGCCCATGTCCGCGCACAGGGTTCGTATGTAGGTACCCGATGAGCAGGTCACCTCAAACCGGACCATGGGCCAACATATCTCCTGCACCGTCAACGACGAAATCACCACCGGCCGAGCCGGTTTTTCAACATAAACCCCCTGCCGGGCCAGCCGGTACAGAGGAACGCCCTGGTGCTTGACCGCCGAAAACGCCGGGGGCCGCTGTTCACCTTCACCCTCAAAGGAGGTCATCACGCGCCGGATCGCATCATCTGAAACGGTTTGCAGGGAGGTGTCGCAGACGGCCGTGACCGTTCCGGTGCGGTCCTGGGTATCGGTTTCCACGCCCAGGCACATGACCGCCGCATAGGTCTTGTCACTGGCCAGAAAAAACTCAGCCAGCCGCGTGGCCCGGTTGATCAGGCAGACCAGCACCCCGGTGGCAAAGGGGTCCAGGGTGCCGGCATGGCCGACCTTGCGCGCGCCGGTGTGGCGTTTCACAAGGGCCACCACCTTCGCGGAGGTGATGCCGGCCGGCTTGTTGACCACGATGATCCCGTCCGGCTGCTCCGTCATAGGCTGTCCGCCAGCCTCAGAATCGTCTCCTTCACGCCGGACAGCGTGGTCGTGATATTAAATCCGGCGGCCTTGCTGTGACCGCCCCCGCCAAACCCCACGGCGATTCTGGCCGCGTCCAAGCTGCCGTCGGAACGAAGGCTCACGTGAAAGTGGGACACCCCGTCGGGCAGGTCTTCAGCGTGATTCTCCTCTTCAAGAACCAAGGCCGCGATGCGCACGTTCTCGATGTGCTTGGCATAGTTGACCACCCGGCCCACGTTTTCCGTCTTCATTCCACTTTGTTTGATCATCTCCTGGGTCACCAGCAGCATGGAGACCGCGCCGTTTTCCGACAGCACAAAGGTGTTGAGCACCATCTGCATGAGGCGGATGCGCTCGGCGGAATAGGTGATGTAGACATTTTTCGAAACCGTCTGGGGATCGGCACCCGCCTTGACCAGTTCGCCACAGATGGCAAAGGTGGAGGCCCCGGTGTTGCCCATGCTGAAGGAGGCCGTATCCGTTACAATCCCGGTATACAGGCCATAGGCTACCTCCCGGGTAATCTCAACCTCCATGGTCTTCAGCAGATTGTAGACGATCTCGGCGGTGGCGCAGGCCTCGCAGTCCACCAGTTGAATGCCGCCGAACCGGTCGTTGCTGCAATGGTGATCGATATTGATCAGCAGCGGCACTGTGCCGATGGTCTCAGCCAGGCGGCCGATGCGGTCTATCTTGCTGCAATCCAGAATAACAGCCGCTTCGTACCGGCCCAGATCGTCAATATGACGGACCAGGCAGTCGCTTAACGGCAGAAACCGGTAGGCCGCGGGCACAGGGTCCTCGTTATACAGGGTAACGTTCTTTCCCATGTTCAACAGAGCCGCGCCCAGCGCGGTCAGGGCGCCGATGGCGTCACCGTCCGGATGCACATGGGAGGCGATCAATACCGTGTCAATCGTCTTCAGGTGGTCTCCCACTGTCTGGTACATCGTCTTTTTCCGTCTGCAATTCCCGCAAAACCGTATCAATAGACTGGCCGTAGGCAAACGATTCGTCGTAACGAAACCGAATGTCGGGCATATATTTCATCTTCAGCATACCGGCCAGGGACCGCTTGATAAATCCCTCGGCGCTTTTGAAACCCGCCGCCGCCGCGGCCCGGCCGGCTGTGTCACCTGGAATGACGTAATACACATAGGCCACCCCCAGATCCCGGGATACCTTGACCCCGGTGATGGTAGCCATGTCCAGCCGTGGATCGCCCAGCCCTTTTCGCAGGATTTCAGACACGCCCCGCTGAATGCTGCTGCCAATGCGGTCGGCTCTTGGAAAGCTCTTCATATGGTAAAAATTTCCATCTGGGTATCAATCACCCGGCCCTGCCCCATCTGATCGGCCGCGTTGAACATCTGGTCCATCCGGGCATTGACCACCGACACATCGTTACCCACCAGGGCAATACCGATATGGGCGCTTCGGTGAAGATCGTTGAGCCCCACCTCGGCCACCGACGCGTTAAACGCGTTGCGCAGCCGGGCGATCATCGCCTTGACCACGGCCCGCTTCTCCTTCAGCGACCGGCACCCGTCGATATGCAGCACAATAAGACCCAGCCCCGCGACCATGGACCCCTGTTCCATTGTTCTTTCCATTCGGAACGCGGATCACAACTCAGGCTTGATCTCCCGGAGGAAGTAGCACTCGATCACGTCACCGGGCTTGATGTCGTTGTAATTTTCAATACCGATGCCGCATTCATACCCGCTGGCCACTTCCTTGGCATCATCCTTGTGACGCCGCAGGGAACCGATTACGCCGTTATAGGCAATCACGCCGTCCCTCAGCAGCCGGGCCGGCCGGCCCCGCTCGATTTTTCCGTCCAGCACGTAGGACCCGGCAATGGTGCCCTTCTTCGGAATGACGAACAGCTCCCGCACCTCGGCCCGGCCCAGCACCTCTTCCTCGAAGGTGGAAGACATCATGCCGGTGAGGGCCTTCTTGATGTCGTCGATCAGGTCATAAATAATATCATAGGACCGGATATCCACGTTCTCTTCGGCGGCCAGTGCCCGCACCTTGGGGCTCGGCCGCACGTTGAAGCCGAGAACAATCGCGTTGGACGCCGACGCCAGGGTCACATCGGACTCGATAATCGTGCCCGGCGCCGAGTGGACCACGTGAATCTTCACCTCTCCGGAGGAGAACTTCTGCAGCGAATCGGCAATGGCTTCACAGGAGCCGTTCACATCGGCCTTTATGATGATATTGAGGACCTTCTCCTCTTTTTCCTGCATCTTTTCAAAAAAGTTTTCCAGGCTGATGCTGTCTTTTCTGGCCAGATCCTCGGTCCGCTGCTTCTGCTGCCGGTTTTCACTGACCGTCTTGGCGCTCTTCTCATCACCCACGGCAAACAGGTCGTCACCGGAAGTGGCCACTCCGCCCAGGCCGATGAGCTCCACCGGCGTGGCCGGCCCGGCCTGGTCGAGGGGCGCGCCCTTGTCGTCAAACATGGCGCGGATCTTTCCGTAATGAATGCCACAGACTACGGTTTCGCCCACGGAGAGGGTCCCTTCGTGGATCAGCACGGTGGCCACCGGCCCCCGGCCCGGATCCAGCTTGGCTTCGATGACAACGCCCCTGGCCTTCTTGTCGGGATTGGCCTTCAGCTCCAGCATTTCCGCCTGAAGCAGCACCATGTCCAATAGATCGGAAATACCGAGCTTCTGTTTGGCCGACACATTGACAAACATGGTATCGCCGCCCCAGTCTTCGGGAACCAGGCCGTGATCGGAGGCCTCCCGCTTGACCCGGTCGGGATCGGCGCCTTCCTTGTCGATCTTGTTGACCGCCACCACGATGGGCACGCCGGCGGCCCTGGAATGGTTGATGGCTTCTATGGTCTGGGGCATGATGCCGTCATCCGCCGCCACCACCAGGATAACAATATCGGTGGCCCGGGCCCCCCGGGCCCGCATGGCGGTAAAGGCCTCATGACCCGGAGTGTCGAGAAACACCACTTCGCCGTTGGCCGTATTCACCTTGTAGGCACCAATGTGCTGGGTAATGCCGCCGGCTTCTCCTTCCGTGATGCGGGACTGACGGATCACGTCCAGCAGGGATGTCTTGCCGTGATCGACGTGGCCCATGATGGTGACCACCGGCGCGCGCTTCTTCAGGTTTCCCTGATCCTCTTCCACGTTCAACTCAAGCAGCTCCTCTTCCGTGGCGGACGCCTTTTCCACCTCGTACTCAAACTCCGCCGCCACCAGCGCGGCCGAGTCAAAATCCACCTGCTGGTTCAATGTGGCCATCACGCCCATCCCCATCAATCGGGCAATGACCTCGCTGGCTTTGACGCCCATGCGTTTGGCCAGTTCGGCCACGCTGATCGATTCGTTGATGCGCACCTTCCGCTTGATCGCCTTGGGGGTTGTGATCTGGGTTTTTGCGCCGCCCGGCACCTTGGCGCCGCCTTTGCCTTTTTTGCGCATGCGGCCCCGGGTCCGGTCGTAGAGGGCCACCCCTTCAACAATCTCCTTGCGCTTGAAAACCCCCTTCTTCTTGACCGGTACCGCTTCCTCGGTCTCCACACTCTCTGTTTTTCCCCGCTTCTTGCGATCCTTGCGGGAGGGTTTTTTGTCTTTTTCTCCGGCCGGAGTCGCCGCGGCCGGCGCCGCGGGACTGTCGGCCGGGGCCGTATCATCGACCACTTCCAGCACGCCCTTGTTGGAAAGTCGCTGGGGCGCATCCGGAAACTTGATAATTTTCGCGGCCTGGTGCTTTTTCGCTTTTGCCTTTTTCCGGGACGGTGAGCTCTCCTCCTCCGCCGGGGCCGCTTCGGCCGGGTCGACGGCTTCATCCGTCGGCGGCACCTGGTCAGCCGCCTCCTCCACGGGGGCCTCTTCGGAAACCGATATCTCGGCTTCTTCCGGGGTCTCGGGGGCCGTTGGCGTCTCTGCTTTCGCGGAAACATCCGCATCTGCGGCCTCTTCCGGTACCGCTTCCTCGGCTGTTGGCGCCGTCACTTCTTCGGCTTCAGGGGCCTGGGCGGCCGGTGCTTCCGCTTCCGGCTCGGCCTCGCTTTTTACCGGCTGCCGTCTCTTGCGAATGACGTTGGACCGCACCCGTTTCTGCTCGACCTTTTCCGGCTTCTCAACCTCCGTGCGGAAGACGCCTTGTCGCACCTTTTCAACAATATCGTCCTCCAGAGAGCTCAGGTGACTCTTTGCCTCAATACCCATCTCTTTCAGCCTGTCCAAAAGATCCGGGTTAGTCATATTGAGCGATCTGGCAAGTTCAAATATTCTGATTTTTGCCATCCAGCCTCCTTCTAAGCGTTTCCGCCGTTATACCGGCTCATGGCCGTCATCCGCCGGGGTCTCTCCGGCTGGCGCAATGTCGTTATCCGGCGCCTCTTTATTCGGCGCTTCTTCATCTGGCGCCGGAGATGCTTCTTCTGCCGCCTGCACCCTGGCTGCCTGTTCTTTGGCTGCCTGCTCTTTGGCTGCTTTCTCCCTGATTGCCTGCTCCCTGGCTGCCTGCTCCGCAACCTTGACCGCGTCACGGATCAACGCCTTTGCCGAGGCTTCATCAATGCCTTCCAGTTCAATCAGGTCATCAACCGCGGCACCGGAAATATCATCCGCCGAGAAAAACCCGACTTCACACAGCGCATTTGCCAGGGACCCATCCACACCGGGTATCTGAAGAAGCGTGTCATACCCCCGTTCCATGGCCTGGGTGTATATGGACTCGCTCTGTACATCAAGGTGCCAGCCGGTCAGCTTGGAGGCAAGCCGCACATTCTGCCCTCTTCGGCCGATGGCAAGAGAGTGGGACTCGTCGGGCACGATGATCTCCATGGCCGCATTGTCCTCGTCGATGATCACACGGGCTATCTCTGCCGGAGAAAGCGCGTTGCAGACGAACTTGGCCGGGTCCGGGTTCCAGGGAACGATATCGATCTTTTCCCCTTTGAGCTCCTTGACCACGTTCTGAATCCGGTTGCCCCGGACCCCCACGCAGGCACCCACCGGGTCGATATCCATGTCGTTGGAAACCACAGCGATCTTGGTCCGCCCGCCGGCCTCCCGGGCAATGGCCTTGATGGTAATGATACCTTCGCTGATTTCCGGCACTTCCGTCTTGAAGAGATTGACCACAAAATCCGGATGGGCCCGGGACAGGATAATCTGGGGGCCGGCGGTCTCCTCAAGCACTTTCATCACATTGGCCCGCACCCTGTCCCCCCGGCGGTAGCCTTCGCCGGGAATCTGTTCCCGGGAGTTAAGAATCGCCTCGGCCTCGCCGATATTGACAATCACGTTACCGCGCTCCATGCGGGAGACGATACCGTTGATGATCTCACCCTCTTTTTCCACGAAATTCTTGTAGACCGCGCTTCGCTCCGCCTCCCGCATCTTCTGAATAATAACCTGCTTGGCCGACTGGGCCGCGATACGGCCAAAGGACTGCGTGTCCATCTTCACACCGAGGCTGTCTCCCAGTTCACACTCCGGATCCAGGGCCCTGCCCTCCACAAACGTGATCTGCAGATCCGGGTCCTGGACGGTTTCAACCACCTCCTTGAACTGGAATATCTCAATTTCGCCGGTATCCTCATCATACATGGTTTCGATATCGATAGCCGCGCCATACCGCTTCCGAGCCGCAGACTTGATGGCCTCTTCAAGGGCCTTCACAAGAGTGTCCCTGTCAATGCCCTTGTCCCGGCTGACCTGTTCTACAACACGTTTCACGTCCTGTATGATCATTGGCTGACTCCGTCTTCGTTCACAAGTTTTGCCCTGGTAATCTCCCCATAGGGAATGACAAACGTCTTGTCGTCCACCATGAGCCTGACGTTGCCGTCGGAAACGCCAAGCAGAATACCCGTAAAATTTTTCCGGTCCGACACCGGCGCCGCCGTCCGGATTTTTACCCGGCTGCCGGCAAACCGCTCAAAGTCGATCTCTTTTGCCAAAGGCCGCTCCAGCCCGGCGGAAGAGACCTCCAGCGTATAGTTATCAAGCTCCGGCAGGTACACATCCAGAAGCCCGTTGACCTGCCGGCTGATTCCGGCGCAATCCTCCAGCGTGACACCCCTGTCGGGAACCCCGCTTGCCAGGTAGAGCCGCAGCACCCGGCCCTGGCTCTCTTTATTAAATTCAACAAACACCAGCTCCATGCCCTCTGCCGAACAGACCGGCTCCACCAGCTTCCACATCTGGGCGACCACCGGGTTGCCGCCGCCCATGAGGCGAGGCGTTGCCGGCTGAATGGCGCCTGCGTCGGAACCGCTGTTCTGCACACACATCACGGTGCTCTTCTTCCTTCTTAGTCAAATAAAAAACGGGCGTTTGCCCGTTTCCACCCAACCCAGATAACTGATTTCCTGCTTTCGGCCGGTGCCGGTCGTCCTGACGACCGTGAAACGACCAGTGGCGGTCTTTGCAACATCGCCTGGAGCGGGCAACGAGACTCGAACTCGCGACACCAAGCTTGGGAAGCTTGTACTCTACCAACTGAGCTATGCCCGCTCTGAGTAAAGAGGTGTATGATAAAAAAAATTAAATGTCAAGACAAAATAATAATCTGGTTTAACTCAGAATATCTCGAATGGCCAGGAGCTGGTCAACGACCTCCTGAAACAGGCGGGGCGCGTGATCCGCTTTGGCGCCGGCACCGAGATAGCGCCGAGCACCTTTGATGGTAAACTTTTGATTATAAAGAAGATGTTTTATGCTGAGAACCCGCTCGATATCGGACCGGCTGTAAAGCCGCTGGCCCGCCTCGGTCCTGCCCGGGCGGATCTGGGGGAACTCGGACTCCCAGAACCGCAGCACATGGGCCGCCACCCCGGTGATCCGGCATACCTCGCCGATTCTGAAATAGAGCTTATCGGGAATTTCCACCCTGTCGGCGGGTTCGGGAAAAAGCAACGGCCCGGTGGGTTTCGTTTCGTCCTGTGTCGACATGACCGCCCCGCTGTTTGTGTCGCCGGGAAAGAAACACCGTTAACCGGGCAGCTCGGCGTTAAACGCCTTGACCAGCGCCTCGGTTGTCTCCGTGTGAATCCGGTTGACAAACGCGTCTTTCAGCGTTTTTTCAAAAGACCGGTAGACAACCCGTATGGAGAGGCTTTTCTTTCCCGAAGGGATCGGGTCCCCTTCGTAAACATCCATCAGATACATCTGTTCTATCAGGGACTGGCCCTGCATGGCAAGGCTTTTCAACAGGTCGGCGGCCTCCACGGTACTGGCCACGATCAGGGTAATATCCCGGGACACGGAGGGGAACCGGGAAATGGGCCGGGCACACCTTTCGTCCGTGATCATGGGAAACAGCGTGGAAAGATTGATTTCAAAAACAAAAACCGGCTGCCTGACGCCAAAGGACTCCAGCACATCGGGCCGCACCTCCCCGGCCAGGCCCACCGCTGTTTCACCGATCATCACCCGGGCGGTCCGGCCGGCAAGGGTGTACCGGCACTGGTCGGCGGCCAGGGCGGAAAAAGAGGTTTCCAGGTCAAGGGCGGAGATCAGGGCTTCCAGCACCCCCTTGATGTCGTAGAAGTCGCACCGCTCTTCCATGGTGAGCCATGTGCGGGGCTGCCGGGCTCCGGACCAGAGACCGGCCAGCATTTCCGGCTCGTCGGGCAGCTCCTGACCGGGTTGGGGCAGAAACACCTTGCCGGTTTCAAACAGGCGAATGGTCTTTTCCTGCTGAAAAATGTTGTCCCGGGTGTTTTTCAAAAGCCCGGGCACCAGAGAGGTCCGCATCACGGCCTGGTCCTGGGACAGGGGATTGAGAATCGGAATGGGGCTGTCTTCGGCGGTGCCGGCCGCAAAACGCATGCTGCTGCAGGCGTCGGCGCCGATAAAACTGTAGTTGACCACTTCGGCAAAACCGAAGCCCACCATTGCCTCCTTGACGCGAATCCGCCGGGCCAGCGCTCCTGAGGGCAGCCTGCCACTGACCGGAATCACGGGAAAACTCACGGCAATGTTGTTGTATCCCCAGAGCCGGGCCACCTCTTCTATGAGGTCTTCGGGCCGGTCGATATCCACACGAAACGACGGCACCGTAACGGTGAGGCGGTCGTTGTCCTCCGGTTCCGAAAGAAGTTCCACCGATGCCAGCAGCCGGGCCACATCCTCGGCTCCCAGAGACGTACCCAGCCGGCGGTTGGTGTCACCGATGCCCAGGGCAATCCGTTTTTCGCCGGCCGGCCGCGGATGGTTGTCAATCACTCCCCTGGCCGGTTTTCCACCGGCCACCTCGGCCATGAGCCGGGCCGCCCGGTCAACGGCAAACTCCGTTCCCTCCGGGTCCACGCCCCGCTCAAAGCGGTGGGACGCGTCACTGGCCAGACCCAGGGTCTTGGCGGTTTTGCGAATGGAAGGAGCGGCAAAGCAGGCGCTTTCAATCAGCACCCGCCGGGTGGTGGGAACAATTTCAGAATTAAGGCCGCCCATGACACCGGCCACGGCCACCGGCTTTTCGGCGTCACAGATCATGAGCATGTCGTCGGAAAGGACTCGTTCCTTGTCATCCAGCGTGACAAAACGCTCCCCGGCCCCGGCCCGGCGCACGACAATGCGGTTTCCGGAAAGGCGGTCCAGGTCAAAAGCGTGAAGGGGCTGGCCGGTTTCCATCATCACGAAGTTGGTGATGTCCACCACGCTGTTAATGGGCTTTAATCCCACGGAGCGCAGTCGGTCCTGCAGCCAGAAGGGGGAAGGCCCCACCGTGACATCCAGGACCACACGGGCCGTGTACCGGGGACAGAGGTCCGGCTCTTCAATAACAATCGACGCGTAATCGGCCACGTCGCCGGCGGCTTCCGGCACCGAAGAAACAGGTCTTGCGACTCGGCCGCCGGACAGGGCCGCCACTTCACGGGCCACGCCGATCATGCTGAGACAGTCGGCCCGGTTGGGGGTCAGATCAATCTCCAGCACCGTGTCGAAAAGGTTCAGGGCCCGGGTCGCCGGAATGCCCACAGGCGTGGCGCCGTCCAGAGAGAGAATCCCGGCGCCGTCTTCACCGATACCGAGCTCCACGGCGCTGCACAGCATGCCTTCGGAAGCCACACCCCGTATTTTGCTTTTTCGAACCGCCAGTCCGCCGGGAAGTTCGGTGCCCGGCAGGGCCACGGCGGCCACCATGCCTTCCTTCACATTGGGGGCCCCGCACACGATGGTCAGGGGCCGGTCCCCGGTCTCCACCTGGCAGACGGTGAGACGGTCCGCGTCCGGGTGGGAAGAGACACGGGTCACCTTTCCGGTGACCACCGTGTCCAGGCCGGCATACCGGTCGGACACGGCCTCCACTTCCAGGCCGGCCATGGTCAGGGCCTCGGCAAGGTCCGCGGGGCTCAGTGTTACGGGAACATATTCCTGCAACCAGTGAAGGCTGACTTTCATTTAGAATTGCCTTAAAAACCGGGTATCGTTTTCGAAGAATTTGCGGGTGTCGTCGATGTTGTACTTGAGCATGGCGATCCGCTCCACTCCCATGCCGAAGGCAAAGCCCGTATAGGCCTGCGTGTCGTATCCCGCCTTTTCAAACACCGCCGGGTGCACCATGCCGGCACCCAGGATTTCCAGCCAGCCCGTGTGAGAGCAGATTCGGCATCCCTTGCCCCGGCAGGCCACGCAGCGAATGTCCACCTCGGCGCTGGGCTCGGTAAAGGGAAAATAGCTGGGCCGGAACCGCAGGCTGGTCTCCGGGTCAAACATCCGGTGAATAAAAAGGGTCAGTATCCCTTTCAGATCGCCGAAGGAGACATTCCGGTCCACCATGAGTCCTTCCACCTGGTGAAACATGGGGGTGTGGGTCACATCGGAGTCGCACCGGTACACTTTGCCCGGCGCGATGATGCGCAGCGGCGGGGCCGTTTTTTCCATGACCCTGGGCTGAGTGGGGGAGGTGTGGGTGCGCAGCACCACGTTGTCGGAGATATAAAAAGTGTCCTGCATGTCCCGGGCAGGATGGTGCTTGGGAATGTTGAGGGCCTCGAAATTGTAGTAGTCGGTCTCAATTTCCGGGCCTTCCACCACATCGAAGCCCATGCGGCCGAAAATCTCGCAGATACGACGGGTGATGCGCGTGATGGGATGCAGGGTGCCCCGGGAAACCGGCCGGCCAGGAAGGGAGACATCAATGCCGTCAACAGCGGCTGAATCCGCGGCAATCTGTTCGGTGGCCCGGTCCAGGGCCGCCTGCAAGTCCTGTTTGACCTGGTTGGCCGCCTGTCCGGCCCGGGGCCGCTCTTCGGCCGGCAGTTGCGAGAGGTTCCGCAGAAAAAGGGTGACCGCGCCTTTGCGGCCCAGATATTTCACGGACACGGACTGAAGGGTTTCCGTGTCGCGGGCTGACGCGATTTCCCGCAAGGCCCGCTCTTTTATGCCGTCAAGAGATTCCGTCACCTGCCGTGCCGCCTGTTGATCAAAAGGCCGTAACCTGTTTTTGCCGCATGACGCCGAAACGCGGCGTTCCGGTTATGTCCGCCGCGTTTCTCTCGCATCACTTCCTGTGCCTGCCGTAAAACGGCCGAACCGTTATTGCTGTTCCGCCGCTACCGCCACCACTTTGGAAAAACCAGAGGGGTCGGATATGGCCAGCTCGGCCAGCACTTTTCTGTCCAGCTCCACACCGGCCTTTTTCAGGCCGTGCATGAAACGGCTGTAGCTCAGGCTGTGCATGCGCACGGCCGCGTTGATGCGGGCGATCCACAACCGCCGGAAATCCCGCTTGCGCTGCTTGCGGTCCCGGTAGGCATAACCCAGGGCCTTGTCAACGGTGTTTTTCGCCGTCTTGAACAGCTTGCTGTGCCCGCCCCGGAATCCCTTGGCAAGCTTTAAAATCTTTTTACGGCGATGTCTCGCCTTGAATCCTCTTTTGATTCGCATGGTTCTTACTCCTGTTTCATGGTCCTGCCCCGCACCGCCGAAGCGGCCAGCCTACATGCCGGGAAGCAGGCGCTTTAATTCCTTGTTGTTGCTGCTGTCCAGAATATGGCTTTTCCGAAGCGACCGCTTCCGCTTGCGGTTCTTTTTGGTCAAAATGTGACTGCCGTGGGACTTGGAATAGACAAACTTGCCTGATTTTGTCCGCTTGAACCGCTTGGCAGCCGAACGGTTTGTCTTTATCTTCTGCATCGCTCAAACTCCTCACTATAATATGGTATGCCCGGCAAGGGCCGGTAATCTCAACTTTTATAATAAAACACGCCGGCTACACCTTAGGCGCCAGGATCATGAACAGGCTGCGGCCTTCAAACCGGGGCGCGTGCTCCACCACCGCCACATCCTCCACCTGCTGGGCGATCTCCTGAAGCAGGTTCATTCCTTTTGCGGAAAGGGTGATCTCCCGGCCCCGAAAAAACACCGTCACCTTGACCTTGTCCTTCCGGTCCAGAAACTTGCGCATGGCGCCGATTTTTGTGTTGAGGTCGTGGGTGTCGGTTTTCGGCCTTACCTTTATCTCTTTTATCTGGAACGAGGCCTGTTTTTTCTTTGCCTCGTGTTGTTTTTTCGTCTGCTCGTACTTGTAACGCCCATAATCCATTATCTTGCAGACCGGCGGGTCCACATTGGGCGATACCTCCACCAGATCAAGCCCCACATCCTCGGCCGCGGCAATGGCGCGGTGCATGGGAACAACCCCGAGCTGATTGCCTTCGGCGTCGATCAGCCGGACCTCCCTGGCCCGAATTTCCCTGTTGATATTGGGTGTCTGTTTCGTATCCCTAGCTATGCCGACCTCCTTTTGTTCATGGATTTATTCAGGATCAGTCACGGACACATGGCCTGTTGTATCCGGCCGGTTCCCGTTGTCGTCCGACAACACCTGTGTTTCTATTTTTTCAAAATTTTTTATACTATATAGCGCAACGGGCAAATGCAAGAAAAAAATTTATCTTTTCCGGCCGTCTGCACCGATTTTGGCAGCCGGTCGTCCGGCAATCCCTTCCCTAAAAAGAGGGAATCGCTTTTTGCCGCCGGCCCTCACAGGGCTTGAATTTTGTTTTTGCTTGCCTTTTTCAAAGGCCCGATGATATTTTGAACTGCCTGTGTTTTGCAAGGCCTTTTGTGTTTATTTGCACTTTAATTACAAATCAAGCATGTTGGAGGATTCTCCATTGAATCAGTTTTCGAAAAACATGGCGCTGTGGCTGGTCATCATTCTGGTGATGGTCATGCTTTACAACATGTTCAATCAGCAGCAGAACCTGGAGCGCACCATCGGCTACAGTGATTTTCTCTACATGGTGGACAACGGCAAGGTCAAGGATGTGCTGATTCAGGGCCAGACCCTGCGGGCCACCAGTGACACCGGTGAGCGGTTCAGTGTTTACATGCCGGAAGATCAGGACCTGATCCCCACCCTGCGGGCCAAGGGCATCGCCATTGAGGCCAAGCCCCCGGCCGAAGCCCCGTGGTTTATCACGGCCCTGATCTCCTGGCTGCCCATGATCCTGCTGATCGGCATATGGATCTATTTCATGCGACAGATGCAGTCCGGCGGCGGCAAGGCCCTCTCCTTCGGCAAAAGCCGGGCCCGGCTCCTCTCCGAAGGGGCCAACAAGGTCACCTTTGCCGACGTGGCCGGCATCGACGAAGTCAAAGAAGAAGTGGGCGAAATCATCGAGTTTCTGCGGGACCCCCAGAAGTTCACCCGGCTGGGGGGCCGTATTCCCAAGGGCGTGCTGCTGGTGGGCGCGCCGGGCACGGGCAAGACCCTGCTGGCAAGGGCCATTGCCGGCGAGGCCGGAGTCCCCTTTTTCAGCATCAGCGGCTCGGATTTTGTCGAGATGTTCGTGGGCGTGGGTGCCTCCCGGGTCCGGGACCTGTTTCTTCAGGGCAAAAAGAACGCGCCCTGCATCATCTATATTGATGAAATCGATGCCGTGGGTCGCCACCGCGGGGCCGGCCTGGGCGGCGGGCACGACGAGCGGGAGCAGACCTTGAACCAGCTGCTGGTGGAGATGGACGGGTTTGAGTCCAACGAGGGCGTGATCCTGATCTCGGCCACCAACCGTCCGGACGTGCTGGACCCGGCCCTGCTGCGGCCGGGCCGCTTCGACCGGCAGGTGGTGGTGCCCCTGCCCGACATTCGGGGCCGCCGGGCCATCCTGGACGTCTATATCAAAAAAATTCCCGCGGCCGACGACGTCAAGGTCAACAACCTGGCCAAGGGAACCCCCGGTTTTTCCGGCGCCGACCTGGAGAACCTGGTCAACGAGGCGGCCCTGTTTGCCGCCAAGCGCAACAAGGAAAAGGTTGAAATGGTGGACTTTGAAGACGCCAAGGACAAGGTGTACATGGGCCTTGAGCGCAAGTCCAAGGTGATCAAGGAAGAAGACAAGAAGATGACCGCCTACCACGAAGGGGGCCATGCCATCGTGGCCCGGCTCCTTCCCGACACCGACACGGTCAACAAGATCACCATCATTCCAAGGGGGCGGGCCGCCGGCGTCACATGGTTTCTGCCCGAAGAGCGGGACTTTCGGTTCAAGGACCAGCTGGAAAGCGAGCTGGCCATCTCTTTCGGCGGCCGCATCGCCGAGGAGATCATCTTCAACCGGATCAGCACGGGCGCGGCCAACGACATCAAGCAGGCCACGGCCCTGGCCCAGAAGATGGTGCGGGAGTGGGGCATGAGCGAAAATCTGGGCCTGCTCTCCTACTCGGCCAACGAGGAGCAGATATTTCTGGGCCGGGAGATATCCCAGCACCGGGACTACTCGGAAGACACGGCCCGGCGCATCGACGCGGAGGTGGAGCGGATCATCAAGTCCGCCTATGACACGGCCCGGCGCCTGCTGAAAGCGAATGTGGATATCCTGCACGCGCTGGCAGACCTGCTGATCGAAAAAGAGACCGTGCTGGGGCCGGAACTGGATGAGCTGATCCGGTCCCTGCGGCCGGACATCGAGCTTTCCGTGCCGTCGGACGACGACATGCCGGAGGAAAAGCCGGCGAAGCCGTCCGAACCGGCGGAGAAGGCCCCGGAGGCTACCGGCACCGAACCAGAAGAACCGGAAGAAGAGGACAAAACATAATCGCCATGAGTCTTTTTACGCTGTCGTGGGGCGACCACCGGCTGGAGCTGGGCCGCCGCACCCTGGTGATGGGTATTCTGAATGTCACGCCGGACTCCTTTTCCGACGGAGGCCGGTTTGCCACCTTTGACCGGGCCGTCACCCATGCCCGGCGCATGGCAGCCGAAGGCGCGGACATTCTGGACATCGGCGGCGAATCCACCCGCCCATTTTCCGACCCGGTAACCGAAGAGGAAGAAAAGCAACGGGTCCTGCCGGTGATCGAACGGCTGGTCAAAGAGATCGATATTCCCATCTCCATCGACACCAACAAGGCGTCCGTGGCCAGAGCCGCCCTGGATGCCGGGGCCTCTATCATCAACGACGTCAGCGCCCTGACCTTTGATTCAGCCATGGCCGGCCTGGCCGCAGATGCCGGGGTGCCGGTGATCCTGATGCACATGCAGGGCAACCCCAAAACCATGCAGCAGGCCCCCGCTTATGAAGATGTCACCCGCGAGGTGATGGCCTTTCTTAAAGCAGCCGCGGACAGGGCCGGGGCCGCCGGCGTGGACCGGGCAAAAATCATCGTGGATCCGGGCATCGGGTTCGGCAAAAACCTGGACCACAATCTTACCCTGATCAAAAACCTTTCCGCCTTTGAGAGCCTGGGCCTGCCCCTGCTGATCGGCACCTCGCGCAAGGCGTTTATCCGCAAGACCCTTACCGGCCCGGACGGCCAGCCCGCGCCGGTGGACGCGCCGGCCGTGCGGCTGGGCACCCAGGCCACGGTGACCGCCGCCGTGCTGGGCGGGGCCCACATCGTGCGGGTCCACGACGTGGCCGACGCAGTGATCACCGTGAAGCTGGCCGATGCCATAAAAAACGCGCCTGACAAATAGGAGAAATTGCCGTGCTGCTGGTCATCGACATTGGAAACACCAACACTGTTTTCGGCATATTTGAGGATCAGAAACTGGTGCGCGACTGGCGCATCCGCACGAAACGCAACACCACCGAAGACGAACTCAACGTGCTGTTGACCGGCCTGTTTACCGGATCATCCGTGGCTCTGGCCGACATATCCCGCGCGGTGATCGCCTCGGTGGTGCCGCCGGTAGAGCGCATCTACAGCGCCTTTTGCAAAAAATACCTGCGCTGTACGCCCCAATGGGTAAGCCCGGCCAACTGCGCGGGCATCACCATCCGCTACGCCAATCCCCAGGAGGTGGGGGCCGACCGCATCGTCAACGCGGTGGGAGCCCACGCAAAATATCAAACCGACCTGATCGTGGTGGATTTCGGCACAGCCACCACCTTTGACCTGGTGTCCGCGGACGGCGCCTACGAGGGCGGGGTGATCGCCCCTGGCATCGGCATCTCGGCCGACGCCCTGTTCAGCCACGCCTCCAAGCTGCCCCGGGTGGACCTGATGACCGTGCCGGAAACCGTGGTGGGAAAAGACACGGCCGGCAGCATCAAGTCCGGCATTATCTTCGGTTATGCCGGCCTGGTGGACGGCATTGTCAGCCGCATGATCACGGAGCGGGGCCGGCCCCACAAGGTCATTGCCACCGGCGGCCTGGCCCCGCTGATTGCCGGGGTGTCCGCCACCATCGAAGCGGTGGAGCCCAACCTTACACTGGAAGGCCTGCGCATTATCGGTTCTTCGGCGGAGTGAGAAGTAGGTGGGGGAATTTGCAGGAGCGCCGCACAATTCCGGTATCGCCGGAATTCGTATCAAAGGCGTGACCCATGGCCCCTGCCGGGAGCGCCGCACCCCAGTGCGGCTACTGCTAAGGGAGACCGACAGACCTCTTGCCCTTCGGGCACGGGCAACAAGTTGCCCGTGTCACTATTGGCTTTATTTGCATAGCCACTATTATTTTTTAATGCTGTAAATTAGCTACGCTACTTTTGCGTCGGCTGAATTTGCATGATTAGGTATTCCCTTAATTTTAACCCCTTATGATCTTGCCGCGTGCCGAAAGCTTAAAATCAATATTGGTTGTTCGCTTTAAATAGTACGGCAAACCGTCACCATAATATTTCGGGTTTTTCCCATTGAATCCATAGCTATCGTGCACTTGGCCGTTCTCATTGAATGCTTTTATTAATTTTTCAACTTGGCTTTCAGTGAGTCTTTCTATAAACGGCAATAATTCTGAAAGCTTATTGCTACTGTCATAATTGGGGCATTCTTGAATTGCATTTATGTATGCATTTAGCATCGGCTCCTTCTTTATTAGGATTTTGGTAATTTCAAAAGGAGCGTTATCCCATGTGCTTGTTAGCGCTTGAAATTTGCCGATAAAGCCATATGGATCTTTTCCCAATTTTACTGAAATAATAGGAATACCCCTACCAAAAGCAAATCCTACTTCCTGGTCTGTCCAAAGGCTGTCATGAAATCCATCTGTCAATAATGCAACAAATGAATCCATAGTATGGAGAGCATTTTCAATCTCGTTTTGCCACTCTGTTGTAGGGTGAATATCCTCGTGTGCCACAAAGCAGGAAATGCCGTAAAGTTTTAGTTTGTCTTTTAGCCCAGCAGTCTCCTTTTTCACTTCTGATTTGTGACTAAGAAAAACACGAAAGCAATTTTTATCCCATATCCTGCTTGCCACAGGGTCTGGAATGATCCTATTGTGTGTGATCAACAGTCCTGAATCTTTACGCCAATCGTGGTCTTCAGGGACCTCCATCTCAAAAAAGACTTCTTCAATAAATTCATTTTGTATATCGTGAATTTTATTGAGTCCCTCTCGAATTTCAGATTGCAAATCGGCTTTTCCATTTACAATTTTTAGATAAATCGATTCAGGAATCGCCAAATAGAGAGCATGTCCATGTGCGCCACCGTTCCAATTATCATAACTCCATCCAGCATGTACCCTTGGCCTTGAATTGACTATGATTTCTTGTATTTGTCTTTGGCCTTCTTTGCCGTAAAATTTCGAAAGCGTTGCCAAATATCGGTCAATCTTTGGGGGAAGTTCGAATGTATCTTCTTGACCGTTCATAATTTAAACGCCTTGATTTATATCATGATACCCAACGGCGAAAGCCAATGGCAGCCAGGGCTTCCACCGACTTTGATTAAAGTTGGTTGTTGTTCAATCTTTCCCGAATATGCAAAATCCGACTGCTCTGGCTGTCCTTTGAGCTTTCTGGTTATGCATCATTCTTCTCAAGAACATGGATTTTGTAAAATTCAAGTAATTGCTCTCGAAATTTTTTCAAACCATTATCGGAAAGCGTTGTCTTGAAACGCGTATCCTTATCAGAGCATGAAATGGTAAGGTTTTTGCCCGGGTCGGCGCTACCGCAAGGGAATATGCTTAGCTGGATATAAAGAGTTTTTCCTTTTCCGTTTTTTGACACCGTTTTCATTGTCCTTTTTCACCCCATGTCTTTATCACTGCTGCAACGTATGGTGCCAGAATACGGTCTGGTGTGTTTTCCCAATAAGTATCGGTATAGAAAGAAGTCATATCCCTTTCTGATTGCGAACCGGTATTGTATCTTTCGAATACTTTGCGAATTTGATCATCGTTCAATTGACCCTGATTCCCAGTGCTTCGTTTTATGGAGACAACTTTACTGTTGCTGTTATAGCGCACATAAAAGCAAGATCGCCCCCCGAGTGTATCGAACCGACGTTCGGTATTTTGGTTAAAATTATTTATTAACCACGCTTGAAATTCCTCGAAGTTCATCATCACTTCCCCATTATTTTTATGCATAACGGTGCGCCTGGCCGGCGCTGGAAGGGCGCCGTCGTCGGCCTTTCAGCGTACGTGTCCAGGTGTCTTGTTGGCCCACTATCTGAATCTAATCTCGTATCGGGCCTCTACATCGGCCAGGAATCTCCACCCCCAGCCAATGAGCTTGCCCTCCATGAAGACCAAGGGCGTGAATTCGTCGTCGGTGAGCGCGCCATCAGCCTGCTTCTTGTCAGTATAGTATGTGAGCAACTCCCACGTCTGCTTCCCATGTCGCACAATTTCCGACGAATAAGGGTTGTTGATGGTCTCAGTGGGAATGGGCGGAACGAGGAATAGACAAGTCCACGGGGGTGTCCAAGTTCGGACGGTGCCAGTGCCCATGTGAGCAAGAACATCTTGCTTCGACATTCCGACCTCAAGTCCTGTCAGGCGCTGGCGATTCTGGGTACGGACACTGTCGAGCGTGGCACATCCCGAGACAACAAACAGCACGAGGAGCGTTGTTCCGGCAATCGTTTTTCTGCGCACAGTTGTTCCTTTCTCTGGGGCCAACATTGATTGTGTGTCATAACGCAAAGCGCCCGTTTCCCCTCACTTTTAAAAACCCTATATTTTATTGTACTGAAATGTCAACAGAAAGTTTGCTATCACTTCTGCGTCATGACGCAGAAGTGATAGCAGCCATGGGCTTTCTTCGTCCTGCGGGGGCAACGGCGGCGTGATGTTTTTCAAGGGCCGGGGGTGGAATCAAAATGCGGGCAGGGGGATATGCCGCACTGGGGTGCGGCGCTCCCGGGGATCCCCCTTTGTCATTACCGGGCCTGACCCGGCGAAGCTGAACCGCCGGTTGAAGGACTCTGGTGTTTCTAAACGAGGAAAAACGTTTCATGACGTTTCCCTGTTTGTAGTGACGCCGTCAGGCGCTTGAAAATGTTCTGCCGAATGCCCTTACGGGCACACTACAAACCTTGATGTTTTAACCCCGGCCCGTCTCCACAACGACGACCCCCGCCCTTTGCGGCGCAGCCGAGCGAGAATGATTTTTCGGGAAAAGCGGAAATGTTGTTTGAGTGCCGCTGCAAGCGGCGCGAGTTCATTTCCGCGCCGAAAAATTATTGGAGCGAGGGCAGCCACGCCGTGGCGTGGCCAAGCCGCAGGGCGCGGTTCTTTTCGTACTTTTCTTGCTGGCAAGAAAAGTACGATGACAAACCGGTTGAGAAAAACAGCAGGGATAGTATAGGCTGGGGATGCGTTTTGATTTCGGGTTTCGATACCGATAGCGATCCCGATTTGGATGATAAGGAAGGAGATATATCATGATCGACCTGCTTCGGACCCGGCGCAGCATTCGGGCCTATACGGACCGGCCCATTGAACCGGAGAAAATTGAGATTTTAAAAGAGGCCCTGCTGCGGTCCCCTTCGTCCCGGGAAATCCGGCCCTGGCGGTTTTATTTTGTCCAGTCACCCGGCACGCTTGAGGCCCTGTCCCGGTGTAAACCCCATGGCGCAAGCTTTTTAAAAACCGCCCACCTGGGTATTGTGGTGTGCGGGGAGCCGGACCAATCCGACGTGTGGGTGGAAGACTGCTCCATTGCCGCGCTGGTGGCCCACCTGACCGCCCACGGCCTGGGACTGGGAAGCTGTTGGTGCCAGGTCCGCAAACGGGACCATGACGATGACACCACGGCGGAAGGCTATGTCCGGTCTGTCCTGGGGCTGCCCGACAATCTGACCGTGGAGGCCATTGTGGCGGTGGGGTATCCGGCAGAAGAAAAGCCCGGGGTGCCGGCGAACAGCCTGCCGGTGGGGAAGATTACGATGGTGTGAGGGGGGTAAAGGTAAAATGTTTTGGGGGCATGTGGTATGGAATCAATTTTATTCTGGATTGCCCGGTCAAGCCGGGCAATGACGGAATAAAAAGGCCGTCGATGACGAAAAACGATCAGCCAGCTTAAAATGACAGGTCGCAAATTCCAGGGTCAGCATACTCTGGACATGGCATTCGTAGGCAATCCCGCCCGTTGCAGCGCAGTCACGCCTGCGGCGTGATTCTTTTGGTACTTTTCTTGCCGCCAAGAAAAGTACATCAATCCATTTTCATCTTTATTTTCAGCGCGTCGATTTCCTGCTGAATGGCGGCTTTTTCGGTTTCCGGCAGGCCGGGCTGGCAGAGCCGCCGCTCCAGCATGAGCAGCAGCATCTCCTCCCGGTAGGCTTTGCAGGTATACTGTGACGAAGGCGGGGGTCTCATATCGTGCTGATGTTACGCACCATCTCCTTGTAGATATGATAAAACTGGTGGTATTCGGACAGGCCCCGGTTTAAAATTTTCTCAAAATGTTTGGCGTCATTGACATTGACGATCATGTTCACGCTTTTCTTGAACTCAGTCATGTGGTCCATGGTTTTAAACCGTTTGGAGAGCATCACCACGAAAATCTCCCGGCGTACCTTCATTTTCAGGCGTTCAAGGTAGATCAGCAGGTTGTTGGCGTCCGGGTTGCGCGCGCCAAAGGTCTCGTTGATCACGATAATGTCAAACAGGTGGTAGCGCATCTTTTTCAGCGCGTCCCGAATGTCCGTGGCGTCCGAGATATGGTACTCCATGAAACTGAGCACCTTCTTGATCGGCTCCTTGATCTGGGTATCGGTTTCGCAGATCAGGGCGGTTTCCCCCTCCTCCTCGATAAAGTCAAAGGGCTTGTCCGATGCATCATAACTGCTGCTGTCATCGGTCATTTCCGTGAAGCCGAAGGCCCCGGCCGATGCTTTTTCCTCCGGCGGCGGCGCGTTCGGGTCAGGCGCGGTGATGGAAAGCCGGTTCTTGCAGGTGGGGCAGCTCAGCGACACTGTCTTTCCCACGGGCACTTTTTCATCGGCGATCTTGAACTTGCCGCCGCACTGATCACACTGTATCTCCATCCGGCGCTCCCTTATGCTTTGCCGTACTTGCGGTCAATTTCCAGGTGTTCAATCTCGGTGGTGGCCTCGCCCCTGGAGCTTTTCACCTGGTCAATACCCCGGCCCACAACGCCCCGGCGTGAGGCGTAGCCCTTGGCCACATCCTCGGTGATAAGCCCCTCTGAGTATAGATTGATGATGTAGTCATCAAAGGTGGCATAACCAAACGCCTCGTTCTGCTTGATAATTTCGTAAAAGGTGCGGCCTTCGCCCTCGCCGTTCAAAATGGTGTCCTTGACCCGCAGGTTGGTACCCAGAATCTCAAAGGCTGCCACCCGGCCCCCGCCCACCTTGGGCAGCAGCCGCTGGCACACCACCCACCGCAGGGTCTCGGCCAGTCGAATACGAATCTGCTGCTCCTCGTCCACGTCGAACATGCCCAGAATACGGTTGATGGTCTGGCCGGCATCCACCGTGTGCAGGGTGGTAAGCACCAGATGGCCGGTCTCGGCGGCCCGCAGGCCGATCTCGATGGACTCCTTATCCCGCATTTCGCCCACCAGAATGACCTTGGGGGCCTGGCGCAGGGCGGCCCGCAGGCCGTTGATGAAGGTGTCAAAATCGGTGCCCAGCTCCCGCTGGTTGAAGGTGGCCTTTTTATGGGGATGCATGTACTCCACCGGGTCTTCCAGGGTCACCACATGCACGGACCGTTTCTCGTTGATCTCTTCAAGGATGGCGGCAAGGGAGGTCGATTTACCGGTACCGGTGGCGCCGGTAAAGAAAATGATGCCGTTGAGCTCTTTTGACATCTCCTGGAAGATGGGCGGCAATTCCAGGCTTTCAATGGTGGGAATGGTGGACTCCAGGCGCCGCAGCACGATGGAGTACTGCCCGGACTGGGAAAACACGTTTACGCGGAAACGGGCCTTGCCGGGCAGCGCGTAGGAGAGGTCGCAGGAGCCGTAGTGGAGCAGCATTTCGTTGAGTCGCCGGTCGCCTTCTATCAGGGTCAGGGCAAAGGACTCTGTCTGGAAAGGGGTCAGCGGCCTGTAGCCGTCGCCGATGTCCACGGCGATCAGCTCGCCGGAGCTCTCCACCTGGAACGGTTTGCCCACGGTGAGGTTGATGTCGGACACATTTTCGTACGAGTCCAGCAGCCTTGTTAAAATATGGTCGACTTCCGCTCTCTGCATGACGGTCTCCCCGGGTCAGATCATGCCTCTGTAAAATCCTTGGGCGTGCTCTTGAGAAAGCCCCTGAACTGGGACTTGTCGTTGGCCTTGTTGTATGCCTCTTCCGCGCTGATCCACCCCCTGTGATACAGCATCATGATGGCGTCATCCAGAAGCTGCATGCCGTATTTTTTACCGGTCTGCATCATGGAGGGCAGCTGGTGGGTCTTGGACTCACGGATCAGGTTGCGCACCGCCGGGGTGGCGATGAGAATCTCCGGAGCCACGCACCGGCCGATCTTGTCGATGCGCTTGAACAGCACCTGGGAGATGACCGCCCGAATGCCGTCGGCCAGGGTGGAGCGAATCTGGGCCTGCTGTTCGGCCGGAAACACCTCAATGATACGATCCACGGTCTTGGCCGCGCTGGTGGTATGCAGGGTGCCGAACACCAGGTGACCGGTGGCCGACGCCTCAATGGCCAGGGAGATGGTTTCCAGGTCCCGCATTTCGCCCACCAGAATGATGTCCGGGTCCTCGCGAAGGGCACCGCGAAGGGCCGCGGAAAAGGACTTGGTGTGAATGCCCACCTCCCGGTGGCTCACGATGCAGCTCTTGCTTTCGTGAACAAACTCAATGGGGTCTTCAACGGTGATGATGTTATCTTTCCGGGTCCGGTTGGCCTCGTCCACGATGGCGGCCAGGGTGGTGGACTTACCGCTGCCGGTAGGGCCGGTCAGCAGCACCAGCCCCCGGGGAAGGGAGGCCAGCCTGGGCACCACCGGCGGCAGGCCCAGCTGCTCGGCATTGAGAATGGTGCTGGGAATCTCCCGGAACACGGCGCCCACGCCGTTTCTCTGCATGAAAAAATTGACGCGGTACCGGGCCAGGCCCTGAATCTCGTAACCGAAGTCCACGTCCCCGGTCTCTTCAAACACCTTGACCTTTTCTTCAGGGGCGATCTCGTAAAGCATGGCCCGAAGGTCGTCGTTTTCCAGGACTTTGTACTTGACCCGCTCGATATCGCCCCGAACCCTGAGAGCGGGCTGCAAACCGCTGAGCAGGTGAAGGTCTGACGCGCCCTGCTCGTGCATCAGCCTGAAAAATGCATCAATTTTTGCCATGACCGCCTCCGACGGGCCGGCATAAATGCCTGCCGGAATCTATTAAGTTATTTCCATCCAGACGTGATGGTCTCTATCCCATGCGCTGGGCCATCATAAACAGGCTGTTGACTACAAAGGCCTGCAGAAAAACAATTCCCAGAATCACCACAATGGGTGAAAAATCAAATCCTCCGAACACCGTGGGCAGGAGCCTGCGAACCCGGTACAGCACCGGTTCGGTGAGGTTGTGAATAAATCGGACAATGGGGTTGTAGGGATCCGGGCTGACCCAGGAAAGGACCGCCTGTGCAATGATCACATACATATAAAGGGTCAACACGATGTCGAGTACCCTGGCCACTGCCATCAGAAAATTTGCCAGTACGAACATGAATTCCGCCGTTTTCAATCAAATGCGATGCCGCGGTTGTTTTTTTACCAGCCATTAATGTAGATGGATCGCCCCAAATAGTCAAGATCAAAGCCATAGGGCGGGAAACAGACGGAGCAGCAGGGCCGGCGCCGGCAGGTTTATTCAAGGCCGATCAGGAACCCTTTTTCTTTTTTGCCTTTGGCTTCTTTTTCTTCATCTTTGCGATTTCTTCTTCCACCTCCTCGGCCCCTTCGGCGTAAAAAGCCGCCTCATCCGGATCCAGCTCGTGCAGCAGCCGCAGAAACTCGCCCGCGTGCACCCGCTCCTCATCGGCGATGTCCTTTAACACCTCAATGGCCATTTTGTTGTCCGTGGATTCAGCCAGCTGCATGTAAAGCTGAATGGCCTCATATTCGGCGGCCACCATGAAACGAATGGCCCTCACCAGTTCGGCATGGGTCAGCTTGCGATTGTTCTTCAGTCCTGAAAATGGTGATCCAAACTCCGGCATGTGATCCTCCTTTTCTGTTGACAGGTTTAATTGGTTTTTTCAAAACCCCGGTTTACCGGGGATTACAATCAATACGGGCAAACTCAAACTTCTGCCCGGCTATGGCCGTCTCGTACATCATCCCACAAGATACAAAACAATCAGGGGCACCAGGTTGAAAACAAGGATATTGATCTTGTAAAGCGCCATGGCCCCGTAGTGGATGGCATCAAACTGCTGAACCGACAGTTGGAACCATCGACCGTGAAACCGGTACATCCAGTCGTGGGTAAACATGAAAAAAAGAAACCACCACAGCAGAAAGCCATAGTTGATGAGGGTGGACCACAGAAGAATGTTGCGAACCATTGCCATGTCCATTGGCGCCTCCATGGCATAGGGGTTTTTTGGAAGCATTCAGCCGTAAAAAAGGCGATCCTGACGGACAAGGCCACAATACTGCCGATTCCCTGTAAATGTCAAACACTCTCAAACCGGCAGGGGGTGGCCGTTGAGAAAAATCCGCAATACGCCGTTGCCATCCGCTGCCAGTACCACGTTAGCTTCCCTGCCCCCGGCCAGTTCCGGATAAGCGGCCCGAAGCGCGGCAAAATCCCATGTTTCCAGGGCCTGTTGCAGCAGCTCCAGTTGCTGTTCCATCATGGGGTCCGGGCTGGTTCCCGGCTTCAGACAGGTCGACAGCAGCCGGTTGTAGACCCGCTTTGTTTCGGTCTGAATACAGTGTTTTGAAAGGTCTAAGGGAATGCGTACCATCTGGTCCACTCTTGATCTGGTTGCGGTGATTACCAAAGACCCTCGGCCTCTGCCCCGTTGTAGCGCAGCCGAAACGAAAATGATTTTTCGGAAAAAGCGAAAATGCTGTTTGAGTACCGCGAAAGCGGGCGAGTTCATTTTCGCGCCGAAAAATTATTTGAGTGAGGGAAGCCGAAGGCCAAGCTACCGGGGCGATTCTTTTGGTACTTTTCTTTTAAAGAAAAGTACGCGGGGGAAGACTCAAAGATAGTCCTTCCAGCCCCAGGTGACGCGGCCGTTTTCAACGGCGCATGCCAGGCTGCCCTTATCCATGGCCCATTTCAGTGCCTGGGTTACCCTGGCGACGCCATAGTCGGTATCGTCGCACACCCGGCCGGCCAGGTCCGTCAGCAGGGCGTCGGTATCGGCACCGGCACTCTCCACGGACCAGGTCCCTTTTGTCTCCAGGGAGGACTTCATCATCAGGTCATAGTTGATCACGGTGTTTTCCAGGCTGATGAGCTGCCAGGCCTCCTCCTCGGTGGCGATGTTTTCATCCATCTTTCTTTTCACATCGCCCAGGTATTCGTCAAATTCGTCCTTCCATTGACCGGCCACACGGTCCATCATGGCCGCGTTCGCCTTTTCGGTTTCCACAATGGCTTTATTGGCATGATAGTCCCGCCAGTCATCGGTCAGAATGCGAATGCCGAGCTCGGCGGCCCGGTCCCGAATTTCGGTGCCGGGAAACGGGGCCAGCAGGTGAAATCCGTAGGAGGCGCCCATGGCCTTGATCTTTTCACCAAAGGTACGGGTCTCTTCAATGGTGTCCGGCGTTTCACCGGGCAGACCCAGGATGAATGACACATGGGGCAGCACCCCGGCATCGGCGCAGGCCTTTACCGCGGCCTCCACCTGCTCCAGGGTAATCCCTTTTTTAATGGTTTTCAGAATCTCCGGGTTGGCGGTCTCCACGCCGAAGCTCACGGCCACGCACCCGGCCTCTCTCATTTTTTTGAGCAGATCGTAACTGACCAGGTCCACCCGGGCAAAGGAGGACCACTGAATGTTCATGCCCCGCCTCAGTATCTCGTCACACACGCCGAAGCAGTGGGGCCGGCTTGCGGTAAACAGATCATCGGCAATGTTAACCTGGGAAAAACTCAGGCTTTTGAGGTATTCCATCTCATCTACCACCGACACCGGGTCCCGGTACCGCACCTTTGCGCCCACCATTTTCCGGCCCACGCAGAAGATACATTTAAAAGGACAGCCCCGGCTGGTGGTCATGCTCACCGGCATGTTCAGGGCTCTGTACCGGCCCAGGGGCACCAGGTGACGGGCCGGCAGGGGCAGGGCCTTTACGTCAACGGCATATTCCCGCACCGGCGTGGAACAAATGCCGGTTTTATCCCTGTAGACGATGCCGTCAATGGTCTCCCACCGCCGGTCGCCGGCCAATTCTTCGGCGATGCGTACCACGGTGTCATCGCCCTCACCCACCACCACCATGTCCAGCTCGGGCAGGGCGTCAAGGGTCTCGCGGGCGCACATGGAAACATGGGGCCCGCCCATGACGATGAGCAGTTTGGGGGCGACAGCCCGAAGGTCCCGCACGATTTCGGCGGCATGATCAAAGGTCATGGTGACCGCGGTAATGCCCACAAAATCGGGGGCAAAGGTTTTCACGGTCTCTTCGATTGCCGCCCGGCTGTAGGGAAACACGACAAAATCGACAAGCAGCACCTCCTCTCCGGCCCGCTCCAGCTCGGCTGCCAGGTAGGCCAGGCCCAGGGGCGGAGATGGGGTTTCGGAGATGGGATAAAACGGATTGATCAACAGGCATTTCATGGCTTTTTCAACTCTCTTTTGCCCCAGACGGGTTAAACATGGCAGGGCAGCGATACCTTCGTTTATCCAAATCGCAATTGCTCTCGGGATCGGGATCGAATCGACGTGCTTCCGTACTCCCCAAAAATTTTTTTCTTGTCCTGTTTTTCTGCGCACTTTTCTCTGGCGCGAAAAAAAGCAGGGTCCGGGAAACCCGGACCCTGCTGGTTTGCATCGGAAGGGATCAACCGCCTAGAACAGGCCGGAGACCTTGCCGGTGGCCGGGTCAACGTCGATGCGACGGAAAGCCGGGTTGGAACCGGTACCCGGCATCAGGCTGATGGTGCCTGCGCAGGGGCACAGGAACTTGGCGCCCGAGTAAATCAGCACGTCGCGGATGGGCAGCCGCCACCCCTTGGGCACACCCTTCTTGACCGGGTCGTGGGTGAGGGAGAGGTGGGTCTTGACCATCATGGTGGCAAAGTCGGCGTACTTGGGATCGTTCTCCAGCATTTCGGCCTTGGCCGTGGCTTCCGGAGACCAATCAACGCCGTCGGCGCCGTACACTTCCCTGGCGATCTTATCAACACGGTCGCGCAGTTTCATCTCCAGCGGATACAGGAAGTCAAAGTCATTGCCTTCTTCACAGGCATCAATAACGGCATCGGCAAATTCCAAAGCGCCTTCGCCGCCTTTTTCCCAGTGCTTGGACTCGGCGCAGCGGGCGCCGGCCGCCTCGGCCGCTTTCTTAACGATAGCGACTTCAGCATCGGTGTCGGTGTAGAAGCGGTTGACACAGACCACCGGGTTAATGCCGGATTTACGGATCACGCCGATCATGTGGACCATGTTCTCGACACCCTTTTCCACCAGGGCCAGATTCTCCTTGGTGTAGGCGTCGTCCAGGGCCTTGCCGGCCACGACCTTGGGGCCGCCGCCGTGCATCTTCAGTGCGCGGATGGTTGCGGTCAGAACCGACACATGGGGCTTGAGGCCGGAGAAACGGCACTTGACGTTCCAGAATTTTTCAAAACCGATGTCAGCGGCAAACCCGGACTCCGTGACATGGTAGTCCCACAGCTTGAGGCCCACGCGGTCGGCAATGATGGAGCTCTGGCCCACGGCGATGTTGGCAAAGGGACCCGCATGCACCAGGCAGGGCTGGTACTCGGCGGTGCTCATGAGGGTGGGGTTGATGGTGTTGCGCATGAAGGCGGCCATGGCGTTGCCCACTTCCAGGTCACGGCAGGTGACCGGTTTGCCGGACTTGTCAAAGGCCACGGTGATGTTGTTGATGCGCTCCTTCAGGTCGGCCAGGTCGGTGGCCACGGCCAGGATGGCCATGAGCTCGGAGCCCACGGCAATGCCGAACTTGGACTGCATGGTGTAGCCGTCGGTGCGGCCGCCGAGGCCGATGACGATGTTGCGCAGGGCCTGGGCACAGAAGTCAATGATCCAGCCCATCTCAACGCGGGTGGGATCGATGTCCAGGCGGCGCATGCCGGTGAGGCGCTGAAGCTGCTCGTCGTTGTAATTGCGCTCGTGCTGCATGCGGGCGGTCATGGCCACCATGCCCAGGTTGTGGGCGTTCATGATGTCGTTGATGTCGCCGGTCAGTCCCAGGGAGAACTCGGTCATGGGAATCAGCAGGGAGTTGCCGCCGCCGGCCGCCGTGCCCTTGACGTTCATGGTGGGGCCGCCGGAGGGCTGGCGCAGAGCACCGCCCACACTTTTGCCCCGGGCGCCCAGGCCTTCCATCAGGCCCAGGGAGGTGGTGCTTTTGCCCTCTCCCAGCGGGGTCGGGGTGATGGCAGTCACCTCAATGTACTTGCCGTCGGGTTTGGCTTCCAGCCGTTTGATGATCTTCAGAAAGTCCAGCTTGGACAGCCGGCCCATGGCCAGCATCTCTTCCTTTTCAAGTCCCAGCTTCTCACACCACTCTTCGGGCATGGGCATGTTCTTTTCCGCTTCCTCGGAAATCTGCCAGTCGGCCATTTTTGTTGCATCGTAAGCCATAGTTCCTCCTTCGTTACCTTTTTCCATTCAATCCATGTTGTTTAAAAAGCTGTGTCCTTCCGCCTGTTTATAAAAACTTTGCACTTGATACCATCGAAACCCGAATCCAGCCTGACCTGTCTGGAATAAAAATAAATTGTGACCCTATCATCCAATTTTAATGAAAGCAAGATGTAACAAACTTTTTTTGGGCTTTGCCCCCCTGTGTTCCGACATGGTAAGCCAGTGCCCAGCACTCTTTTGTGAGGGCATAAAAACCGTTTCCAATCCGTAAAATGCTAATTTTTTTCAAAAAACTATAAAAAATAAGGTCTTACATTGGGGTGTGCCGTTGTACATCGCAAAAAGAAGCCCGCGGTTTAACGCAGAGATCGCAAAAAAAGGCTGTTTATGGATGGAAACACGCCAGCTCCAGGCCATGGGGCGACGGGCCTGGCCACCTTCTGAAACTCTTTTCTTTTTCATCGTTTATGATAGGATGACCCATTATTAAATAAACTGAAAACCGTGGAATCTTCCTAATAAGAGGCAGCCGTATCATCCATGAAGCAGAATGACCATCAGGACCCCCCGCAGGACAAGGACCGGCAGCGCCAGCTGCGACTGCTGCCCGGCGTGGACCGGCTTGTGGAACAACTGACCGGAGCAGCCGGGCTTGAGACCGTTCCTGTGTCGGTACTCACCGATGCGGCCCGGTCAACCGTGGCCGGCCTGCGGCAGGCCATTCTTTCGGCAAAAAAAGGGCTTGCCGAAACCGAGCTGGCCATCGACGCCGTTGTGATGCGGGCCGCTCAGGCGGCCCGGACCGCCATGGCGCCCAATTTAAAACCGGTGATCAATGCCACGGGCGTGGTGATTCACACCAACCTGGGCCGGTCCCCGCTGTCCAGAGAGGCCATCGACCACCTGGTGGCTGTGGCCTCGGGTTATTCCAACCTTGAATTTGACCTTTCAAAAGGCGAGCGGGGCATTCGGTACGCCGCCATCGAAGACCTGCTGTGCCGACTGACCGGGGCACCGGCCGCCATGGCGGTAAACAACAATGCCGGGGCCGTGCTGCTGGCCGTGGAGACCTTTGCCAGGGACCGGGAGGTGATTGTCTCCCGGGGCGAGCTGGTGGAGATCGGCGGGTCGTTTCGCATTCCCGACGTGATTCGAAAAAGCGGCGCCATCTTAAAAGAGGTGGGCACCACCAACCGGACCCACCTGAAAGATTACGAGAATGCCGTTTCGGAAAAAACCGGCCTGCTGCTCAAGGTCCACACCAGCAACTACGGCATGGTTGGATTTACCGCCGAAGTCGACCTTGCGGGCCTGGTGGAGCTGGGCCGGCACCGCAACATTCCGGTGATGCACGACCTGGGCAGCGGCACCCTGATCGATTTTAAGGAGTTCGGCTTTCCCCACGAGCCCACGGTGCCCGAGATTGTTGCCACCGGCGCGGACGTGGTCACCTTCAGCGGAGACAAGCTGCTGGGCGGGCCCCAGGCCGGCATGATCGTGGGCAAAAATGAGGCCGTGGCCGCCATACGCGCCAATCCGATTACCCGTGCCCTGCGCATCGACAAGCTGACCCTGGCGGCCCTTGAAATGACGCTGCGGGCCTACCGGGACAAACCCGCGGCCATCAGAAACATACCCACCCTGCGCATGCTGACCGAGCCGTTGGCGGTGGTGGAACAGAAGGCCGCGGCCCTGGCCGATGAACTGAAAAACCTGGATGGTACCCGCCTGGCCGTTGAGCAGGTACCCCTGGTGTCAAAGGCCGGGGGCGGCTCCCTGCCGTTTCTTGAAATTCCCAGCAGCGGCGTGGCGGTGTCCGTGGAGGGGATTTCAGCCAACCGGCTGGAAAACCTCTTGCGCGCCGGGAATCCGCCCCTGATCGGCCGGATCGAGCAGGACCGGTTTATCATGGACCTGCGCACCGTTGCGCAATCCGAAATTTCTGTTATAAAGGAAATTTTTGCCGCCCTGGCAGCGGCGGCAAACGGCTCCGATGGCCATACAAAGGATTGCTGAAAAGCCTTGAGAATGTATTTTCTTTGTCCGTTCAGGGTGTACGGTAACCGGGCATAAAGCTGATTCCGCCCGTTGCAGCGCAGCCGAACGCAAACGATTTTTTCGGAAACAGCGGGCAGGCTGTTTGAGCCCCGCCGCAGGCGGGCGAGTTCCTGCCCGCGCCGAAAAAAGCGTTTGCGCGAGGGAAGCCGAAGGCCAAGCTGCAGGGCATGTTTCTTTTGGTACTTTTCTTTGCGCCAAAGAAAAGTACACAGATAAAGGAAAGAAAGAGAATAATTTTTTAAAAATTCATCGTACATTAAATTCGATTTCGCTTTGGATAAAAAGGAAAAGGACAGATGCCGATTTACGAGTATCAGTGCGACGCCTGCGGAAAGTGTTTTGAAACCCTTGTGATGGGCGGAAAAGCGCCCAAAACCTGCGAGATCTGCGGCGCGAAAAAAATTCACCGGGTGATGTCGGCCTGCGGGTTTCAGACAAAAGACAGGTCCGGCCTGGTGACCAAAAGCGCGGCCGGCAGCTCGGCCTGCGCGGGATGCACCTCTTCTTCCTGCGCAAGCTGCAAATGATCATGCCGCCGGCCGGGACGCCCGGCCGGCCGAGAACCTGGGGCAACCGGTTGCAAAGCGGGTTCTGGAAAACGCTTGAAAGTAAGATTCAAGCTCTTGAGTGGGGCGAAACCCCCGTTTTAAGAGACCCCATTTAGACACATTAACAGAACAGGACAGGATGGCGCATAGCATGAAAGGAAAAGTTTACCTGGTGGGGGCGGGCCCCGGTGATCCGGCACTGATAACCCTTCGCGGACTCGAGTGCATTCGCATGGCCGATGTGGTGGTCTACGACTACCTGGCCGCCGACCAGCTCCTGCACCACCGGTCGGAAAACGCCGAAGTCATCTACGTGGGAAAAAAAGGCGGGGACCATACCCTTTCCCAGAACAAGATCAACGATCTGATAGTGGAGAAGGCGGAACAGGGGCTGGTGGTGACCCGGCTCAAGGGCGGGGACCCCTTTATATTCGGTCGCGGCGGTGAAGAGGCGGAAATCCTGGCCGCCCGCAACATTCCCTTTGAAATCGTGCCCGGCGTGACCTCGGCCATCGCGGCCCCGGCCTATGCCGGTATTCCCCTGACCCACCGGGAGCATACCACGTCGGTTTCCTTTATCACCGGCCATGAAGATCCCACCAAGGAACAGTCCACCATTCACTGGCAGGCCCTGGCCGAGACCGGCGGCACCCTGGTGTTCCTGATGGGGGTAAAGAACCTCTCTTTTATCGTGGACCGGTTGATGGAACACGGCCGGCCGGGAACCACACCCGCGGCCCTGGTACGATGGGGCACCACGCCCATGCAGCAGACCGTGACCGGCACCCTTGACACCATCGTGGACAGGGTAAAGGCCGCCGGGCTTCAGGCCCCGTGCATCATTGTCATCGGCGGGGTGGTGAACCTGAGAGAGACCATTGCCTGGTTTGAAGCCTCCCGGCCCCTTCTGGGAAAGACCATTGTGGTGACCCGAGCCCGGGCCCAGGCCAGTGATTTTATCGCGGCGCTTTCGCGCCTGGGCGCGGCCTGTATTGAGTGTCCCACCATTCGAGTGGCCCCGCCCGACGATACCGCACCTCTGGACACGGCCATCGACAACCTGGCCGCCTATGACTGGCTGGTCTTTACCAGCGTCAACGGGGTGGACCGTTTCTTTGCCCGGCTGTTTGAAAAAGGTGGAGATGTGCGACGCCTGGGGCATCTTAAAACCGCGGTCATCGGACCGGCCACGGAACAGCGGCTTCTGGATTTCGGCGTAAAAAGCGATATCGTGCCGGAAAGCTTTCGGGCCGAATCGGTGGTGGAGGCATTTACCCGGCAGGACGTGAAAGGCAAAAGCGTACTGCTGCCCAGGGCCGCCGAGGCCCGGCCCATTCTTCCCGAAGAACTGACGAAGATGGGGGCACGGGTGGACGAGGTGGCAGCCTATGTGACACGGCAGGACGATTCCGCGGCCAAAACCCTTACAGAAGCTCTGGAGAGCGGGGCCGTCGACATGGTCACCTTTACCAGCTCCTCTACGGTTAAAAACTTCAAGGCCCTGCTGCCAAAGGACAAGTCCACGGCAGACCGGCTGATAAAGAATGTGGCGGTGGCTTCCATCGGCCCCATCACCACGGAAACCGCGAAAGACGAGGGCTTTGCGGTTCATGTCACCGCGGACGCTTATACGATAGAAGGCCTGACCCGGGCCATCATCGACTATTTTAAGGCATAACCCCATTTTGCAGGAGAAGACCATGAACCAACTGGATGCCATTTTTTCCCCCAAGTCCGTGGCCGTGCTGGGGGCATCCACCACCCCGGGCAAGGTGGGGCACGATCTGTTTGAAAACATCCTGCGGGGCCGGTTCAACGGCACCCTTTACCCCGTCAATCCCAAAGCCGATTCCATTCTCTGCGTCAAGGCCTACCCCAGCCTGCTGGAGGTGCCGGACGCGGTGGACCTGGCCATGATCATCCTGCCGCCCAAAGCCACACTGGCCGCCATCCACGACTGCATCGAAAAAAAGGTAAAAGGCGTAGTGATCGTTTCCGCGGGTTTCCGTGAAGTGGGCGGGGAAGGCAAGCAGATCGAAGAGAGTGTGGCCGCCCTGTGCCGGAAGGCGGGCATCCGGGTGGTGGGGCCCAACTGCCTGGGTGTGATCAATCCCAACAGCAAGGTGCGGCTGAACGCCAGCTTTTCCCGCCGCATGCCGAGCCAGGGCAACATCTCTTTTATCTCCCAGAGCGGGGCGCTCTGCACCGCGGTGCTGGACTTTGCCTCGGACATGGGGGTGGGTTTTTCAAAATTCATCTCCACGGGCAACAAAGCAGACGTGGATGAACTGGACCTTCTGACCTACCTTCACAAGGACCCGGCCACCGATGTAATCATGATGTATATCGAGGAGCTCAAGCGTGGCGGCCAGGAGTTTGTCGACGCGGTGCGTAAAATCACTTCCTGCAAAAACCCCACCCCCATTCTGGCCATCAAGTCGGGCCGGACCGGGGCCGGGGCCGCGGCCGCCTCCTCCCACACCGGATCCATTGCCGGTTCCGAGGGTGTGTATGACGCCATCTTCGCTGAAACCGGCATCATCCGGGTCGATTCTGTCAATGAGCTCTTCGATTATGCCGGGGCCTTTGCCACCAAAAAATTTCCCATGGGCAAACGCATCGCCATTGTCACCAATGCCGGGGGTCCGGGCATTGTGGCCACGGACATGACCGAGGTCAGCGGCCTGGAACTGGCCCGGTTTTCTCCGGAAACCATTGAATCCCTGGCCAGCCACCTGCCGCCCACGGCCAATATTCACAACCCGGTGGACGTGATCGGCGACGCTGACCCGGAGCGATACCAGGCGGCCTTGGACGCGGTGATCCGGGACGAAAACACCGACAGTGCCCTGGTGATTCTGACCCCCCAGTCCATGACCAACGCCATCAAGGTGGCCCGGGTAATTTCAAAAATCGCCCGGCGTACCCCCAAGCCGGTGGTATGCGCCTTCATGGGCGTGATCGACGTATCCGAGGGGGTGCGCCACCTGCAGGAAAACCACATTCCGGTCTACCGGTTTCCGGAAAACGCGGCCAAGGCCATTGCCGCCCTTTACCGGTCCGAGCAGTGGGTTCATCGCCAGTACCTGGCCCAGTTTACCTTTTCGCACGACAAGAAACGGGCCAGACAGATCTTTGAGACCTGCCGACAAGAGGGCCAGACCTATCTCGGTGAACTGGAAGGCAACGAAGTGCTGTCCTGCTACGGCTTTTCCGTGCTGCCCACAAAACTGGCCGAAACCCCGGAACAGGCCGTGGCCATTGCAAAGGAGATGGGATATCCGGTGGTCATGAAAATTGTCTCGCCCCAGATCATTCACAAGTCTGAAGCCGACGGCGTCAGGGTCGGGCTGAAAACAGACAAAGAAGTGAACGCCGCCTTTGACGAAATCGTGGCCGGGGCCCGGGCCTACAACCCGAAGGCCCATATCCGCGGTGTACTGGTCCAGAAATTCTCGCCGGCCGGCCAGGAGGTGATCCTGGGCGTTAACCGCTATCCCGGGTTCGGCCACCTGCTCATGTTCGGCCTGGGCGGCATTTTTGTTGAGCTGTTCAAGGACGTGGTGTTCCGCCTGGCCCCCATCGGCCGGAACAACGCGGTGCGCATGATCAAAAGCATCCGGTCGTTTCCCATGCTCGACGGTTTTCGGGGAAAGCCCAAAAGCGACATTGCCGTGCTTCAGAAACTTCTGGTCTGCCTGTCCGACATGGTGATGGACAACCCGGAAATCGTGGAGCTGGACATCAACCCCCTGATCGTCCATGACCAGGGCAAGGGGGCCACAGTGGCCGATGTACGCATTATTATTGATCCACCGGATACATGCAAAAAATGAGCACGCTGTATCCCGTCATCTGTCCGGTATCCGAGACGTTTAAATCCCTGCCCCTTGGCCGGCGACCGGCGGCCCTGAGCCGAATGGCAAAAAATGCGGTGACCCTGTCCGCTGAAAAAATCGGCCTGCCGGTGCCTGTGACCTTCCAAAAAAACGACCGCGGTGCGCCTGTGGCTGAAAAGGGGGTGTGGTGGTCTGCCTCTCACAAGCCCGATTACGTGGCCGGCGTGGTGTCAACATTCCCCATCGGCATTGATGTGGAAAAGATTCTGCCCCGCTCCGAATCCCTGATTGCCAAGGCCGTATCCCCGGCGGAAGCCGCCCTGTTTTCCCGGGACCGGTGGACTATTTTTTTCCGGTGCTGGACCGCCAAGGAGGCGGCCTTGAAAAGCAGGGGTGTCGGCATTGCCGATCTTTCCCGCTGCCGGGTAGTGTCTGTTGTTAATGACACCCGGCTCGTGGTTCGCTTCAACGGGGCCAACCTGTCTGTCGAACAGTTTTTTTTTGACCACCATGTGGCATCGGTGACACGTCCGGATCAATGCGTGGTTGCGTGGACCGTGAGCGATTGCGAGGCCATGGCGAACCGGTCTTCCACCCTGTAACCCGAATATTTCATGAAGTTTTCCCGAACTTATAAATTTTAATCAAGCTACAGTATGTTGTGATTGATTTTGGACATTTTTTGAAAATACAAACTGCCATGACCGACGTGAGGCACTTTATTCCAATTTTATGTCGAAAACTTTCACCCTTCGGGCGAGTCGCCTTGATCCCGCCATCGGCGGGACTGTGTTGCGGGACATTCGCGGTAGATTGACTACAGCTTCATGCCCCGCGCCTTGCATCTGCGGTCAAATCAACTCGTGAAATATCCGGGGTAAATCTTTTTTTATTTTTTTTTCAAAACGCAACGAATTTGCTTGTTTTTATGTTTAATCCGGTTTATGGTAACCAACAATCAATGGGTTTCATCATTAGGCGATGGAACCGGTTCGGTCTGAAGGAAGTACCCGTTTGTCACAAAGGTATCCTCCAGTACACGACGTTGAGAATCATAAAAACAGTAAGGAGGAAGTTTCATGGCAGACGGAATTGTTAAATGGTTTAACGACAGCAAGGGCTTTGGTTTCATCGAGCAGGACAACGGACCGGATGTGTTCGTACATCACTCAGCGATCAACGCCTCGGGTTTCAAAACCCTCAACGAGGGTGACCGCGTCACGTTTGATATCGTGGACGGCAAAAAAGGCCCGGCTGCGGCAAACGTAACCGTCGTGTAACCCTATCGGGAAGCACTTTTAAAAGGCACCTTCCGACGTCATTGCGACGGGAGGTGCCTTTTTTTATTTTCATTTTACGTTGCGTCTGTTTAATAAAAGGACCGCCATGATCACCGACACCTTCACACGGCAGTCGATCATTGATGCCGACGCGCGCACTCTGTTTTTATGGCATGCCCGGCCTGGCGCCATTGAACGGCTCAGCCCGCCCTGGGACCCCCTGGAGGTGATCTTTCGCACCGGCGGCATTACTGTCGGCGCCCGGGTGGTACTGAAGATGTTTGCCGGCCCGGTGCCCTACCGGTGGCACGCCCGGCATACCGTGTATGAAGAAAACCAAAAATTCGTGGACGAGCAGGTCAAAGGGCCCATGGCCTTCTGGCGTCACACCCACGCCTTTGAGCCGGCCGGAGAAAACCAATGCCGGCTCATCGACACCATTGATTATCGCCTGCCGCTTTATCCCCTTACCCGTTTTCCCGGCAAGCTCCTGGTGGAGAACAAACTTGCCCGCATCTTTGCCTGGCGTCACCGGATCACCGCCTTTGACATGGCCCTGCACCGGCGGTTTAACAAAAAGGGGCCCATGACCGTGCTGATCTCCGGGGCCAGCGGAGTCCTGGCATCAGCCCTGATCCCCCTGCTCACCACCGGTGGCCACAGGGTGGTCAGGCTGGTGCGCCGCAAACCGTCGGCCGAAAACGAGGTGTTCTGGAACCCGGCCGACAATGTCATTGACACTGATGCCTTGAAAAACCATACCATTGACGCGGTGATTCACCTGGCCGGCGAGCATGTGGGCACCGGACGGTGGACGGACGCCAAGAAAAAAACCATTATCGACAGCCGGCAGCAGGGCACCCGTCTTCTGGCCGAAACTGCGGCCCGGCTCTCCCCCAGGCCCGGGGTTTTTCTCTGCGCCTCGGCCACCGGATTTTACGGTGAACGGGGAGAGGCCGTGCTGACGGAAAATGACGGGCCGGGAAACGATTTTCTGGCAAAGGTGTGCAAAATATGGGAAGCCTCGGTCCAGCCGGCAACGGACGCCGGCATTCGCACCGTTCGCATGCGCATCGGTGTGGTGCTTACACCAAAAGGCGGGGCCCTGCAGCGGCTGCTTCTGCCCTTTCAGCTCGGCATGGGTGGCCGCCTGGGAAACGGCCGCCAGTATTTAAGCTGGATCGGTATTGATGACGCCATCGGCGCCATCTTTTACCTGCTGATGAATGAGACGGTCAGCGGGCCGGTCAACGTGGTATCCCCTTCCCCGGTCACCAACGCCGAATTTACCCGGACCCTGGCAACGGTGCTTTGCCGTCCGGCCTTGATGCCGGTGCCGGCAACGGCCATTGACCTTGCCTTTGGCGAAATGGGTACCACCGTGCTGCTCACCAGCACCCGGGTGGCGCCGTCAAAACTGACAGAATCCGGCTACTGTTTCGGCTGGCCCGATCTTGAAAGCGCACTGCGCCACATTCTGGGAAAGACACGTTAAGATGAGCATCCGGTTAAAATGGTTCTTCTTTGTTCTCATGCTTGCGGCCCTGGCCTTCGGCTTTCTTCACCTGTTTGCCGATGCCGGCCCCTATACCTTTGAACGGCTCCACGTGTTTCTGTTCAACCTCTGCGCCGGCGGATCGGTGATTCTCTTCTTTTCCGAACAGCCGCGGCGCTTTTCTCCACGGGTTTGTCTGTTTATGGCACTGGCCATGGCCTACGCGGTGTTTGCCTTTTTAATGATCTACATACCGGCCGTTGTTCTCTCCCTGGTGCTGGCCCTGATCGTGGAAAGCGTGCGCGTTCAGCGCTTTTCCCTTTTTCCCTGGGGGTTTTTCAAAAAAACAGAGCCGGTGGACCAGAAATTTCACCAGGCGGCCCTGCTATGCCTCTCCCTGGGACTGGCCATTTCCGCGGCCGTGATTGTGAACAACGAATATCTGAAACTTGTCTCCTTTGCCAAGCTCCAGCTGGATGTCTTTTTCCTGGGGTTTTCCTTTCCGGTCTCCCTGATCACCCTGTCGTTGATCTTTTCCTTTATGACCGGGCCTGAAACCACCGGCCTGCGTATGCTCAAGGAAATCGGTTTCTGGGCCGTCAACCTGGGGGTGATCATCTTCTTTCTGTTTATTATTTTTGAAAACCTGCCCAGCCAGGTAGGGGTCACCCTTATCCTTTTCGGGGCCGTGGCCATGATCACCGTGCTCTATTACCGGCTGGGAAAAGTGGCCCAGCAGAAGCATTTTCTGACGTCGGGCATGGGATTTCTCCTGGTCACCGCCATCACCGGCATCGCCTACATCTTTGCCGAGCTGGGCTCAGGCTACACCAGTGAAAAATACCACTGGCTGCTGAAACTCCACGCCTTTGCCTCCCTGTACGGCTGGAACCTTTGCGGCCTGGCCGTGATTTTCCGCTACGACGATTTTCCCATCGCCCTTCACTCCCGTCCCCTGATCGTGTTTCACTGGATCACGGCCCTGGTACTTGCGCCCCTGGGCATCTATTTTCCCCTATTCTCCCTTATGGCCCTGGTCTGCTATGCCGTGCTGCTTTACGCCATCCTCTTTGCCGCCCGGGCGCCCTCGCCCTTGGGCGGACAATAAAAAAACCGGCCCGCGATTGAGCGAGATCGCGGGCCGGCCAAAACAGAAGGTAATCATGGAGGTATGAATGGCATTACCCTCGCCCAAAGGTTCAGCAAGATGCATGCCGAGCTATCGCCTGCCTGCCAGTATCCGGCCACACCGGCAGAAATCAAACGGCCCCTTTCCCTCTTTTTAAAAAATATATTTAATTCAATAAATTAAATTTAAAACCATCGGCATTCAATAAAATTGACCACACGGCCTTTCGAGCCAGGACCGGACCAGTACATAGAGAACAACCGGCAATGCGTTAACCGTAACGTTACCCTATATCCGGACCGGCAACTCATTTTTCAGGCGGCTGAAGGGGAATATTCCACTTTTTCATCTGTTTCCAGATGGCGGTGCGACTCACGCCGGCCCTTCTGGCAACTTCGGCCTTGTTCCAGTTGCAGGCAGCCAGCAGCTCCAGCAGGGAGTGGCGGGTCAGGGGACGGGGAGGCGAGACAACGGAAAGCAATCCGGCGTCCCCATGACCGGCATAATAATCGGCCTTGCGAATCTCCACCGGCAGATCAAAAGGCGAGATAGTCCCATTTTCCGAGCACAGCACAAAGGCGTGCTCAATGGCGTTTTCCAATTCCCGCACATTGCCCGGCCAGTTGTAATCCATCAGCAGGCGCATGGTGTTGGCTGTCACGCCCGCAATGTTCTTGGCGGTTTTGCGGTTCTCCATCGTGATGAAGTGCTCAACCAGCAGGGGAATGTCTTCCCTGCGATCCTTCAGCGGCGGCACCTGGACGGGAAAAACCTTGAGCCGGTAATAAAGGTCCTGCCTGAATTCGCCGCTGTTGACAAGGGCCAGCAGGTTTTTATTGGTGGCGGTAAGAATGCGAATGTCCACGAACCGTTTCTGGGACTCGCCCACCCGCTCCACGGTTCTTTCCTGAAGCACCCGCAGCAGCTTGACCTGGATGAAAGGGCTAATTTCACCGATTTCGTCGAGGAACACGGTACCGCCGTCAGCCTCTTCAAAACGGCCTTTTCTGTCCCGATGGGCCCCGGTGAACGATCCCCTGGCATGGCCGAAAAGCTCGCTCTCCAGCAGGGATTCGGACAGGGCGCTGCAGTTCACCGTGATCATCGGTCCCTGGGAACGGGCGCTGTTGTGATGAATGGCGCCGGCCACCAGCTCCTTGCCGGTGCCGCTCTCCCCCTGGATCAAAACCGTGGCATCGCTGGCCGCGGCCGCCTCCACCGCGGCAAAGACCCTGTTCATGGCGTTGCTTTTGCCGATGATGTTGTCCAGCCGGTGAATCTCTCCCAGCTTGCGGCCAGCCTCGGCCAGCTGCTGACGGGCCTCTTGCAGTTCGGTAAGATCGGAAACCGTCTCGACAACACCGATCACCTCGCCGGTGTCGTCGGTAACCACCCGCGCGCTTTTCATCACCGGCACATGGCGGCCGTCTTTGTGCCGCAGCCGGCACTCTTTTGAGTTGACCCGGCCGTGCTTGAAAATGCCGCATTCGCTCATGCCGGCCGGGCAGGTTTTGCCAAAGCACTCGGTAAATTTCAAAAGCGAGCAATTTTGGCCCAAAGCCTCGCCGGCCGGATATCCGCTGATTTTTTCCATGGCCGGATTCCACGAAAGAATGCGGCCATTTTTATCCAAAGCAAAAACCCCTTCCGCCATGGCGTCAAACAGCATCACGGCAAACTCAGGAGTAATGGATGTGCGGTTGCTGGTATTGATGCCCATCGAACCCGGACCTTTCATGAAATTTTTCGACATTGGTTAATTTTTATATAAGACACAGTGTGTTGAAATTGTTTTCAGGCGTTTTTTGAAAATACAAACTGTCATAAACGATTTGAGGCCAAATCAACTCGTGAAATATCCGGGCTAAGCGTTAACCTTTAACACAAAGTAACGTTACCATTAACAGTTTACAGTGCTTTTTTCTGGAGTCAACAGAGAATTTAAAAAGGATACGGCGGGTGCCTGGTTGGATGAAATTATTTAACTGCTTCAAATTACTTTTAATTTAATTTTAAAAGGCCGGCTAAAAGTATTTTGGCACAAAACTTGTTTTAGAACAGGTAACGGCTGTGGACAGGTATTTGGTGATAATGCCGTTTTCAAGCAAGCACCACGAAACAAAAGGAGGCTGCAAATGGCAAAAGCAACAAAATTCATGGTTGTCCACAACGACCCCGGCGTAACGTGTGAAGCGGTTCAGGCCAACTGGCGAAAGCTGGCCAACCACGAATCCGCCAGCTGGATCCGAACCTACTACAATCAGGCAAAGGGTCTGCGCTACTGTGTATGGATGGCCCAAAGCGAAAAGGAGCTGAAAAAGATCTTTACCGAGATCGGAATCGGCTGGGAATCGATTACCCCGGTGATGGAGGTCTCTCCCGACCTGTGGGGAGAAAAATGGACGCAACACCTGGCCCAGGAGCAGGTAGCCGCCACCCTGGGCAACTGACCGGACACTCGGGCCGGTCAACCACCGGCCCGGGTTTTGACAATTCAATTCTCAACGGAAGACCCATGATATGGCCACGATCAAAATTGCCAACCGGCACCAGTTTCAAGAGGCGATTCAACAGGGCGTTGCCCTGATCGATTTTAACGCGGCCTGGTGTGCCCCCTGCCGGGCCCAGGCACCGATTATTGAAAAGATCGCGGCGGAACTTCAGGGGAAAGCCCTTGTTGCCGAGGCCAACGTGGATGACAACATCGACTCGGCAAAAGAATATGGCATTCAGAGTATTCCCACCCTTATTCTTTTCAAGGACGGAAAAGAGATTCAACGGTTTGTGGGCCTTCAACCCGAGGCCCTGCTGACACAGACGATTCTGCAGACACTCTGATACAGACCAGGCTGAATGTATCGGTTCATATAATGCCGGCGGCCCTGCTGACAGGATCGCCGATCAGTTTAGACATATTAAAAACATTAAAGAAAGGAACACCATGAAAAAAGGAGAAAAGCTGGTTATTGTAGGATGCAGCGGCTCCGGCGGGCCGGCCGCCATGCTGTCGAAAAAACTGATGCCGGAAATTGACATCACCGTGATCCGCAAGGAGCCGTTTTTCATTGTTCGCTGAGCGCTTCCTCACGTGGTGGCCGGTCTGGCCGCCGATACATCCATTGTGGTGCCGGATAAAAAACTGGAAGACGCCGGCATAAAAGTGCTCCAGGACGAAGTGGTCCAGGTGGATGCCGCCGGCAAAACGGTGACCCTGGCCGGGGGAAACACAGTCCCCTACGACAAGCTCTACCTGGCCACCGGGTCCCGGTCCTTTGTGCCGCCCATTGAAGGCAAAGACCTGGAAGGGGTGATGACCCTGCGGGGCATTGAGGACGCAAGACGCATCCGGACATTCCTGACGGAAAAAACACCTCGCCACATTGTTTTTGTGGGTGCGGGGTTTATCAGCATGGAGACCGCCACCCTGCTGGCCGAGCACATGCCAGGACAGTTTGATATCTCCGTTGTGGAGCTCATCGACCGGCCCCTGCCCCTGATGCTGGATAAAGACATGGCAGACATGGTCACGGCCTACCTCACGGAAAAAGGGCTAAACCTGCTCACCGGCGAAAAGGTGGAAAAGCTGGCAGGTGAAAACGGAAAGGTCACGGGCGTGGCCCTGGCATCGGGAAAAACCCTGGACGCGGACATGGTATTCATCAATGTCGGTGTAAGGCCAAACATCGAGCTGGCCCAGGCCGTCGGCCTGGAAATGGGCCGGTTCGGCATCAAGGTCAACCCGTTTCAGGAGACGTCAAACCCCGATATTCTGGCCGGCGGAGACTGCGTTGAAAAAATCAACTTCATCACCAAAGCCCCCTGCCCCGGCCAGCTTCGGGGACCGGCGGTGATGCAGGGCCGGGTGGCGGCTAAACGCCTGGCCGGTCTGGATGTGCCCTTTCCCGGTGTGGTGGATGCCGGGGGATGCAAGATGTTTGACATGACCATCACCGCCACCGGTCTGTCTGAGTCGGCCGCGGCCCGTGAAGGAATCGAAACCGTCTGCGCCTCGGTGGATTCCCGAAGCAAGCATGCCATGATTCCAGGGGCAAAGGAGAGCCGCATCAAGCTGGTGTTTGAGAAAAAGACAAAAAAACTCATCGGCGGTCAGATCGTCAGTCACGACATTGCCCCGGCCCGGGCCATTGACACGGTCACGGCCTTTATTCTGGGAGGTAAAACCGTTGCCGACCTGACCACTTTTACCTCGGCCTGCAACCCGGACATCTCCTCCGAGCCCAGCGCTGAATTTATAACCGTGGCGGCCGAGCAGGCCCTTCAGAAACTGCGGTAAAACCAACCGAACCAGCGTCACCCGGCCTTTTCCGGCCGGGTGCCGACACATAAAGGAAGCTGCCATGGAAACTGTTTCATTTGAGGATATCGCCATTGTCTCCTGCGGGACCATGAGCCTGGAGTTAAACGCCCTGCGGGACGAAGGGTTTTTAAACACCGACACGATCTACTTTACCACGCCGGGCCTTCACCAGGACATTCCGGCCCTTGAAACCCAGCTGGTGGAAAAAATTCACAAGGCAAAGGAGCATAAAGACAAGGTGATCGTGGTCTACGGCGGCAAATTCTGCTATGTCAACGTGGATAACCCCCTGCGCAAAATGAGCAACATCATCGAAGAGCAGGGGCCGGGCGTGGGCCGGGTCAACGCCACCCACTGCATGGACATGATCGCCGACGAGGCCACCCGGAAACAGCTCGCCCTGGAGCTGGCCGGTGATGAAAATGTCTGGTGGATGACGCCGGGGTGGGTGAAGTTCAAGGACCTGGTGTTCAAGGGATGGGACAAGGGCATTGCCAACGAGAACTTTCCCAAGCACACCGGCGGCGCCATCGTGCTGGACGGCATCGGGTTCATGGACAAATACATGACGGACAATCCGGAGGCGTTTCTCGACTACTGCGACTGGATGGGCATTCCCATGCAGGCCGCGCCGGTAACCCTTGACCGGTTCAAGTCATTGCTGGTAGAACAGGCCAACGCCCTGGCTTAATTCCTGTGCCCGGGGCAATCCTGAAAACTGTCTGCAAAACGGTACATGACAGAAGCAAGCCACCACACATTCACAGAGACCGACTGCCCCGAGGGGTGCCCGGGGTGTGCGCGTCAGAGGATGACCACCGGCCAGTGTCTGGCGGAAAAGCTGGGTTTCGCGCAAAAGACCCTTGCCCCATGGCAGCCGGCCCTGGCAGCGCCGGAAACCGCGCCGGAACAGCGGCAGTGGGAATACAGAAACAAGGTCTGTCTTTCCGCCATCCATGACGGACGGGTCTGGCGCATCGGCTTAAAACGCCGGGATGCCGTGATAGCCGTTGGCCGTTGCCGTATTCACAGCGCCGGGGTGCGGAAGGCCATGGCCCTGTTTGCCGGCATACTGCCGCCGGCCCCTTCCTTTCCCCTGGTGTTTTATGTCCAATCCAACGCTCAGATCACGCTGGTGATAAAATCGGCCCGCATACCGGACATGGAGTGGCTGACCGATGACGTAAAAAACCGGTTGCAGAACATGGGTATTGAAGGGCTTTGGCTCTGCCTGCACCCAAGTGCCGGGCATCGTGTGTTTGCCAAAAACGGGTGGCGCCTGGTGTGGGGCAGGCCCCGGTCCATGGACACCCGGGGCCTGGTCTACGGGCCCACCACTTTTGGTCAGCCGATTGTTGAACTGGCCGAAGCCTCGCTGGACAGGGCGGAGCACTTTTTAAACCCGGTTTCCGGGGACCAGGTGATGGACCTCTATTGCGGCATCGGCGCCGGGCTGGCCCGGTGGAAAAAAAAGACCGCGCCCGTGACCGGTGTGGAATTAAGCGGCGAAAGTGTTGCATGCGCCCGGCAGAACGCGCCCGGCGCAACCGTCCTTCGGGGAATGTGCAGGCTTCGCCTTCCCCAGTTGACAGCGGCCCTGGAACCCAAAGCTCCCCGATGCCTGGTCTATGCCAACCCGCCGCGTACCGGCATGGAGCCGGAAGTGACCCAATGGCTGGCAGACACCTGCAGGCCTGAAAAAATGGCCTGCCTCTCCTGCAACGCGGTCACGCTGAAAAGGGACCTGACCCTGCTTGAAAACAAAGGATATAAAATAGAACGGTTGATTCCCTTTGACTTTTTTCCCAACACCCGGCACCTGGAAATTCTGGCCCTGCTGCACCGGGTGTAATGCCAATCTCACCGCACAGCCTTCTTGCTGCACCCAAAATAAAAGGCCACTGCTTTTCGCAATGGCCTTTTAAACCCTCTGTTTTTAAACCGCCCCGGCTTACGGGTGCGATTTCCGGAACTCCTCCAGGGCCGCCAGGATCTCGTTAAGCAGGTCCGCCGGATAAGCTTTGCCGGCCAGCTTTTCCCGAACCGCGATACCCGCCTGCTCAATAAGCTTCTGATCTTCGGCGGAAAAGGTCATGGCCTTCATACCGCACTTGGTTTCAAAAGCTTTCAGGCTTTTGGCGTCATAAACCCGAATCTGACGCCGCCACTCCCCCTCAATGAGATTGAACTCGGAAACAATGATCTCCTGGAAGTTCTGGGCGTAGTTGTCCGAGACCCCCACCTGCTTCTGAATCCGGTCCTTCGTTTTGGTGCTGACCACAATGGCCGCCGGGGAATACATCAGAGCCGGGGTCAGATAGTAGTTGGCGTACTGGTAGGCCTGCATGCCCAGCATCCAGGCGGCCGGCGCCAGGTTGGTGTTGGCCAGGCCCGTGCTCAAGGCGGACACCACCTCGGGCACGGCCACGGGCGTGGGGTTGATGCCCAGCTCGTTATACAGGGTGGTCTCCATGATGCCAAACCAGGTCAGCATCTTCTGCTTTTTCACATCCTCCAGCCCGGCGATCCTGTTTTTTGAAAAGATGTGGAAAAAACCGGTGTCGATCAGGGCTGCCAGAATATATCCCTTTTCTTCAAAGGCCCGGTCCAGGCGCTTGCGAAACTTTTCATAGACATAATCCACTTCGTCATAGCTCTTGAACAGGCCGGGCACCAGAAAAACAGAGGTTTCCGGGGAAGCGGCCAGCACGCCCAGGGAGGTGCAGCCGCAGCCGTCGAGCTGGCCGATATCCATCTTTCTTAAAATATCGGTATCCTCGCCCATGACGCCGCCGCCGTATATCTTGACGGTCACCCTTCCCTCAGTCATTTTTTCGATCTCGGGAATGGTAATGGTCTCGGGAACGCTCAGCCACGGTGTTCCCGGCGGCGCCAGTGTGCCGATTTTAATCAACACCTGGTCCCCCTTCTTTACCACCGACGTGCTGACCCGCCACATCATTTCGCGCCCATCCTCCCATGTCATGTGGGGCGCGAAAACGGCGTCAAAATCCCTGGCCATGGCTTTCAGGATATACCGGGACGTGACGGCCCGGTCCAGCATGGGAAGAAACGCGGTTTCCATCATGCTTACCAGGTCGGCCCGGGTTACGGCTCCATTCTGCAGCAACGTTTTCATGGCCTGCTGCCGCTGCTGCAGCTCCGGGCTGAACGTCCTGCCGGTCCAGAGGGCTTCCAGGCTCTCCGCCACTGTTTGCTGCACTCCGTTTGTATCGGCATCCGCCGCAATTCCGCTTTCCGGCTTTCCTGCCAGCATCAGCATCAACGTCAACACCACCAGCACACACAACCCCGCACCTCTGGAACGACCATCCCGCATGAACATAACCACGCCTCCTTAAAAAATAAATACGCCGGGTCTTTATAAAAGATCCATCGGATCAATCAAATTCTTTTTTGCGGTAAACCGAAGCAGAAAAAGCGACAGCTCCGGCACATAGGTTATCAAAAGCAGTCCGATCAACAGAATAATAAAAAACGGAACCACCGATCGCAAGATGGTGGGAAAAGACTTGTTAAACTTGATGGAGGAGATAAACAGGCTCATGCCGATGGGCGGAGTGACAAAACCGAGCTCCAGGTTGGCCAGAAAAATGATGCCCAGGTGAACCGGATCGACGCCGTATTTGAGGGCAATGGGCACCACGATGGGCACCACGATGGCGCAGGCTGAAAAAATATCCATGCTCATGCCCACAAACAGCAGGAAGAAGTTGAGCAGAAGCAGGAAGACATACTTGTTGGTCACATAGTTGCAGATGAAAGCAAATATCTTGTCCGGAACGGCCAGGGTGACGAACACGTCGGTCAGCCCCAGGGCCATGCCCACGATGATCAGGATGGAGCCGTTCATGATCATGCTGCGCCGAATAACGCCGATCAGCTTGATCGCGGTCATGTCCCGCGTAATAAACATCTCCACCAGCAGCACATAGATGGCGGCCACGGCCGCGGCCTCGGGGGCGGAAAAGAGGCCGGCCAGAATGCCGCCGATAATAAAAAAGGGCAGGGGCAGTTCCCAGATGATGTCCACGGTAGCGACCATCAGCTCTTTGAATGCAAACCCCTGGCGCCGGGTGTATTTCAGGCCAAAGGGAAAGGAGTATATCCACATGAGTACCAGCAGCAGAACTCCGGGCAGAAGACCGGCGATAAACATGTCTTCCACGTTCAGCGGCGTCTGCTGGCTGGCGATGACACCGTAAAGAATCAGGGGCAGGCAGGGCATGAACAGGGTGCCCAGGCTACCGCTGGTGGTGATCAGGCCCAGGGCAAAGTTTTCCGGATAATTGTCCTTGAGAAACGCCGGGTACAGAAGGGTGCCGATGGCCACAATGGTGATGGCGCTGGCGCCGGTAAAAGCGGTGAATATGGAGCAGGCGATCAGGGCCACCAGGCAGAGGCCCCCGGGGATCCACCCGAGCAGGGCGTTGGTAAACCGCAGCATCTTTTCCGGCACCCGGCTTTCGGCCAGCAGGTATCCGGAAAAGATAAACAGCGGAATGGCCACAAACACCGGCATGGTGGTGAGCCGGTAAAAATCAGTGAACAGGGTGGCCGGGTGAATGTCGAGAGCAAAATAAAAACTCGCGAATGCCGCGCCGCCGATAATAATAAAGAGCGGCTCTCCAAACACCGCCAGCAGGATCAGCCCAAATATAATGAAGCCCACGCCACCCTCCGTTTCTAAAGCCCGGTTACCGCTGTTTTCTTCTGGCCCGAATATCTTTTACATCCGTAAGAAAGCACAGAAAAAACTTGTAGCTCATGGAAAGAAAACAGACCGGAAAAATAAGCGCCACCACCCACTCCGGTGTATGAATGGCATGTTCCACCTTGCCGACCTCCCTGGCCACGTCCACATAGTGCGCGGCAAAAAAGAAAAACAGAAGGCAGGCGATACTGGCCACAAAGGTGAGAATCGCGTTGAGGTACTTGTTGTATGGAAACTTCAGGATTCCCTGAAACAGGTCCACGTTGATGTGGCTTCTTTCAAAACTGGAGGTGGCGATGCTGGCGCCCAGCATCGCCAGCACCAGCAGGGCCATGTTGTTGTAGACCGCCATCCAGATGATCGAATAGTCGAAAAAATTACGCAGGATCACCTGGCTGAAGGCAAACACCGACAGCGAAAGCAGAAGCAGCACGACGGCTGTCAGCTCAATGTTGTAGATGATTTTTTCGATCTTATACAGAATCTTCATCAACACAGTGTCCTTATGCTATTGATTGAGATAGTAACCGGCTTTTGCCTTGGCGATCTGGTTCATCAGTTCAATCTCGGGAATCAGGCCGTCCGGCGCCTCCACCACGCCGTTTAATGTCTGATTGATGAGCTTGTCGTCGGTCAGGTAGAACCGGGCGTAAAACACCTTGGAAAGAAGGAACTTGCCGTTATTCAAGGCCGAGATGGTTTCAAACGCCCCCAGAGCCTTTCCCTTGTCGCCGCCGAACGCCGCGGGCAGCATGCTGTTGGCCGTTCCGATGAACATGTGGGCAAAGCCGTAAAAATACCGCGGGTCAATTGTAATTGCCTGGCCGGCCATGGCATTGACTGCGCCCAGGTCAATGGCGATCATGGGGTCGCCCACGTTGAGCAGCACGTTGGATCCCATGCTGGCCGCGGTCCACAAAAGGGCCGGCACAAACTTTTTGCTTTTTATCTCCCGGACCGCCTCGTTCATGTTCTTGCCCTGTTCAAGGGCTTTGCGAAAACCGCCATGCTGCTTTAAGGCCGCAATGCCCCATTCGGTACCCCGCGTATAAAGCGCCGTGGCCTCTTCCGGAGATTCGTCTTCCACCAACATGCCGAGCCCGGCATAGGCCTTGACTGCCATGACCTGAAGCAGCATGTCATTGGGAGCGGTTTCCAGCATACCCTCCAGCAGCATGATGGTGCCGGGGAGCCCCTTTTCCGCCAGATCCAGGTTGTGCTGCTTAAACAGGGATGCTTCGATATTCTCCAGAGCCGGATGCGCGATACTGATGCCCGTTCGCATCATGGACATGCAGCCCGCCATCGTTACGCAAAGAACGGCAATAGCAAACAGATACACTGTTTTGTGTTTTAAAAAAGCCATGTCATTTTTCCTTATCCATATTCATGGTATTAAAAACGCATATGTCCGGCAGCACGAAGCCCCGGTACTCCCCATCCTTTTAACGCGCTTTGACAAAGACAACACGGACTGGTCAATCTGGTTTATACAAACAACAACATATTGTATTTTATTATAAAAATTTTTATTCCAAACCAAAACGTTAAACTTTTAACTTTATTACATATGAGCCTTTGCCGGCGTTGTCAACAGGTTTTTTTGGCGGGTTCGCCTCCACAAAACCGGTAGAAACCCCGGCGGTCGTGCCTTTACCGACCCGTCCCCCCGGCCCGGTAATCCTCAAGGGCCTTGATTATCTCGTTCATGAGATCTTCGGGAAACGCCTTGCCCGCCAGCTTGGCCTGGACCCCTTTGGCGGCCTTTTCCAGAGCCTGCCGGTCCGCCTGAGAAAGGACCACCGGCTTCATGCCGCACTTGGCCTCAAACGCCTTCAGGCTTTTTGCATCGTAATCGCGAATCTGCTTACGCCACTCGGTTTCCAGGGTGGAGACCTCATAGACAAGCAGTTCCGTGATATTGTCGGCAAACAGTTCGGACATGCCGAACTGCTTGCGGAACCGGTCCTTGGTCTGGGTGCTGACCACCACGGCCGCCGGCGAGTACAGCAGGGCCGGCGTCGTGTAGTAATTGGCATACTGGTAGGCCTGCATGCCCAGCATCCATGCCGCCGGCGCCAGGTTGGCGTTGGCCAGCCCCGTGCTTAACGCCGATACCACCTCGGGCACGGCCACGGGCGTGGCATCAATGCCCAGCTCCCGGAAAAGCGTGGTCTCCATGATACCGAACCAGGTGAGCACCTTCTGCTTTTTCAGGTCCGCCAGGCCGGTTATTTTGTTTTTTGTAAACACGTGAAAAAAACCGGTGTCGATCAGGGCGGCCAGGATATATCCTTTTTCCTCAAAGGCCCGGTCCAGCCGCCTGCGAAACTTTTCATAGATATAGTCGATCTCATCATAGTTGTTGAACAGGCCCGGCAGAAGAAGAACAGCGGTTTCCGGGGAGGCGGCCAGAATGCCAAGGGCCGTGCAGCCGCACCCCTCCAGCTGGCCGATATCCATCTTTCTCAGGATATCGGTGTCTTCCCCCATGGTACCACCGCCGTATATCTTGATCACCACCTTGTTGTTGGAAAGCTTTGCCATCTGGGGCACCAGCAGGGTTTCGGGAACGTTGAGCCAGGGCGTACCCGGAGGGGCCAGGGTGCCAATCTTGAGCATCAGCTGCTCGCCGTCCGGAATAAGGGCGGAGCAGGCCTTCCAGACAACGGCCTTTACCTCCTCCCACTCCATGTAAGGCGCCACCAGCTTGTCAAACTTTGCCGGAAGGTCTTTCAGGATATAACGTGACGTGCGGTGTTTTTCGAGGATGGGAACAATGCTCTCTTCCAGCATGGCCGACAGTTCGGCCCGCTTGATGGCGCCGGACTGCAACGTCTCTCTTAATGCCTGCTGTTTTTCTTCCAGAGCCGGCGAAAAGGCGCTTCCGGACAGCAGGGCCTGGGTGCTTTCTTGCAGTACGCTCCGGACCTCCTCCTTGGCAAGCGTTGCCGCGCAGACGGATGGAACCACGCCGGTCAGGAGCAACAGCGCCAGGGAAAGGGCAAAAAAAGCACGCCCCAGGAACAGTCGATGCAAAATACCTCCCATGTCCAACCTCCTTTGCTTGATGAGATGTTTCTTTGGGTTCCGGCAACCGGAACCGGTCACATAAACATCAAAACCGGCGGCTGCCGCCGGATGATCAATGACAGGGGACATCTATATTTACACAAACCTTTACACCTGCTCGAGCCGAACAGGGCCTTTTCCAAGGCCATGGAATGGCGAACGCGACTTATAGATACATGTGTACAAAATAAACCGAAACGCAAACCTTGTACTACGTTTAACGGAAACTGTCAAAGCTTTGTCAATTTTTGTCATCAACCCTTACCGGTCTTGTAAAAGTTTTATTGATCGCCCCCTCTAAAGCCTGTATATTACCCCTTTTTATAATGACGAAGCTGGAATGCTCCAGGCGTACGTGGGATTTTAAACCTGAGGACCAGAACCATGGCGCAGAAGGCGCCTTCTTTTTTGCGCGAGGTTTTTATGAGAACAAAAGCGGTAAATCAGTTTGGCCGGGCTTTTTTTATCTGCCTGGCAATTCTTTGGGCGTGGCCCGGGCAGACGATGGCGGAAACCACATGGCAGTTTGAAGGCGAAATCGACGGCATTCCCACCTACTCGCGGCCGGTGGAGGGGTCGGATGTTAAGATGTACAAAGCCACAGCCATGGTTGAGGCATCCATGGAGCAGATCGGCCACCTGCTCCGGGACGTGCCGGCCACTCCCCTGTGGATGAAAAATGTGCTGCACACCGAAACCATCAAGGTGCATACCCCCAACGACATCGACCTTTACCTGGTGCTGGATTTCCCCTGGCCCACCAACGACCGGGACGGTGTTGCCGCGGCACGGGCGGTTTTTGATCCGGCCGCCTGCGGCACCGTCACCACCACCACGCTCATCACCCACCCCGACTACCCCGCAAAAGAGGGGCTGGTGCGGCTGCCCGGCATGTTTCAGCAGTACCTGCTGAACTTCAAGGGCGACCACCTGTGTGAACTGACCCTGGTCCTTCACATGGACCCCGGCGGCAACCTGCCGGCATGGGCCATCAACCGGGAGCTTGTCTCCACCCCCGCAAAGTCGTTGAAAACCCTTCAGGCCCTGGTGAAAAAGGATAAATACCAGGAGGCCGACGACCCCTTTAACCGGGACAACCTGGGGTTTTCCCGCGGCATCGCCCGTACGGTCACGGCACGTTACATGGATGACACGGCGATCATTGAAATGGTGGCCGCCGATACCCGGCTGATGCACATCATCATGCGGCAGTGCTGTTCACCGGGATGGGAAGAAGATCTGATCACCGCCATACTGCAAGCCTATTTCAAGACCCTGCCCTTTGCCGAAAAAATCGCCCGGTCTTCTGACCAGTCGGTGCTGGCGCATCTGGCCACGGATGAGAAGCTGGCAAAAGAGATCGCTGAAGAAGACGACCTTGTGGAAATGGTCCTGCTGCACCGGGGTGTCACCTACCCGGTGCTTGAAAAAATGGCGGCCCTGGTCAAAGATGAGCTGGACTGATCCGGGCTACCGGTCCTTTTTCCATACCAGTCTGAACTGCCCCAGGCCGATATCGATGGCGTTGTCCAGAATATAAAGGTTGGGAAGCTGATCGGCAACGGCCCCTTCCAGGGCAACGTTTGCCTGGATTGTATCCTGAAATGGAATCGCAAGTTCGGTTTCCACAGGAACCGTCGCGGTAAACCGGGTGGTAATGGGGATGGTGAAGGTATCCTGGATATCCACTGTTACCGGCGTGCGCAGCGCCAGCTGAAAATCCTCTTTTACCGTAACCGTCTGGTCCACCGGAATGGTGGCACGCACCGGCACATATCCCTTGATGGGTACGGTGAGCGGTACGCCCAGCACTGACGTGCGAACCTCTGTCTCCAGAAAAACCTGTGTGTCGATGGGGATGTCGGACTTGAAGGGCACCGTCATGTAGACCGGGATGGTGGTGTTGATCTCCACCGGTACATCAAAGGTCTTGTGCAGGGGGACGGACAGCTCCTGGCTGAAGGGAACGCTCACGGGAATGTCGGCCTTCAGGGGAACGCGGAGCATCTGGTCGATGTCCGCCGTCACCGGAAAGGAGGCGGCCATGCGGGCCTTGATCTGCTGCTGTTGAAGATTCACCCGCAACTGGATGTTGTTCAGGGGATCAAGCATCACAAACAGCCAGGCCGCACCAACCACTCCCGCCACCACCAGACCGCCCAGAAACAGCAGAAGCCGGCGGCTGATCTTGATCGTGATGGCATATTCCATGGATTTTCCGGGTGTATCAGAACCGGTTGACCGGAATGACGGGCAGCCTCAGCGACAGGCAGCCATATTTCAACACACCGACAGCCTTCCGCCTAATTTTTTTTGGGCATGGGAATCACCAGGACTGGCACCCTGCTTTTTCGTAGAACACTCTTGGTGGTAGAGCCCAGCACCGCCTCAGCCAGGGCGTTGTATTTGCCGTGGCCCATGACGATCAGGTCGCATTCGTATTTCCGGGTCGCCGAGACGATCTCGTCCACGGTGTCGCCTTTTTTGACAAGAATCTCAGGGTAGGTGTTCTCCTGGGATGTCTGGGGTTTTAAGTCCTCGTAAAACATGCTCAACGCCTCTTTAACGATATCGGCCTCCTGACGCTTGCCGATAAGAATGTCCCGGGCGCTTCTGGCGTGCTCCTCCTGTTTCTGCTCAAGCTCCCGCATCTTCTCGCTGCCCAGAAACACGGACAGCATGTTGCGGGTGTTGTCCGACGTCTCCTCTTCCAGCACATGAAGAATCACGATCCCCGCCTTGTACAGGGCCGCCACGCTGGCCGCGTACTTGAACGCATAGCGGGCATGTTCGGAAAGGTCGGTGGAAAAAAGAATTCGTGTAAATTTGGGTGTCACAGGCACGCCCTCCTCGCATTGTTTTCGTTCTCAAAAAAATATTTTTGCTATTCTATGAAATGTTCACATGAATAGTCAAGCGCTTATATCACCGGGGCTCTTTATACCGCCGACCCTGAACGGCAACGGACTACCGGAACTTGAAAAACCCGATGGAAAGCGGATACCGCCACACCTCCCCTTTTCGGGCCTTGATGGCGCCGATAACAGGAAAAATAATACTCACCACCACCAGGGCCGCCATCAGCGGAATGCCGATCAGCACGAAACAGAGCAGGCCGAAAACGACCCCAAGGATGAACGCCGTAAGAATCCAGTTGGTCACCACGATGCCATGCCTGTCAATGACCGGGGAATCCTCCTTCTTGATCTGCCACAGCACAATGGGAACCACCAGCCCGGCCAGGGGCACCAGGTAACCGCAGAACTGGGAGAGGTGAATGAAGATCCCCCACATGTTATCGTCCGGCGCAATCCCGTCAATGGCCTGCTTGAGTTTTTCCCCGGCCGGCCGGCTTTGGGCCAGCAGAGCCGCCTTGGCATCCTGGTACTCCTGCTCGGAAATGGCGCCCTCCAGCCTGAGCCGGTTCAGTCTTTCAATGTCTTCCACAAATCCCATGGCGTCTCCTTCACAAAACGCTTCCGTCCATTACCCTTTCAGGCGGTCAAGAAACGCCATATAGTCATGGGCCGCCTGCTTCGGCGCCTCCAGCATGGGCAGATGACCAAGCCCCTTCATGATGATCACCTCGGATACGGGCAGCAGGCCGTGCAGAATCCCGGCGCTCTCCACCCGAATGGCCCGGTCCTGGTCTCCCCATACGATCAGGGCCGGCACGGCCAGCCCCTGAATGCGCCGTTCCACCGAGTCGCCGGTCAGCTGAATAAAAATTTTTTCCTCCAGGCCCACGTTCTCCACCCGCTCCTTTGCCATCACGTGCAGAATCGGCGTGGGGATAAACGGCGGGTCGGTCATCACAAAATCAAAAATCTTTACAAATTCCTCCGGGGTCTTTGCAATCAGGGGGTTTCTGCCGGTCTCACGAATGATTTGCCGCATTTCGCTTTCCGGCGCAGACCACACGCCGCCCGGATCCAGCAGCCACATGCTTTTCACCTCGTCCGGCCAGAGCGCGGCATAGGTCATGGCGATATGGCCCCCCATGGAGCTGCCGCCGATATGAATTTTTGAAAGCCCCAGGGCCCGCACAAATCCGCGCAGCCGCACCGCCTGGGCCGCCGGGGTGTAGTCTGCGCCGGCCGGCCGGTCCGACTCGCCGAACCCGATATGATCCGGCGCAACCACATGATAGCGGGGGGTCAGATACTTTGCCACAAGCGTGAAATTGTCTTTATTGGCGCCGAACCCGTGGAGCAGCAGGACCGGCTCGCCCGTGCCCCCCTCCAGGTACACATAGGTTTCGCCGGACGGCAGGGTAATCGTTTTTCGCTCAAGGCCCGCCTCGGCCCGCCGCAGATCCACCGCCACCCGGGTGGCCGTCTCCGGCGCCAGATAAACAAACCCCACCAGCCCCAGCACAACCAGCACGCCAATGATAACTACCCATTTTACAAGTTTCATGAGTCCCCCTCTTTCGTGTCTGTTACAGATGATATCCTGTATCTTACTCAAAGAACCAGTTGAGATGCAAAGTAAATTTTCATTCATTACAAGAAAAGGGAGAGCGCACAAAACCCCTGAAAGCACTCCTCAAAAAACAGTTGGTCGTTTTGATGGTGTTGCTGCTGGCGGCTGCCCCGCTGGCAGCCGGGCCCGCCAAATTCTCGGCCGAGCAGGCCGCTGACCCGGCGCTGTTTGTAAAGAAAAACCTTTCTATTGACGCCAAGAAGATGAAAAAGCTTGGCGTAAAAAAACTTGTTATCCTTGAGTGCTATGGAGAGTATGTCACCTCAAAGGAAGTAACCGACAGCGTGGCCTCGCAACGAAGTGCCATGCACACGGCCGCGTCACAGGGCCGCATGTTTTACAATGTCAAAACTCAGGTAGATACCCTTGAGCTTGACAAGGATTATTACACCAACACGTCCAACCGGGTCTACCAGGCCATAAAAGAGGTGCTTGAGGCCAACGGCATCGAGGTTATCAGCAAGGAGGCCGTGCAGCAGAACGAGGCCTACAAGGCCTTCAACCTGGAAGAGGAAAAAGCCGGGCGGGGGGTTTCTTCCGGCGTCTACAAACCCACTGTGGTCGAAAAGTCGCAGAAGATATCCACCACCGGGCTTGGCCTTTTTCCCGGGCCGGTTCAGATGATAAAAGTGGTGATGAACCTGGGAGAGATCACCCACAGCCTTGGCGCGGACGGATTTTTGCAGGTCAACTTCAAGGTGGATAAGGACAAAACGAGCAAACCCGTTTTAGAGGCATTTAACGTGCTGTTAAGCGCCGACCTGCGGGCCCAGGAAGTGGGGTTCAAGGGCAACAAGAGCATGCGCTACGATTGCTATACCCAGTGGCATCCCGTGGTGAAACTCAAGAATCCCCTGATTGCGACCGACGAGGTGCTGGACGGCAAAAAAGGACCGTTTAACATCGAAAAGTACGATGCCGCGTTAATGGAAATGCTGTATGCGGTGACCGATGGCATCAAGGCGGAAATATTAAAATAATCGAGATTTAGCCGTGCAGGAGCGGTAAAGGGCTGCCGACCAAAAAAACACTTATACCCGAGAGGACAACCGCGCACCACCCCGGCTTTTTTAAGGAGCCGGGGTGGCGCTTTACCATCTGCCGGAAGTGTCCGGGAATATCTTAACTTTTACAAATAAATTGATCTGCAAGAAAAAGATGGCAGCGTAATTTAATCTAACATCCAGAGGAGCTGATCACTGTCAACTCAAATTCTGTTCAGGACAACTAATACAAATAAGTATATTGCTCCCAGAATGTCAGTAAAATCTTGACTCTCTGGGTCAAAATTCTCTACTCTTCCGATTTTAATTGAGCTAACAATTCCTCTCTACCACAAGGTGACTTAAAAAATAGCTCTTCAGCTTCTTTTAGCTTAGCCCTGATTTCAGGACCAGGTGGAATGTTTAACACAGCAATAATATCTCTTCCAGTTATTGGGAGGGGAATATTTGAATCTTTAATAATTGTGTGTTCTACAATTTTTCGAGCCTCCTCTTGTATATTAACTCTGGAGGATAGGATAGAGAGTTGTTTATTCCATTTTTCGAAATGTCTTGAGCGTAAGTTTGATATATCCAAATATTCCATTCCTAAATCATTTATGACGTCTCTTACTATTCGATCCCATTCATGGGCATGGAAGAATTTTTCTATACGAGACAAAAGTATTTCGAATGTGTCTTGCGCCAAAACATCTTTTACAATTTCTTTAGTGGTTTTTGATAAGATATTTAGGAAGTTGTAAGTTTCTGTAAATAAAGAATGTAGTAACTGGCTCCAAATTTCACTTTCCGAGGGGGGTATCCATATGCTTGTGTTGCTAAAGTCGTTAATATGGAATCGTATCCATTCAAGGCATCTTGCTTCTTTAGCAATATCTTCCTTTGATTCTTGTTTAAGATTGTGTTGACAACAAGTTCTGAAATCATGGATACATTTCATGTGTCTCTGGATTGATTCTTCAGAAGCAACCCCTAATTTGTGTGCTCGCTCCTGAAGAAAATTGAGTGTTGTATTTGGTAACTCAAAGTACATAATATACAACCAAGATATAGTGGTAAAAAATCCGTGTATTGGGATTTCGACGGTTGGAGTTGGATGGCTATTTCGATGAAATACAATAATTCTACCTTTACTCGCAGAAGCTACCATATCATTGATTTCTTCTATACTTGATACGGTTTTTTCGACTAGTCGTAGGATATGCATGAAGCGATTCCTAAGTAACAATTTAATTATTCGCGAAAATCAGCAATTAAACCTCTCATATTAAATGCGACCTTAAATGTAAGGTTGTCGCCTTTTTGCGGATCAGCCTTTTTTGCCTCATGTACTAAAAAGGGTATATTACGTTGAAATTCGTTAACATGAAGACTGCCTTGCCCCCGTTCATTTATATTTACGATTGTTCCTTCAAATTGCATTGGGGTTCCATTTTCGTCACTAAGCAGATACCACCGAGAGACTCTTTTATTAAAAGAAAGGGATTCTCTATCTAAGTCAGAGAAAATTTGCATAGCACTTTGGTGGTCCTTTAGGTGTATGCAAGCTACTGCTTCTATGTATCTCATTCTTAAGTTATTCTTAATCTCATCATGTGCCTGTAGTCGTGTTACCATCTTTCTGCATTCAAACCAATCATCATGAGTAAATGGTAAACATATCCGTTCACCATAAAACAAGAGAGTTCCTGTTTTCCATACCCACCAAACTCTAAATAGTAAATATAGGCATTGTAAGTCGCTGAAAACAATATCACCAAAGGAGAGCATATAGTCGTAGGTTTCCTTGCAGGCCATCTGTTCTTTCTCTGAAAACATAGATTTATCATACAAAAACGTGACCTGCAGAGATGCTCTAAAAAAGATTCCAGAAGCCGAGCCTTGATCTAAAAGCTTAGCAAAAGCCTTATTAGAAAGTTCAGTATCTTTAATGACTTCAGCAATCTGGAGCTTTCTCTGTTCTATCCGAGCAAGGATTGAGCCATAAAAATGTTCGGTCTCGGCGATATTAAATGCATGAAATACAGTTTTAATTATTTCTAAACGTTCATCTTCCGTTAACACATTATCTTTAAGTAGATCCCTTGAGGTCCAACTAATTACATCAATCGGGTAGTGGTTTTGGCTGTCAAGGGAAAAGGCTTCAAGGCATAAAGTATGGGACATTTGTGCATAATTTAATCTTTCAGATGGTGTTGCCTCGTTATTTGATAACTGGCCATAAGTTGCTGCAAGGTCAACAAGTATTGAACTCCTTAATTGTCTGTTAGCTGATTTGTCTTCAATTATGGAAAGGGCCTGCTTTGAAACAGCTTCAGCCTCAAGTAAAACAACACGTTTTTCTTTATTATTATCTTGCTTTTTAGCATACTCTCTTAAAAACATTATTTCTTGAAGCATTAACCTGGGATTTGTAATTCCACGAATTTCTCTAAGCTCTTTAAGGGCATCCGAGATATCTCTTAAGTAGTCATCATAAAATATTGGGTTTCGCCCATTCGGCCCAATGTTCTGGACTAGTTCGACAGCAAATTGAATTTCTGCATTTTGAAACAATGTGCTACGATCAATGTTACTAAGAAGCTTGCGGACAAATTCAACTTCATATTTGGCGCCGCCAATTCTTTGCTTTACTATAATTTGAGCTTCTAAAGCTGACCTTGGGCCAATTGAAATGGTTCCGGAGGAATCTTGAACCCACTGAAAAATATCTACTTGTTTAAGAATATTAACAAAGCTCTGAACCGATCTCTTACCAATGCTACGCATTAAAAGTTCAAAGGGGCATGAAATATTAAATTGACCCGGTACCATCACTAAACCAAAAAGTACGTTTAATTCGGTCATGTATTCATTCGAAATATCAATAGTCTCATCCTTCAGAATCGGGTTTTCTTTTATAATCCCTGCCTTGAAAAGAGCATCGGCAAGAATTGTGTTCGAGTCCTCTCCTTGCTGTATATTTCTTTTCTTGACTAGATTAGAAATGTATCTTTCAGTGAAATAGACTTCATTTTCTATCCCGTCCCGAATGGCAGTTCTACTTGGTGGCAACATGCGGTATAGGAAGACCAGAAAACGATCTGAAAATAACTGTGGATTTACAGTTAGTTTTTTGGCTAAGGCTGGATCAAACCTTGATATATATTTTGGGAAATTTTTCTTTTCATTTTCTGTTAACTCCGCTTGCACATCAATCATGTTATTGGTACTGAAAGCTTCATCCCTAATGAGATAGCAACTCCCGAGAAGAAGTGCTTTTCTCCCTCTACTCCGAAGCAAGTTCAATAATTCTACATAGCCATAGGGATCACGCATGCCATCCCATATAATTAAGGTAGATTTTGCACCCTTCTCTTCCGCCCATTCACAAAATTTATCAATGATTATTGAGTCGCGCCTAACATTTCTTACAGCACGTTCAATGAAAATAACCGGATAAGTGCCCTCTTTTTGAATTTTATAGGCTAAATTGCCTAAAGCTACCGTTTTCCCAATACCAGTCTGGCCCCGAATAATTAACGGTTGAGATCTCATACGATCCGAATTTAAACCTTTTATTACTCTTTCTTTCAGCTTATCTTCAAAATCTCTGTTAAACGCAAAATTGCGGGCGTAACCATCCCAGATTGGGCAACAAGATGACTCATACAAAAAATTTCTGAAGTCAGAATAATCCTGAGATGATTTATTTTCGACAGGCCTAAGGTAAACAGAACGAACAGGTATTCGTGCAATATTCTTGATATCAATCCACAATTCTTTTGGTATTGTTACTGGAGTACCATTGATTAAAATTTGGTGGCCAAGCTCAAATTCCTCCGGAGACTCTCCTAATTTTATGGCACCAATTTCAGACGAATTCAAAAACCATTGGGCGAGGCTCTCCGGATGGCATTGTAGCTTACCGTTTTCTCTTAAGGCTTTTAATTCAGGGGGCTCATTATGATCAAAATTATAGCTAAATATGTGTACTTGGTTTGGTAGTAATGAATTAATAATCGAATAAAGTTGCTGGGGTGTTATCCAGTCGGTGCCTTTGCAGGAATAACCTTCTATTAGCATTGTACCTATTTGGGTTAATATTTCCGGAATTTTTGTCGACATCAAGGTCGATACTGTTTGTCGTTGCCAAGAGTCCTCAAGTCTTAATGGGGGGTATCCGTCTGTCTCTGGTGCCGCTGCTACAGAACCACATAGATGCCAAATATGTAAACGCGAACTATTTCTTGGGTCATGAGGTATATAGTCGGGACTAGAAACTATTTGAATTTCTCGCCAGGTCGCACGAAATGCTTGATCGATTATCGAATCAATGGCGCTTGTAAAAACACTACTCCATGCGAATTGAGCAATAACTTGAAGTGGTTCAGGGGCCGGGATGTAACGGCAGCGGTTATACATCCAGGCGATAGACTCGGCCGGGTTAAGGGAAGCGTTAGTGTTAAATATTGAACTGTAATCACTTATATCCTCATGGCCTTGGCCGTATTTGTCTAGAATCTGACCGAGAAAGGTATCGACTGAATTCTCAAGCTTTAAGTAATCTTGCCCTAAAAATAGTAAGGCAGGTCCAGCTTTTAGTCTTGATGCTAAATCATCCATATGAGAGCATCCTTCCTTTAAAAATTAAAATGAGCAAGGGCTATCAAGGATAAGAACTTGCTTTTATGGTTATAACTTATAGCAAGGGCTGACTTGTGTGTCAATTTTTTGAGGTCACCATATGTTGATGGGTGTTTTTTAGAAGGGGCAACGGATTGTTTCAGAAGAAAAAGCAAGAGCAGAAAAAACGTCGGGGAAGCGGAAAACAAAGAAAAACATGGGATTTTGGAGACAGACCTACCGTGCCACGAGGTCAAGAAATCACACATCAATCCGCCCAGTAGCCATAATCGGAAACCTGAGAAAAGAACCCGTCATCAGGTGGTGCCTGATCAGGCACCACCTGATACGTCAGTTTACGGACGATATTCAGATTCGGCGTGGGTGGCGGGCCGGTGTTGCCTATCTCCCACAATCCCAGGTGCTGAAGTATCTGTTTGATGACAGCCTGTTCCTCGATAAAACTAATGATTCTCATTTGTCCCTGACATTTGGGACAAAGTAGCGGGGCAACCTCATATATCTTCTGTATCAAGCGCCCAGGATTTTCTGAAGGCCTTATTCGACAGGCCGGTATCAATAATTTGGGCAATGCCATCATCGCGGCCAGCCTTTATCCGTTGGCCCCGGCTTTTGTTGCTGTAGTGGCCATAATAGCGGACCATGTGTTCCCGGTGGTTGGGGATGTGGGTGGTCGGTTGGGCCAGCCAGTCTAAAGCCGTGAACACCTTGAGGTCACGGCCGTCTTTGGATTGATAGATGACTTTGGCCTTCCGTCGGATGCGGTTGATGCCGGAAGATATTGCATCCGCTCTTGGGAAAAGGCCGTCCGGATAATGTAGCGGGCCAGATTTTTGATGCTATTTGTTTTTTTTCCGGCAAATTTTCGATCGGTATTGCCCTGTACGTCCTGCCGCCTCACTCCCGCGCAATATAACCCCCATGCGACGACTTCTTCTCCTGGATGGGCTTGTGCAGGGTCACCTTTCGGCCGTCATTGACACCGGCATGATACACACCGGTGGCATGCACGCCGCCCCCGTAACAGGTGCGGATCCTGGGGTTCAAATATCGATAATACCCGGTCAGGCGGGGATCGCCCTGCCACACCAGGGCCTGTATCTCCTGGATCGCCCGCTCCTGCTTTTCCAGCTTCCGGTAGAAGCCGTCAAGCACCCCCGCGAAATATCGCTGGCGCTGTTGGTGACCCGGAACCTTATTGACCGTCCTGTATTGCGTCCACAGGGCTTCCATCACCATCCACAGGTAGTCATACACATAGTGCGCCATTTCAAGGCTGGACGGGGTCCCGTAGACCATCAGAACCGTTCCCGCCTTGTCCTGCAGGGCATCGTAGGTGTGCTGCCACAGCACCTCCACGAAGAAAAAGCGCCCCAGCAGGGAGGCCATTCTCAGCTCCGCGGAGGTATGCCTGGCCTTTATCGTTCCCAGCGTCCGGGAGAAGAAGTCGCGCTCACAATCCAGCGCCACCCGGTCGAGGTTATACTTGAGCATGAGTTCACGGGCCTTCTGCATCGCCAGCTGGGCCTCGTTCTCGTTGGGGCTGGCCGCCAAGGAAAGGACCTTCTTCAGGCGCCGCAAGGCCCGGCCCTCCTCCTGCGGCACGCCCTGGTCAGACGACTTATGCCCGCATCGAAGTTTTTGACAGGCCGCTTTAAATGCCGGTCCGTGGGCGCTTTCACCCACCGGCCGCAGGACTTCGTCCACGTACTGATGGGCCATCTCGTGGCGCAGGGTGTCCATAACCCGGAACCAGTCGTCCGCCTCGATATGAAACAGGGACAGCGTCAGTGTCCTGTTGGCCGCGTCCCATTGCCCCAATACGGCCTTAAGCGACGACAACCGGATCACGGGCCGTTTCAGGCCTCCCTTCAAATAGAGGGAATTGTAGTAGTCCCACCACTGGTAGAGGTGCCTGTTCCATGCCCCGTAGAGCTGATAACGCGTGTCATCCGAGTTGTTCATGCAGGTGTGACCCTGTTTATTGAAGGTATTTATGTATGAAAGAAAAGCCTTATTGTAATTCCACTGGCAGTTTAACAACTTCAATATGATAATACAGCAATTAATATACTGTCTCTGTTTTGTGCCGCGTTCGATTTCCAGAAATCTGGAATACAGCTCCACTTTCCCGCTGGGGGGCAAAGCCCCGTTTTTCTTGCGGGAAGGAAGACAGCACAAAATAATCCCTGAACAGGCGGGCCATACGCTTCATGCCACGGCGTTCAAAAAATTCCCGGGTTTTCTGGTGTTAGCGGAACAAAGCAATCAGATCGGTTATGATGGGGAATAAGGACCGAGGAAGCGTTCGCCATCAAAATGAATGAGATGCGAGGGGGCATCGGCCACCCACACTTCTGTTTCCCATGCGATATCAGCCAGGTAACGGGCCATGACGGCACGGTTTGGAAAAGCAGTTACATACACCAGCCCGGCCTTTGCTCCGGCAAACAGTCGCGTCAATTCAGCGTGCCGCTTGCCGTCAACCGGTCCGTGACTGGTGACTGATTCAACCATCAACAACCAGTTCTTTTTTGAATAATGCAACACCACGTCCGGCATTTTCCCATGAGCGTCAACGTCAACGCCCAAAGCGGACAGTAGCGGGGCATCGAAGTAGCCCCACTTGTCGCCGGTGTCACCGGCATATACCAGTATGCTGCCGGGCGCGAAACGAGAAGCAAAGTCTTCAACGATGGCTCGGATCAATTCGTTGTGTTCCCCGGGGCTCAGGGTTATTCGTTTTCCCGGCGCGATCTGTACCGGGATGCGGTTTTGTTCCCGCGCCATGGCATAACGCGCGGCCAGCGTTTCCCGTTCATCCAAATAAGACGCCAGATTCCTGTTCCATTTCCGAGTGCCAAAACTGCGAAGCAAGGCCAACGTAGCCGGCTCTATTTGATAAACGGCTTTGGGGCTGTTTACCGGTCGATCGGGTTGATCGGGGTTGTAAAGCGCGATTCCGGCATCCACAAACTGATGCATGGACTGCCGTCGGACCGTCTCCCGGGTGTTGGGTGCATAGTCTTTCCCGTAGTGTTTGCGGGCCCAGTCCATTATCGGCGTGATGCCGATAAGCGGATTTTCCGCCTTGGTCCAGGGCTTGCCCGGCGGAAGATTCAGGAGGGCCAGCAGGCAAAGCGCCGAGCGTTCGTTTTGTTGTGCCCTTGGCAGACCCAATGAAATTAGAATCTGTCGCGCGGCTTTAATATGGTCTTTTTTTCGTTTCATGTGGTTAAAGTCTCAAAATAATTATCAATCTTTTCCTGGGTAAGCGCCGGCTGTCTTATGGCCCATTCTCCGATGACGGTCAGTATTTTACGGCTCGGATACCTGATCGTTTTAAGGTCGGTGGCATTGACCTGGGTGTGGCCGTTGAAGCATCGGAATTGTTCATCAACGGCGGTGGTGTTCAGGAAAACGGCCAGTCCGTAGGCTAATACTTTTTGTAAGCCCTGCCTGTTTTCATGAAATACATTAAGATGGTTTTCGATCCCGATCAGCGGAGCATCACCGAACAACGAGGGCTCGATCACGCTGGCGACCACCCGACGCTTTTCTTCCTTTGATGAAAATCGACGGACCAGACAATAAAACCCGTTGGGATAAAGCCATTTTTTTGTATCTGAATTACAAAGTATGGCATTGGGTTTTTTCCCGGCCTTCGGCCATTCGGTCCCGCTGTCGGAAAAATGTCCCGGATAAAGCAAGGGCGCCGTACCGACCCCAGGCATCTCACGTAAATGCGCTTTTACCCGGAAATCGACTACAGGGCCGGTTGAAACCGTAAGACCGATATCGTCCAGCGACCAGCATACCATCGGGCATCTCTCGACAATATTTTGGTTAAGCGCCGTCGGCACATGAATAAATCGTTCCTGGTCGTTGACAAAAACAATCCGGTCAAAGGGATGCTCCTGAACAGTCAAATCATTGAAGCTGTGGTCGGTGGATGTGGATACTTTGACCGGTCCCTGCATACCACCGCGCTCCAGATGAATAATAATATTCTCCTGGAGAACATTATCATCCTTAAATGCCTTGCTGCGCGATGTAAACAGATGCAGGTGACGAATGGCGGCCTTCTTCAGCAAATACTCCCGGAAAGGACGATAATAAAGGCCGTTGCAGAAACTGCGCGGGATAATGGCCACAAGCTGACCGTGATCATCAAGCAGGGCCAGCGACAGGGCCACAAAAGCCGAATAAAGATTGACCGTTTCAATGCCGACCCTTCTTAAGGCCAGCCGGTGTTCAGAGTTACTTCGTATCTTTTTGTAAGGCGGATTAAGAATAGCGTGGGTATATTTGGGCAAAGGTCTGGCAAAAAGGTTGTTCTCCAGCCAGTCGCAGGCGGCAATTATAAAATCGTCGGATCGAATCGTTGAGGTAATAGTCGGTTTTTTTTTGTAGAGTTCAAAGGTCTGCCTTAAATAGGGATGTAGCGTCTCATCAATTTCAAAAGCATGGAGTTCAATATGTTTATAATCAAACTCACCATCAACCCACCTGTCTAAAAAAGCCGCACTAAGAGAGCCTACACCTGCCCCGGCATCAAGCAGAATACAATTTTTTCGCCTGTTAGGAACAAACAACTCCGCCATAAAACAGGCGATTGAAGCCGGAGTGAAAAACTGGCCCAGTCTCGATTTTTGTTGCGGATCAGCCAACCTCGAAGCCGTCCGCCTGGTGTGTTCGACTTGCGCCAGCAAATGTTTATCTCCGGTATGACGATTTTGGTGATAAAATGAGAAACAGAATATTATGAATATCTCTATAGCAGGACATGCCTTTTCAGTCAATTTTTTCATGCGAACCCTATAGGAGGCCACGATAGGAAGCAGACAATGCGGATTGTTATTGATTGAAAGACGAATTGTGCATCAGCAATGTGATTCCGGGAGCGGGAGCAGTTATGCAGGCGGGTATATGGCTTTTAGAATGAAGGGAACCTCTAAAAATCCATTTTTTAAAAAAGGCCGTTTGCGGCGGTAAAAAATTTTCAGATTGGGACCTTTCGGGTAAGTAATGAAGCATAAAAGTCATATTTTACATCCCATTTTACCGACTTTTTCCACCCCGTCGGCGGGGTCCACCCTCTTGGGACAGACCTTACCCCGTTGCCCCCAGTATACTGTATCGGTTTATGTTGTACGCCAGATTCCTCAATCCGATTTTGGCCCTGGCTCGAACAATTCCGATCGTCCGGAGAATCATTTCTCCGGCCATCATCGCCTGCACTCCAAAAACATGTTCGACTCGCGATCTCGTCTTTGCCCGTGTATGGTTGCCCCGTTGCTCCCGCTTCGTCAGCTTTCGGTGTCGACATCCCTTCCGCTGCAGATGCTCCCGAAAACCCTCTTCCTTGAGGCGCTTCACCGATTCCTCCGAACGATATGCCGAGTCCGCATACACATCACGACTGCTGTTGCTCTCATCAATTATCTGGTCAAACACCTGGCTGTCATGAACCGCCGCATCCGTAACCTCATAATCCCGAATCAGCTTGTGCTTAACGTCCACGCTTATATGGTTTTTGTATCCGTAGTAGTTCTGTCCGTTCTTCTTTGTCCACCGGGCATCCGTGTCTTTCTGACGTCTCTTGGCCTCTTTCCATTCCTCGGGAATATCTCCCCGTTTGATTCGCTCGTTTTCTTCCCGGCTGTTCCGTTGACGAGGGGCCGCTACAATACTGGCGTCAATAATCTGCCCTTTTTGCGCCAGAAAACCATTTTCCCGCAAACAGACGTCAAACTTCTCAAACAACGGTTTGATCAAACCAGCTTCGGTAATCTGCTCCCGAAACAACCAAATGGTCTTGGCGTCCGGCACCCGATCTCCAAGGCCCAAACCCAGAAAGCGCATGAACGATATCCGGTCCAGAATCTGAAACTCAATCCGGTCATCGGAAAGATTGTACAACGACTGAATAATGAGAATCTTGAACATCCGTATTACATCGTAGGGCCTTGCGCCGGCATTGCTTTTTCGCTCTTTATGACGAATTTTTTCCAGAGGCTGGCGGAACATCTCCCAATCCACCACTTGATTCAATTTAAGCAGTGGATCGCCGTTTCTGTCGAGTTTCTCAAATCTCTCATGCCAGTCAAAAAATCCGGTCTGCATCATCGCCATTTCTCCTCAATGCCCGTATTTACTGAGTTTGATGAGGATATTTATAACACACGATGATTTTAGAAACCATGATAAAATAATCAATTTTTAGAGAAACCCTGAAATATAGCCGGCTTTTTCTCCCAGATTTTGCTGTGCCTTTCAGGCAGGATTAGACAGAACATTATCAAAGAGATGAAAATATCGGCATTACCCTGCACTTCCTGGCGCCGCGCAGGTCGGGCAGGCCCTGTTCCGGGTCAAAAAACACCGGGTCATCGTTTAGCAGGACGCCGTCCGAGTAATCCCAGGCCCCGCAGAGTTCTGGGGTGCCCTGGGGCATTTCCGGCTTCCACCATCCGTGGCGGACCCCGACCAGGTCCTTTTGTATATCCTCGCTCAACTGTGCTTTCATTTTGATCCTGCCCCAGTCGGTTTCAACATATATCCAGTCACCTTCGTTAATCCCCTTTTCACGGGCCGTTTGGGTATGCAGCATGGCCCGTGGTTCCGGGTTGTGTTTACGCAGTTTTTTTACATGGCGCCCGGCAGAGATAAAATACCCATCTTCACGCAGGCCGACAAAAAGGCGAAGTGGATATTTTTCTTCGGCCGGGTTTTCGTCCGGGGGATAAATTTCGTTCCAGTAGGGAAGCGGGTCACAGCCAATGGATTCCATTACACTGGAATACAGCTCCACTTTGCCGCTGGGGGTGGCAAAGCCCCGTTTTTTGTGCGGGTAGGGAGACAGCACAAAATAATCCCTGAACAGGCGGGCCATACGCTTCATGCCGCGGTGTTCAAAAAACTCCCGGGTTTTCTGGTGTTGGCGCAACATGGAAGTCATGCCGTTTCTTAATAACGGCAAAAGGCCCATCCCGGCAAAAAGTTTCAGGGTAAGCTTCATTGCGCCGGCAGTAAGCGGGGGGGCGGGCGCTGTCAGCAACGGGAGATTTTTTGAAAGCGCCTCCCAGGTAAGCCCGGTCCCGGAGATCCGGTATTGGTAAAGTTCTTCCAGGTTTTTCCAGGGAAAATGCGCTTCCATGCCCATACGCACGGCCAGTTCATGCCAGAAATAATACACATCCCTGCACTCACCGGGCGGTTCAATGGCTTTCTCGACACTCAAATAGGTACTTATCCACTCCTGAAAATTGTACAGGACAGGCCGTTCCAGAAAACAGTCGCCCGGCAGCACGTAGTCGGCCAGCTGGGCGGTGGGTGTCATGAAGAGGTCGTTGACCACAAACAGGTCAAGATTTTTAACGGCCTCGAAAATGCCCTGCTGGTTGGAATAGCACATGAGGGTATTATTGGCGATGGAGAAGAAGGCCCTGACCGGATAGGGAACGCCTTCCCGCATGGCTTTGAATACAGCCGGCGGGTGGGCCATGTACATGCCTTTCATCAGGTTCCGGTAGGAATGGCCCCATACCTTTCGCCGGGGCTCGTTTAAGGCCTGCTGCCCCCAATAGGTCATGACCGGATAATCCTTTGCCCCCAGCTGCAGGTCTTTCTTCTCCTGGGGCAGCCGTTCGTGGAGTTCCAGTTCCGACTCGGATATGATCATCTCATTGGGGTCGACCATGACGTCCCCTCCGGGAACATTCAGGCTGTTGGTCAACGCCCGCAGGATACCCTGGCAGCGCAGGGCGGAAGTGCTGTTTACCTGCTGGTCGGTAGCACATGTCCAGGGAATAATGGCCGGTGTGTTGGTGGCATACATGATGGCGGCATCACGGATTTGACCCGCGGGAACGCCCGTGATTTGAGACACCCGATCCAGCGGGTATTGCCTTGCTCTTTGTTTGAGTTCATCAAACCCCACACACCATCGTGATACGAATTTCTTATTGTACAGCTCTTCTTCAATAATAACGTTGATCCAGCCCAGGGACATGGCCGCGTCCGTGCCTGCCCGTAACTGCAGGTGAATGTCGGCCATTTTAGCGCAATGACTCTTTCTCGGGTCCAGAACAATCAGCTTGGCGCCTCTGGCCCTGGCCGCTTTCAGACGATAGTATTCACCTGCCCAGGAATTCGGCCGGAGATTATGCCCGAAAAATACCATACATCGGGTCTGTTCATAATCCGGAAAAGGATAACCGCCGCAGGTCATGCTGTTGACGGCAGCTGTATTGCCCATGCAAAGGCTTACACCACTGATGTAATTCGGGCTTCCCAGAAGGTTCATGAACCGCCGGGTCATGCCGCTGCCCACCTGGGTGTTATGTTCCGAGGTGGAGCAGGCAAAGGCTTCCGGTCCGTGTTTATCAACCACCTGTCGGAGTTTTTCTGCGATTTCATCCATGGCCTGTTCCCAGCTGATGCGGGTCCACTGGCCGCCGCCCCTTTCTCCGGTTCGTTTTAAGGGATATAGCAGGCGATTTTCATTGTAATACCATTCAGAGGCCAGCACAGGTTTGCAGCAACGGACGTTGGGCATCATAAGCTGGTCCGCATACCCGCTCAGTTTTTCCAACCGCCCGTCCCTGACATGCGCTTCCAGGCTGCAGGCCTGATCACACATGCTGCAGACGACGTGTTTTTTTTCTAAAGGCATTGTTTCTTCCTTCCGACGTTCAGGCATTGTTGCCGTACTGCTCAATTTCCCTTCCAGCTCACCAGATATTCACATCTTTTGGGCAATGCCAAATCCGGTTCTTTTTCGATCCATTCACCCTCAAGCCCCACTTCTTCTGTAGTCAGCTCAAAATGGCACATTGCGATCCCCATATCAAGGCGCTGCATATCCACACTGCCGGCCAGCTTGTCGTATCCGGGGGAGCGTTGAAGAAAAAAATGAAAGACATTGCCTTGTTTCACGATTCGCCAGGGTTGCTGGTTGGTTGCCGAGGGTGCCAGCCTGACCATTTCCAGGGGTGTTTGATAGGCACCGGCTGCATCGGGTGTTAACTCTTCTTGCCAGCCTCCTTGAAAAAACAGTTCCTTCCAGGGCTTTCTTTTAGCAGAACCCGAACTCAGGCGGGCAATCCTGTCAGCCAGGGCACGGCGTTTTGCCGGATAACCCAACGGGCTGATGGCAGGTATCATTTCATCAGGTGCCAGGCCGATTTTTTCCGCCACCAGGCCCCTGGCAAATGTCAGCCCCATCCAGCAGGTGGCAAGATTCAGGTCGGTGGCACATAGGATTATTTTTTCAAAGATATACGCAAAGTCCTCCATATCCCGGTAGCCCGGTTTTATGGCCCCAACCAGAAAAACACCGGCGCCTTTTATTATACCGTAAGTCCCTGAAACGCGGCCTTTTCCCGGCAAAGCCATGTCAAGCAGTTTGACCCGGGGCATATTCCCCCATAGCGGTGATTCCAGGGTCTTGATAAATTCATCCAGTTTGTTTCTTTTTTCCGTTTCTACGGCCCGGTCCCCAAAACTGCGCCAGGAACAGCGGTTTCTGATAAGGTCTGTTGCCTTTGATTGATAATCCATCGGTTTCCTCAAAACAGGTTGTAAAGGAAATAGCCCTTGCCAGAAGTTCTCAAGAAGGGGGGAAAAAAGGGCACTTTGAATACATAGCGTAACCCATACTTAATATCTATGTATTGATCATATGTGAATATGATTTGACATTTTGTGAAAAAATTAAGGGTGCCTCTAAAAATGGGGGGTTGGTTCAAGGTCAAAGCACGGGATTTCTGAGACAACTCTGCTGTAACCGGTACCTGGTAATGAATAGATCCTTCCCCCCTCCTTATACCGGACTCAGCGGGGGATACGCACATCATCCTCATCATAAACGCCGCCGGCCGCTGTTGTGTGACAGGCCGCGCAGTTTGCAAAAGTTCCGACTGACGCCCGCTTAAAAACATCCGCCGGAATCCCGTGATGCTTTTTCTGAATATAAAAGACATCCGTAATCCGCATCGGAATCTGGCCTTCCAGGCTGTCCATGATTTTACCGGCGATTTTCGCCGAACTGGTTTCCGCGCTGTGTGACCTCAAGTATGCTACCACGGCCTGCCTGACATCCTCCTCCAGGGCCACCGCCTCGCCGAAATGATCATCCAGGCCGGACAAAATTTTTCCCCACGATGCCGCGGGCAGCAGTTCCGGCTGGTAGGCAAAATGGCAGGCCCCGCATGCCTCCAGGTAAACCGGGAAATCCACCGGTTTCAGCCCGTGCTCCCGGTGCTCGCCCTCCGCGTGCCGGTAATGAGACTCCGTCTTCTCCCGGTGCCCGTCTTCATGGTCATCGTCGGCCACGGCCCGATCACACGGAACACCCATCCATATCAGGATTATCACCAGCCCGATCACCGGTTTCAAAGTACCGCTCATGCGTATGCCCTTTGGCCGGGTTTTTTGTTGTTTATCCCGGTTTCAACGGAAAAAATCGCCCGTCCCTATGGATGCAGGCAGAGAAAGGCCTGAATGCCCGTCATGATCATCTGCGCGGACAGGGCGGCCAGCACCAGGCCGGTCAGACGGCTGAGAATGCCGATGCCCATGGCCCCCAGGCGGCGGTAAATAAATGACCCCATCAGCAGGACCACGGTAATGCAGGCCACGGCGGCAAGCAGGGCCATGCAGCCGGCCATTTTCTCCCTGACGCCTTCCAGTTCCGCGCCCATGACCATCAGAATGCCGATGGTGGCCGGCCCCACGATGATGGGCATGGCCAGGGGCACCACCGCCAGCTCGCTGCCGGAGGCAACACCGGCGTTTACCGGCTTTCCCTGAACCAGCCCCACCCCGGACAGAAACAGAAGCGCCCCGGCCCCGATCCGGAACGCGTCAAGGGTGATGCCGAACAGCGAAAAGATCTGCCGGCCCCCGAAAAACAGCAACAGGCACAGCACCGCAACAGCCAGGGACACGGTCAGGGCCACCCGGCGCCGGCGGGGTTCGTCGTATCCTTCCGTCAGGCTGAGAAACATGGAAAGCCCGAAAAACGGGGTGAACACGAAAAAGAGCTTGATCCAGAGACTTAAAAAAAGATGGGTCATGGGTCTGCTTTCGAGCTGTTATCCTTTTCTTGTTTGAAACGTCTTCAGCCGGGTGCTGTCCACAAGCCGATCCAGCGTTTTTGCGGTAAACACCTTGCCCCGGGTCGCCAGAATCATCTTTTTCATGTCTTCCCGCCGTACGCCGAATCCCCGGCCCCCGATACATGCAATCACTTCATATTTCGGATTGTTCAACGTCCGGCCGGCAAGACTCAATTCTCCCAGGTGCTGAATGCGGGTCACCTTGTCCCTGGCCGTGCCGTCGTCCTCGGTGATCTTGGCTTCTATGATAATCTGGGGATTAAATTCGCTTGGAACAATAAAATCCGGGGTCTGATCAAATCCCTCGATACGCTCAGCCCGCTTGGTCTTGCGAAAACTGATGCCGGCCTTTGTCAGCACATCTTCAATAGCAGACTCCAGGCTGTCTCCGATCAGATCACTGACCGAGTCCCGGTGTCCGGCAAAGGGCCTGCCGAGAAACCGTTCGTAAAGCAACATGGCATAAGGCGCCCCCATGTTCGCCATTCTTTGAAGGCTATTGATCCCCTGCCGGGTGTCGGCCTTGTCCAGGCGGTGTAACTGCTCTTCCCCCACTCGGGGAACGCTTTTTGACAACAACCGGCCTGCCGTCTGAAGCAGGGCCTCAAGCCGCTCCTTTGTGACGCCGGTTGCCTTCAGGGCTACCTGAGGCGCCATTCTCACTTTTCGATCCAGAGAGCGCACAAACCCCTGAGTGACCGCTACATCGGTTTTCTGCGTGGCCACGTACGCCCACTCCGGCGGGGTAAAACCGAGCATGGCTCGCAACACAACAATTACAATGGGTTCGGCAACCGCCAGCGAAAAAAGACGGGCTGTTTTGAATTGCGTAAAATTCTCAGTGGCCCCCTTCAGTGCTTCATATCCCTGCTCAAAAACCGGGTATTCCACAAAACCGGCGCCTTTGGGCATGATCAGAAACTCAGATTCCAGACAGGAAAAAACCGCATCCACATAGCTGTCCGTGTTCTGAAAAATCTCTTCCACAGAGGCTTCAAAAGGGTATTTCGGCATATTCGACTCCATATTCCGCGCTGGTTTCTGAAATCGCGAGCAAAGGAACTTCCCGCATGATTGCTTTTCTGTCGTGACCCATGTATTTTTTCACATCGGGCCAGCCGCCAAAATGTACGAACCAGCTTGCCACCTTTGCGATACGCAGGGCCGCAGGGGCATCTTGATTCCAATCGGTTCGCAACGACCACACAGCCAGCCGAATCAGGTGGCCATAAGTGATGCACCGGGTATCGCCGGGAGTGGGGTTCACTTTGCCGGCCCGCAGCAGAGCCAGATCCGCTTCAACGATTTTCGCGACCCCGCCGATTGAATCGGCCAGCCATTTGCGCTGCATGACGCCGGTGGCCCGACAGACAAACACCGTGTCGATGATGGAAGAGCCGGTTCCGTTGATATGAATAGAGGCCCCCATCTCCGCCGGGCAGGGCAGTGACGCCGAGCAGGTCAGACCTGCATCCAGCATGGCCACGGCCACGGGATAATATGCCTCAATGGTGTTGTGATGATAGGTGAACACCAGCGGGGCTCCCGGCTTTAAAGCCGTTGCCATTCGGCGGAACACTGCTGAAAGCCCCTCGGTGAAATGAGCCAGGTCCCGGCCCATGTCCAGGTTGCCGGTCAGCTCATGGGGGTTTCGGGTAGATACCGTATCAAAGGGCGCGGCCGTGGAGCCTGCCAGCCGGCGCAACCAGGTGTAACAGAAATCCATCAGTTCGGCATACTGCACATTGCCGAAATAGGGCGGGTCTGTAAGCACGGCATCCAATGTTCCGCCGGGCAAGGCGGCTGCGGCCGCGTCCCGGCAGGACAGATCGACCTTTCTTTCCGGTGGGCCGTCATGACCGTTTCTCCTGTCCCCGATCCATTCACCGGCAATGGGCACCACTTTTTTTGCCCGGCCCTGGTGACGAATCTCAAAGGGGTGGTCGCAATAGGCTTTGGCTTTTTTAAATTTTTCAATGATGTTGGCCCACCCTCCACTGCCAATACACATGCCGCGGCCCTGGGCACGAATACCCAGAAAATTGGACTCGCACTGGATCAGCCCCACGGGAAAGCCGTGTACCGAAAAAATGTCCAGCGATTTTAAGGCCCGTGTGTCATACCGGCACAGCATATTCTGATACCGCAGCAGGTCGGAAAGGTTGGTGGCCAAAGCGTTTCGAACCCGCTCTGCTTCGATGCCCGCAATAATGCGGGCCGACAGTTCCAGGCCCAGAAGCTGGCGGCTGTTGAACATCTGACGGTAAAACCGGTATCCCCACCGGTGCAGCCTGTCGGTTTCGTCGCCGCCCGGAATCGGATCCGTAGGCACATACCGGGGTCGCATTTTTTTCCATCGGGATTCAACTGTCCCCATCCCGGCCAGGTCCCGTGCATCCGGCTTTTTAAAAAACCGGCCCGCATGGGAAGGCTTGCAGGCCGGGCAGTGATACTCGATGGCAAACAGGCGGTGATCCGGCGGGCCTGCGGCTGCATCGGGGTAGGTGTTATCCACCCCGCAGGCCGGACACTTGCACCGGCTTCGCCCGGCAGGGCCGGCCATGGTCAACGCGGCGGAACAGGTGTCGCAATTCCCCGGCGAGGTCCGGCTCTTTGTTTCTGTCAGGTCCCCACACGCCGGGCACACAAACACATTTAAAGGATGACGAGCGTCGGCGGAAACAAGATAGCCGGGAAACAGGTCTACGGTTTTTCCGCATCCTTGACACGGAATGGTCTTGACCCAGAGGAAATATTTCACATGGGCATCATCGGAACCGCACACTTCGCACCGGGTCCGGTAAAACGGGCCGACCTCCTTTTCCAGGGTTTGACAAAGGACGGTCGCGGCCCGTTCATAAGCTTTCAGATCCAGGTGCTCGATCTCCTGCTTGACGATCCAGTAGGACATGGGGTTGATGTCAAACCCGGTCACATCACACCCCAGCCGGTTGGCCTCCAGCACCGGAATGCCGCCTCCCATGAAGGGGTCTGCCACGGTTTTGCCGTCCAGGTCGTTGGCCCTGTAAAACACATCCCGAAGCGGCGAATCGACAAACTCGGAGAGCAGAAGGCCCCGAAACAGGGTTCCCGGGCGCCGGGCAAACCACTTATGCACGGCAATAACAGGCCGGTAGTTCTGCTGAATCTGCTTCTCCCGCAGGGCCAGGTCGGCGATAAAGGATATGTCAAAACGTTTTTCGATCATAACTTAGTTACAAACTTCGGATGTTGTTTAGGATCCACTTGGCTTTCTTGATGAAGAGACTAACTCTATTTCTGTACTTGATGACAAATACAAACATCCTCTAAACCACAATGAGTGGAACAACAACTATTTGTATTATAATGAAAAAATGGGTCATCGCCATCATCCATAATCTTTATATTATAAGTGCCATCTTTTTGAATTGCCCCATCCACCCAACTATCCAGAAGCTTAATTGCCGCCTTAAAGCAACATCTTGGTATATTGTGCTCCTGGCACAAGGAAAGAAGCCCTTTATCGCATGTCCATATAGCAGATCCTTCTGTATAGTAACCCCAGATGAATATTTTCACATCGTTAGGATCTCGGCTGATACGTGCAAAGTTGATTGAATTTGTGTTTGATCCTCTTTGAAGTTGTAACGCTTTCTCGTCCAAAAGCATTTCATCCAAATCTTGACATTCGCAAGTATAAAAATTGCATGGGGCTTCATTATATTGGTTCATCTTAACCACACAACTAGCATTGGAGCATGGGCCAAAAAAGTCTATTAATCCGCAAGTTTTATCCACCTGCATCAGGCGGTTGATAAAACAGGCGTCTAAGAACACATATGTGTAGCTACCGCAGCTCAATTTGTAGTGTTTCCTCTATATATTTTAAAACATTTTCGGAATATAAAGCTGTGTCTTGCCTTATGCATTGGATTAATGTCTTTTGACTTTCCTTTAAAAAACCTTGAACAGCTTGCGCATTTCTACTCGGAGTAATATTTTCTAATATTTTTTTGATTTGCCTAAATGATATGACAGGGCTCCTTCTTATGTCTCGATCGATTTGTTCAATCCAATCGGGCTCTCTATTTTCTTCGTAATCCATTCTTCTAAATTGCTCTCCTGAGACTTGATACTCTTCTTCATCATCGTCATGCCTTGCTTCTTGATAGAAAAATTCTTGATTCGAGGTTAAGGTGTCAAATATCGAATTAGCAAGAACATCTTTTAAAGTCCTCCCTTCATCGACTGCGTTTTGACATGCCGCCAGATCTAGTTCTGGAAATTTTTTTGCTAGGTGGATTGATTCGTCATATGGGATCAGAAAGAATTGAGCAAATTTATAGGCAAAAAATTCTGGCAACAACTCTTCTGAAATATCTACATTCCAATGAAGGCTTGGTAAAAAAACATCCACAGGGATATCTCGATTACGATCAAACAGCATGTGACACACTTCATGGGCTAATGAGAAAATAAGTCTGTGCGGAGGGCGTTTATAAGTGTTTACGCAAATTGCTGCCTTGGGACCATGGCTAACAATAAAGGCATCAAAATCGGCCTCTATCGACTCCACGGGTATTACGGGTACTTGGTATTGCGTTAAAAAAACTTCAGGGGTGGGATATCGTTTGCGGAATTCAGAAACAAAGGCTCCCGCTTCCTGTATTACGTCATGTCGCCTATACCCGCTTCTGAGGTTCCGCGAAAATGAAGGGGCATTAATCTTGGGAAGTGAGTTTTCAATCAATAAAAACACATCTTCAACTTTAGACGTAAACACCTGTATATCATTCTTTAAATTCCTGAAGGCGAGATTGGTTTCTGGGTATTCTTTATCGAATAGCAACCTAACTGCATTAATGCCAAACGATTCAGATATTTTCACAATTTCATCAAACACGATCTCACGTTTACCTGCCAAATAACCACCAATTATATCTGATGGAACTTTGGCAAAACTACTTGCCCTAGAGAGAGTTAATCCTCTTCTCCTGAACTCAAAATTCAGACGTTTTGCGATTTCTTGGCGGATTATTTTCACTAATTCATCACCATCTATGTTAAGTTATCTATCGCATAGCCTATTGGTATGATTACGTTAACACAAAAGCCCGGATATTGCTTTTCCCCGGTATTCCCTAGCAGGCACCCCCAAAGAGACAGAGGCGTCCTCCGTCGCCAAGGTTATAGGAGACAAGTGGAGCTTTTCCTACATAATCTCAACTGCGCCTTGAATCATTGCAACAACACCGCCCAGGCAAAACACTTGTGTCACGCCAGATTCTCTTCTCACGCGGCAGCGCCACCTCTTCTGGCCTTCATGCGGTCGCGCAGTCTGGGAAACAGGTTAATGTCGGTATGGGGCAGAAACAGGGCTGCCATGTAGTGGTCCATGTAGGAGTTGGTTTCGGAAAGCTCGAAGTTGGTCATCTTCTGCACCACCTGGCCCACGTCCCTGCGAATGCGGTTGGTCAGGGCGCTCATGCGGGCACCCATCAGGGAGCCGTTGCCGATAAAGGTGACCTTTTCCGGCTCGATTTCCGGCAACAGGCCGATGGTCATGGCCTTTTCCAAATCGATGTAGCTGCCGAACCCGCCGGAGAGCACGATGCGCGAAATCTGATCAATACCCAGGCCGACCTCGTCGAGCAGGGTCTGGCTCCCGCTGTAGATGGCGCCCTTGGCCCGAATCAGGTTGTCGATGTCGATCTCGGTGAGCACGATGTCCCGGTCGATGCCGGTGCTCTCCTTCCACACCACCACGTATTCGTAGATATTGTCCTTATGACGAATGCGCGGATTGTCCAGGTCCTTGTTGATCTGGCCGCCGCTGTCGATGACACCGGCCTCAAAGAGCTGGGCCACCATGATGATAAGGCCCGACCCGCAGATGCCCACCGGCTTGGTGTTGCCGTGTGTAAGGAGCATGGGCTCCAGGGTTTCCGGGTCGATGGAAAAATCCTCGATGGCCCCTTTGGCGGCCCGCATGCCGAATGTGATGCCTCCGCCCTCAAAGGCCGGCCCCGCTGAACAGGCGGCGCACACCAGCCAGTCCCTGTTGCCGATGACGATCTCGGCGTTGGTGCCGATGTCGATGAAAAGGGTCAGCTCTTCGGAACGGTAAAGGCCGGACCCCATGACCCCGGCCACAATGTCGCCGCCCACGTAACTGGAGATCTGGGGGTAGACCAGGGCCGTGACATGCTCGCCCAGGGCCAGGTCGATATCCCGTGCCCGAATGGGCGGATAGAAGGTGGAGGCCGGCACATAGGGCGACCGCCGGATATGCCGGGGATTGACCTCCAGCAGCAGCTGGGTCATGGTGGTGTTGCCGGCCAGGGTGATGGTGGAGATATTTTCCGGATCCACGCCGGACTGTTTGATCACGGATTTAATGATCTTGTTGATGGTGCCGGTGACCAGGTCGTGGAGTTTTTTCAGCCCGCCGGGCTTTTCCGCGTGCACGATGCGGGTGATGATGTCCTCGCCAAAGCTGATCTGGGCGTTAAAGTCGCCTTCCCTGGCCAGAATCTCACCGGAGCCCAGGTCGATGAGCTCGCCGTAGACCGTTGTGGTGCCGATATCCACGGCAATGGCGTAGTTCATGGCCGTGGTATCGCCAGGCTGAATATTGATGACCTGGGTCTTGCCCCCGTCTTCCCGCACGGGCCGCACCAGGGTGACCGTGACCTTGAAGTCCTGCTCCCGGATCACATCGGGAATCAGACGGATAACAGGCAGCAGAAACTCCAGCCGGTGCTCGTCGTGTTTCAGGCGCAGCACATTGACCAGCCGGGTAACGTCCGGCACGTTTTCTCCGGCGTCCGGGGGAGGCAGCTCCAGGTACTTCTTTTCCACGGGCGGCACAAACAGGCCCTGGTCCTTGAGCTGCTCGAAATCCATCTGCATGATGCGGGCCGTCTTGCGCGGCACCCGCTGAATGTCCAGGGCGCTCTTGTCGGACATGGAAGACTCAACGGGAATGCGCACCGTCAGGTCTTCGACCACCTTTGACCGGCAGGCCAGCCGGACCCCGGCGTCAATATCTTCCTTGGCCAGTTTTTCCGAAAGCCCGCCTTCCACCGATCCCGACTCTATCACCACCCGGCACTTGCCGCACACGCCTTCGCCGCCGCAGGAGGCATTAATATGCACGCCCGCCTCCATGGCCGCCTTGATCAGGTTATCGCCTTCGGCTACCTCAACCACCCGCTCGTGGGGCAGAAACTTCACTTTATACGTATTCATCAGCACCTCATTTTGTTAATCATAAAGATTGTCCGTGGCTTTTTGCCATGCCGGGTTTTGCCATCCACGATACAACCGGAAAACACAATTTTCAAGCAAATGCGGGAACAGCGGAATGAGGCCCCGGCCATGTTCCGGAAAAAAAAGCGGGAAAGCATGACATGCACGCTTTCCCGCCGAAAAACATCCTTTTACCTTGATACCGGATTATTTTCCCATGGTCTTGAAAGAACCGTCCTGAATCTCGGGCTCAGGCTTGAAAATGTCCAGACCGTACTTGGCATGCAGCTTGTTGAGGGTATCGGTCAGCTGCTTGGGATCGGTGCCCGCGGCCAGGGTAAAGGGGCCGGCAAAAGCCCGCATGCCGTGGACCATGCCCTGGTCAATATCTTCCACTGACTCGGCAATGCCTTCCTTGTATACCCGCACCGCCTCGTTGACCTGGATGGCCAGGAACTCCATGGGGGTGATCTCGGTGGAGGTCTTGGAGGTGTCGATCTTGGCCTTGCCGCCCTCCCACTCGTAGATGCCCTTGCCGGTCTTCATGCCCAGGTCGCCCTTGTCCAGCAGGGCCTGAAGCGTCTTGCCCGGGGTAAAGTCCTTGGAAAGGGTCTCGGAGTAGTATTTCAGGGTGTGATAGAACACGTCGATGCCCACGTAGTCGGCCAGCTCAAAGGGGCCCATGGGCATGCCCATCTGCTTCATGATGGCGTCGATCTCGTCGGGCTTGATGGCACCTTCATCCAGAATGGCGCTGATCAGAGCCTGATTGGGCGCGCCGATGCGGTTGACGATAAAGCCGGGGGAGTCCTTGAGGACCTTGACCGGAATCTTGCCGATTTTCTTGGACAGTTCGCACAGCAGGTCCACGTTTTCCGCGGAGGTCTTCTCGCCGAAAATCACCTCCACCAGCTTCATCCGGTTGACCGGGTTGAAAAAGTGCATGCCCAGAAACCGCTCGGGCTTGGTCACCGCGGTGGCGATCTCGGTGATGCTCATGGTGGAGGTGTTGGAGGCCAGCAGGGCCTCGGCCGGGGCAGCGGACGACACATCGGCAAACACCTTCTTTTTCAGGTCCATGATCTCGGGCACGGCCTCGATCACCACCTGAACGTCAGCCACCGCCGCCTTGTTGTCCAGGGAGGTGGAGAGCTGGCCCATCATCCGGTCCTTGTCCTCGGCAGAGAGCTTGCCCTTGCCCACCAGAAAGTCCATGCTCTCTTTGACCTTCTTCATGCCGTTGTCAAGAAACTCCTGCTTCACATCCACCATCACGACTGTGTAGCCGGCCATGATACATACCTGGGCAATACCGTGGCCCATGGCGCCGGATCCGATAACCGCAATTTTTTTAATGTCTTCCAGCTTCATTGAAAATCCTCCTTGAAAAATTAGTCCTTATGTTGAAAGAGCTTACACGCAGTCTGTGTTGCTGTAGAAAAAAACAACATTTTTTTATTTAAGCTCTTTGCTGGACAAATTCAATATATTTCTTGCGATGATCAGGTGCTGAATCTGACCGGTGCCCTCGAAGATGTCGAGAATCTTGCTGTCACGCATCCACTTTTCCGCCAGATTCTCCCGGGAGTAGCCCAGCGGCCCCATCAATTCGCAGCATTTCTGGGTGATCAGGGTGCCGTATCGGCCGGCCTTTGCCTTGGACATGGAGGCCTCCAGGTTATTGAACTCCTCGTTGTCGGCCATCCAGGCGGCCCGCAGGGTCAGCAGGCGCATGGCATCCAGATGGGCCTCCATCCAATAGAAATCCTTTTCCACCGCGGACAGGTTGCCGGGGTTCTTGCTGTAGTCCAGATTATAGCCGGCCTCCTCCAGCTTTTCCCGGGTAAAGTCCACGGCCGCCTTTGCCACGCCGTTGGCCATGGCTGCCACCATGGGCCGGGTGTTGTCAAAGGTCTTCATGACGCCCTTGAAGCCTTCGGTCTTTTTCACCTCCGAACTGCCCAGCAGGTTCTCCTTGGGAATGCGGCAGTCTTTTAACACAAAAGTACCGGTATCAGAGGCCCGGATGCCCAGTTTGTGTTCCAGGTGCTCCAGCTTGAAGCCGGGGGTGCCCTTTTCCACCACAAACGACTTGATGCCCGCCTTGCCGGCCTCCTTGTCCACCGTGGCCCACACCACCACGGCATCGCACCGATCGGCGCAGGTGACAAATATCTTTTCGCCGTTTAACACCCACTCGTCCCCATCCAGCACCGCGGTGGTGCAGATCGAACCGGAGTCGGAACCCGATTCGGGTTCGGTGATGGCCATGGCGGCCCACTTGCCACCGAACTTCTCCAGCTGCTCTTCGGTGGCCACTGCGGAAATGGCCGCGTTGCCCAGGCCGGCATTGGGAATGGACAGCAGCAGGCCCACGTCGCCCCAGCACATCTCCTCAACCGTCACGATGGTGCCCAGGTTGGTGCCGGTGTCGCTGGCCACTTTTTCTTTTTTCTTGTCGGTATCACCGTCCTTTTTCTTCTTTTTCCCGCCCATCACGGACAGGCCCCTAAACACATCCAGCTCCTTTGGGTATTCATGCTCGGCTTCATCATATTTGCGTGCAATGGGTCGCAGCATGGACTTGGACAGGGTGTTCATGCTCATGCGGACTTTTTCCAGTTTTTCTGAGTATTCAAGATCTAACATGGGTCTCTCCTTACCTGTTAAAATCGATATCGTTTCATTGTTGAATGCCAGACACCCTAGATGGTGGCCATGGCCTCGAGATTGGAAAACCCTCTGGCGTTTCTGTAGTAACGCTCCACCGGGTATTCGCGGATGTATCCGTGTCCGCCCATGAGCTGAACACCGTAGTCGCACATCTTCATGGCCATTTCACCGGCATACATCTTTGCCAGGTAGGCTTCCCGTGTCGCGTTTTTGCCGGCCTCAAGGGCCGATGCGGCTTTCCACGCCATCAGACGAATGGAATCCACCTCGTAGGCCATCTCCGCCAGCATGAAGGCCACGGACTGGCGATATGCAATGGGTTGGCCGAACTGAACCCGTGTCTTGGCATATTCACGGGCAAACAGGTAGGAGGCGTTGGTCACACCCGCAGCCATGGCGGCCATACCGACCCGGGAGCGCTGAAGGAAAGCGTCAAAATCACACCCTTCCTCACCGCCCAGCCGGTCTTCGGCCGGCACTTCGCAGTTTTCAAAAACCACCCGGTTCATTTCAAGGGCATACATGCCCAGGGTCTTTTCCCGGTCTCCCATTTTGACGCCCGGATTTTTCGTATCCACGATAAACAACTGGCTTTTGCCGTCCAGGTTGGCCGCCACCAGCATGTGAGAGGCGTTGGCCCCCATGGGCACAAAACATTTTTCGCCGTTTAACACATAGGCACCGCCCTTCTTCTCGGCCGTTGTCTTCAGATCCACGGCGTCAAAACCAAACCGGGGTTCGTTTAACGCCATGGTGCAGGCGGCATATTCCTCTTTGCAGAACAGGGGCAGGTATTTTTTCTTCTGGTCCTCGGTGCCCATCTTGGCCACCGGCGTGATAAACAGGGAAGGAGCAGTGACCGCCACGGCAAAAGCCATATCGCCAAAAGCCAGCTCCTCCAGCACCAGGGCGGTCTCCAGGGGAGAGTCGGCCATGCCGTATCCGCCGTACTCCTCGGGCACCATGGAGATGGAAGCCCCCAGTCCCCATGCCTTGTCAATGGCGTCGGCCGGAATCTGGCCGCTTTCATCCATGTCGTGGGCGGTGTCGGCCACAATGTTTTTAACTAACTTCGCGACCTCCTTTTTGACCATCTGCTGCTGTTTTGACATCGAAAAATTAATCATGTGTCGCCTCCAGAGTCCTGTATGATTGAAGAAAGTTTCCGGATATCCCGGCATTCCGGGATATAAACCGGTCATTTCCGGTAAAAACTGACATGTCAGTTCATACTATTCACATGAACCTTCCTTGTCAACCTTTATTTGTTTTCTTTACCCTGTTTTTCGCAAGAACGAAAAACCGCTACAGCATATTAAAAATAGATAGTTACAAGCCGGCCCGGTACGCCTCAAGCGCCTTTTGCATGTCTGCCATCAATGACCGGGGATAGGCTTTATCCGCCAGCTTTTCATAAACCCGCGATGCCGCCTCGGCAATCGTCTTCTGGTCCTCCACGGAAAGCGGCACGGGCTTCATGCCGCACTTGACCTGAAACGCCTTCAGGCTCCTGGCCTCATAATCCCGCACCTCTTTTTTCCACTCCGGCTCCAGCCTGCTGACCTCGTAAATCAGCATTTCCTGGACATTGTAGGCCAGGGTCTCGGACACACCGAACTGCTTGCGAAGCTTTTCCTTGGTGGCTACGGAAACCACGATGGCGCCGGGGGAATACAGCAGCGGAGGGGTAAAATAGTAGTCAGCGTACTGGTAGGCCTGCATACCCAGCATCCAGGCGGCCGGCGCCAGGTTGGCATTGGCCAGGCCTGTACTCAGGGCCGCAATCGTCTCGGGCACCGCCACCGGCGTGGCGTCGATACCGAGCTCCTTGTAAAATGTGGTCTCCACTTCACCGAACCAGGTCAGCAGTTTCTGTTTTTTCAGGTCAGCCAGGCCGGCCACCGGGTTTTTGAAAAACATGTAGAAAAAACCGGTGTCGATCAGGGCGCCCAGGATATACCCCCGCTCCTCAAAAGACCGGTCGATCCTTTTTCTGAACTTTTCCATTATAAAGTCCACTTCATCGTAATTCCTGAAAAACCCGGGCAGCAGAAAGACGGCTGTTTCCGGAGAGGCCGCCAGAATGCCAAGGGCCGTGCACCCGCAGCCGCTGAGCTGGCCGATATCCATTTTCCGCAGGATGTCGGTGTCTTCACCCATAACCCCGCCGCCGTATACCTTGATGACGACCTTTTTATTGGAAAGCTTCGCGATCCGGGGCAGCAGCACCTTTTCTGGCATATTCATCCACGGTGTGCCGGGCGGTGCAAGGGTACCGATGGAAAGGACCATCTGGTCCCCGTCCTTGATCAGGGAGGACCCCATCCGCCAGGCCGCCTCCGTAACCTCCTCCCAGCTCATGTAAGGAGAAAGCAGGGCCTCCACCCGATCGGGCATCTCTTTTAAAATATACCGGGAGGTCCTGTGCTCGTTCAGGATCGGCAGCATCGCCGCCTCCACCATGGCGATACACTCCGGCTTGGTGATCAGGCCGGCTTCAAACATCTTCCTTACAACCAGCTGCTTTTTCACCAGGTCCGGACTGAAGGGCTGCCCGGTGAGCAGATCCTTGATGCTCTTGTTGATATGGGGGGATGCAATCCGCCAGCCCGCGGCCTTTACCTCTTCCCAGCTCATATAGGGAGAGAGCAGTGGCTCCACGCGCGCCGGCAGGGTTTTCAGGCTGTCGACCGATATCCGTTCATGGTAGGCATCCAGCATCGGCATCATCGATGTTTCCACCATGCCGATCAACTGGTCCTTTGTAACAGCGCCGGCTTCAAAAGATTTTCTTAAGGCCAGCTGTTTTGTCTCCAGGCCCGGGCCAAAGGGCTGCCCGGTGAGCAGGGCCTCAATGCTCTCATCCAGTATGGTCTGCATTTGTGCCCTGGTCATGTTCGCCGCCCGAACGTTGGAAGCGGCGCAGGATAAAAAAATCGCGAGACACACGCATGCCACGCGATGTCCGATGTGCCGATGTGTGATGATGAACATATCCTGCTCCCTGTTTTTTATGAAACGTACCTGTTCCGACTGTTATCAACCGCAAAAAAGTCCTGCTGTCAAAATCGATTCTCCGGTGTTCCGATCCCGATTTTGATTTGGATCTGGATAAAAAGTGCGTTACCCGTTTAATCACGCCCCAAACAGTGCCGCCTAACAATACGGGAAGGCTATGATGAATAGCTTTTTACCCGCTCGGCGATAAGATTCTCAAACTCTTTGGAGGTTTTAAAGGCCCCCAGTTCCTCGGCCAGGCGGTCCCGGAGAACACTGTCTTCCCACAGTTTCCGGCGTAAAAACGGATCCGTCAGAATCCGGTCTGCCAACTGCCGGTCTTCAATAAAAGATCTTACCGCAACAGGAGAGGTGGCCACTTTTTCAAACACCACCTCGGCCAGCGGACTTTCCCTTTCAAGCAGCCCGTGGACCAGCCTTTTTTCCTTTGCGATCTCATCCACCAGCCACCGCTCCTCCATCAGCTTTTCCATGGAAAAAAAGGTGTCAAACGGCTTGTCCGACAGGTAAGCGACAACGGCGTCCACCTCCTGCCGCTGGATGCCGGCAAGCCCCCTGGCCCCCACCACGTTCAACAGGTCCATCATGCCCTGGCGAATGCTTTCAAAGTCGGATCGGGTAGCATACACATTATCCACGATTTGCCGGGTGGTGGTCATTTCGAACAGCATGTCCAGCAGCACCGGGTCGATGATGTATTCACCTACCCGCTTTTTTAAAATGTTTGACACCAGCTTTTTGTCGTCCAGCATGCGTTCAATCATCGCGTATTCCGGCGATGCCAGACCGGCCCGAATGTATTTTTTCTTTTTCACCATCTCCCGAAGCCCGGCAATATTGATGGCCGGATAGTGCTTGATCTGAAACTCGTTGGCCAGGCCCACCGGCACGTTTCCCCCGGGATCGGAGCGGTACTGGTAGGTGACCCGGGTCTTGTCTCTGCCGAAATATTCAAAATAGTACTGGCCCTCCAGGTCGGTAAGCCGCAAACAGCAGGACTGTTCGGGAAAATCAAAATTTCTGGCCAGCCTGAAGGTGAGCTGGGCCGTCCCGTTTTCAAAATTGTAAATGGACTGATTCTCCACCACCATGTCCCTGTCCTTGTAGGGAAACGGCGCGCTGATTACGGTGTTGATGATGTATGTGTTTCGGTCAATGGTTTTGAGGATGGTGGCTTTTTTGCAGTTGGCCATCCATTCCGGATAGGCCGGAATATCCCGAAACACCTCGCCGATGATCTCGATCTTGGCATCCACAAAGCCCACGCCCTTGAATGTGCACACCTCGGTTCGCGGGTGGGTCATTCGATAGGTGTCGACACCGTCAGCCGACCCAATAAGCTGCCACTGGCCGTCGGTGGCGCCGGCAAAGGAAGCCGCCGCGAATAAGCCACATACAACGACCACGGCCCTGAGAATCAACCGCATAAAGCCTCCCTGAAAAGTTTTTCGAATTGAAGCAAATTTCAAACAACCCATTAAAATAAAAGGCCCTATTTTTCAGTATGGACCGCTTTCTTTTTCTTCGGCCGGAACACCCGGTTGAGCCGGTTGACGGTCTCCATGAACCAGGCAATGGACTTGGCATCCCCTTCCAGCAGCAGCACGCCGTTGACCACGGCACGATAAAGGGCCTTGGGCTTTCCCATCAGCATGTCCATCATGGCCCTGCCCCCGGCCTGGTTGTCTTTCCAGATCAGGCCGAAGTCCCTTGGTATGGGACGCCGGCCGGAGCGCAGCCTGCCGTTGGCACACTGAAAATAGCGGGCCGTGTCGTCCTCTTTGGATGCCATGATAAATACAAAATCGGTTTCGGCCAGCCGGGCGGAAAACTCCCTGTTGATCATGCCGGCCACCCGCATCACCCAGGCAAAGCCGTACATCAGCAGGGCCAGCCGAACCCGGTAAAACCATTTTCTGATAATGCCCATGGACCACTCCTGGTTGTTGTCGATTGCCGTCATCCAGATGATCGCCCGAATAAAAGGGCGGGCTGAGTCCGATCAACCATATCCGGACCCAGCCCCTAACGCCAGTACTTTTTCATCCCGGCGCCGCCCGCTTGAAGGGGAGACTGCTCTTTTACAACATATGGTTGCCGGCGACGGCCCCCGGCAAAACGCCCTGTTATTGATTCGCCGGCCGGCCATCGCCGGAAAACCGCTTCTTCAAACTATCTAGTGTCCACCCATCTGTTGTGAGGACACGCAAAATGTTTCCAATTCAGTCCCGCCATGGCGGGATTTCGCAAGGTCAAGGAAAACAAGGGATTCAGCGGAGGCGTACTGTTGTACGCCGCACAAGGAAGCCCGCAGTTTGACGCAGAGATTGCGGAAAAAGGCCATTTATGGATGGAAACTATGTAAAAAGCGGTTGCAGCATCATAGCAAAGGCCATCTCGCCGTCGATCTCCATGCGGCCGCTCATGAAAAGTTGAATGGGATTTTCCTCGCCCCGGTTGATCCGGTTGGCGTCCTCCATGGAGAGGCGCAGGCCCACCTTTGGGGTCTGGGCGCCGTTAAAGGTGACCGAAATATCGGAAACCGTGCCGTCCGGGTTTTTGATCGCAAACACGCTGGTGCCTTTCAGCCCGGTCAGAACATCATATTTTTTCCGGGTGAGCTGGCTCTGCATGCCGAGCAGCATGTCAATGTTCTTCATGTCCGCCATTTTTGCAATGGTTTCAAGCGAAAGGGCGATGTGGACCCTGGGATTGTCAATGGGCCCTTCCTGCACGGTAAAGTCCACGCCGTCCTTGATGACAAAACCGTACACGGCCCCTGAAATATCCACGTTCAGGGTCAGTTCCGTGCCTTTCAACTCCTCCTGTGCCCCCCGCATTTGGACATACTCCGCGGCCAGCTTGGGTATAAATTCGGTTAACAGCTCCCTGACATTGACGGTAATGGTAAAGGTCTGATCTGACATAATGGCTCTGCTCCTTTAATAAATGGTTCCTGGCATTGGGCCGATGCATCAGCGGTTCTGTTTTTGGCCAAAACGTTTTGTACAGTTGTATAATAACTCTCCGTCGCGGGATGTCAAGGGGTTTTTTGTACATACGTATATTTATTTTTTACCCTCAACCATTATCAGGTATTTCCCATATTTATAACATCACAACAGTTGACAACCGGCACGGGCTGGCCTATGATCCGTCTCATGAAACCCAAAAAAGCCAGCACGCCGCGACCAACGGCAAAACGGCCGGGGCGCCTTCCGGAGTCAACACCCAAAAGCGATGCCACCCGTGAGATGATTGTTGCCGCGGCCCGCAAGGTATTTGTCCGGTACCCCTACCACAAGGCCAGCATCCGAACCATTGCCGCCGAGGGAGGGTTTCATTTCTCCCTGATCAACCACTACTTTACCAAGTCCGAACTGTTCGGCGCCGTGGTGGCCCAGGTGAGTCAGGAAATGCTGGACAATTTCACCTCGTGGCTCAAGGGCATCTCGGTCATGTCGCCGGAGGATGGCTTTTCCCTGTTTCTCGACCGGGCCCTGGACCATTTTTTCAAACACCCGGACGTGCTGCGCATTCTGATGAAAAACGCGGGAGAGGCCGATTCGGAAGAGACAACACGGGCCTTTGACCATTTTACAAAGTATGTGTTTACCGGCGGTGGTATTCTTATCAATGAACTGCGCATGGCAAAAAGCGTGGACAACATCGTGGTGTGGTTCTACGGGGTGCTCAACCTGCTGATCAACTTTGTGGGCGCGGCCCACTACCACTGCCAGGTGCTCAACATGGACCCCAACGGCCCGGATTTTCGCAAGTGGGTAAAAAACTGCCTGATGTACCTGTTCACCCCCACCTTAAAAGAGCTCTTTCCGGCAGGACAATCCGCCTGATCATAAAACGACAAGCCTCTCCATGAAAAAAACCGGCAACCAGCACACGAGGTAAACATGCACTCTGTTGACACAGCAACCCGGCTGTGCGCGGTCATCGGCAACCCGGTGGAACACAGCCTGTCCCCGGCCATTCACAACGCCGCCTTTGCCGCCCGGAACCTTAATTTTGTCTATGTCGCCTTTCGGGTGAATGATGTGGGCCCGGCCCTGGCCGGCATGCGGGCCCTTGAAAACTTCCGGGGCATGAGCATCACCATTCCCCACAAGATCTCGGCCATCGGCCATGTGGATGAGATCACGGACCTGGACCGGGCCATGGGCGCCATCAACACCGTGGTCAATGAAAAGGGCCGGCTGACCGGCTCCAACACCGACGGCCCCGGCGCGTTAAAAGCCCTTAAAAATGCCGGGGTGGAAACATCCGGCAAAACCGTTCTGATGCTGGGGGCCGGCGGCGTGGCCCGGGCCATTGCCTTTACCCTGGCATGGCAGGCCGACATTGCCGAACTCGTGCTGCTGGACATCGACAGTGCCCTGCGGGAACAGCTCTCGTCGGACCTGAAAAACGGAACGTCCGCCACCATCACTGCCGCAGGCTTTGAGAATAAAGCCCTGGCCCATGCCATGGCCCGGGCCGATATCGTGATTCACTGCACCCCCGTTGGCATGCATCCCAAAACCGATGCCTCCCTGGTGCCGCCCGACCTGTTCCGGCCCGGCATGGCGGTGTTTGACGTGGTTTACAACCCCCTGGAAACAAAACTGCTGACCGAGGCCGCTGCCTTTGGCCTGAAAACCGTCTCCGGGGTGGAGCTGTTTGTGAACCAGGCCGTGCTTCAGTTTGAAAAATTCACCGGCGAAACCGGGCCGGCGGATGTGATGCGCCGGGTGGTCATGGAGCATCTGAAGTCATGAACATTGTACTGATCGGCTACCGGGGCACCGGCAAAAGCGAAGTGGGTGCCATACTTTCCCGGCAACTGGACATGCCCTGTATCGGCATGGACGCCGAAATCGTCAGACGGGCCGGGTGTTCCATCCCGGAAATCGTGGTAAAACAGGGATGGCCGGGGTTTCGGGACGCAGAGGCGGCCCTGGCCCTTGAACTGGCCGGCCGGGATAACCTGATCATCGACACCGGCGGCGGTGTGATTGAACGGCCGGAAAACATAACGGCCCTCAAGAAAAACGGACAGGTCTTCTGGCTCACCGCTTCCGTCGACACCATTGTGTCACGCATTCAGACCGACACCCAGCGGCCTTCCCTGACAGCGGACAAAAGCTTTACCGACGAGGTGGCCGGGGTGCTGGCCCGCCGGATCCCCCTCTACCGGGCCGCGGCCCATCATGAAATCGCCACCGACGGTCTTTCTCCGGCCCGAGTGGCCGACACCATTGTCTCCCTGCTGCAAGAAGGCTCCGGCCGGCCGGCATGAACGCAACGACCCGCATAAAAGCATATCTCCCGGCCCTGGCTGTGGGCCTGCTGTTTTTTGCCATCCACTTTTTGCTGATCTTTCATCATGTTTATGTGGATGCGTCACAGAAAGGCGCCCGTATATCCCCCGGCCGGCACCTGGAATTTCCCCGGCCCTGGCACAACTGGCTTGACCTGAACCGATGGGACGCGGGCCACTATGAAAATATCATTGTCAACGGCTACAGGAACGCCGCGCAACCGCACACCCCCCGGCCGACGATCCAGTGGTATCCGGGCTACCCCCTGCTGGCAAAGTCCCTGTGCGCCATAACCGGCGCAAAACCCACCCTGGTCTTTTCCGGCCTGTCGGTGGTGTTTACCCTGGCCTTCTGGCTGGTACTCTGGTCCCCCGGCATGACGGCCCATTTTGGCAGAAAAACCATCCTGCTCGTCAGCCTGCTGATCCTTTGCTGGCCGGGGAGCTTTATCTGGTTTGCCGGCATGACCGAGCCCCTGGTGGCCCTTCTGCTCGTCCTGATCCTTTATCTCTGGGTCACCCGCCGGCCGGCATGGATCTTTCCGGTCCTGGGCCTTGCCACCTTTACCAAGCAGCCCTTTGTGCCGGCGGCCCTGGTCATTATTCTGCTCGACCGCCTGGCAAATGGCCGCAAAATCCTGGCCAGCCTTAGCCTGCTGCTGATTTCAGTTTCAGGCTTCATCGCCTTCGGTGCCTACACCTTTTTTTGTTTCGGCGACTTTTTTGCCTCCAGCACCATGGCTTCCAAAGCCTTTGGCATCCTTGTCAACCCCTTTTCCCTGGTCGATCTTGCCAATTACGCCCGTCACATTGACACCCTCAACGGCGCCGTGGCCGCGGCCACGGTCCTGTTTCTTCTGGCATGGGGGCTGAAGCTGGCCGCCCCGAAGCAGACCGGCCCCTTTCTGAAAGCCCTTTTTTTCCGAAATCCGGCACCGGTCTCAACCGAACTCTTCCTCTGGTCCGTGGCCCTGGCCTACACCGCGTTTGTGGTGCTGGGCTCGGCCTACAACCAGACCTTGCCCTTCATGTCCATGCTGCGGTACCAGAGCGTCAATGTTTGTCTGTTTTTTCTTCTTGCGATCCTTCTGCGGCCGGTGGTCGGATGGAAGCTGATGCTGATGGTGGTGCCCCTGGCGTGGATCGGGATTTACTGGCAGAATGTGCTGACCGTGAACTACTGGTTGTGGAAGTGGGTTGCATAAGCCCGGATATTTCACTCTTTCCTTATCATCCAGATCGGTATCGGTATCGGTATCGAATTTCAAAAAAACGCCGGACCGGATCGATTTCGATAGCGATCCCGATTTCGATCGGCGGATGCCACGGGCCAGACGACAGCTTACCCGTGCTTCGTTTCCGGACTAATGTTCACGGGCAACCTGCGGTTTGCCAGGAGCGCCGCACCCCAGTGCGGCGACCCAAAAGAACGGACGGCACATCAATAAACTTTAGTGCTCCGCGCGATTTTTCCGTACCCGTCATTGCCCAACCTGATTGGAAAATCCAGCATAAAATAAATTCAAATGCCTTTTACTTTTCCCGTTTGCACTCGGCTGCGCTGCAATGGGCGATAACCACGCAGTTGTAAAAATTTCATGCGGTCAGAAGCAACAAGCATCCCTGCCGTTTGACACAAAAATCGTAAAAAAAACCATTTGTGGATGGAAACTTTCTATTTTGTGGAATAGCGGGAATAAGCCCGGTCCAGGACAATCATCAACCCCACAAACAGCAGCGGCCAGGCGATGACCCCGGCCATGGGTGGCAGGCCGAACATCATGGTCAGGAGATTATTCGGGTTGAACCGGCCGGCGGTAAATTCCGGAACAATGATTGAAAAAAACGGATTGGAAACAGCCGGGTCGGCCAGAAAGGCCACTGTGGATTTGGCCATCCAGCTCATTCCCACCCCGGCGGCGGCAATGCTGTAGAACCACAGCAGCGGCTGCTTTGTCCGGGACACCCACACCACCCCTTCATAAATCAGCAGAACGGCAACGGGAATCAGGTGCCGGGGGCCATAGGCGTAGCCGCCGTCCCACATGTAGTAGGAAGAAAACAGCAGCACAAAACAGACTGAAAACCAGGCGGTGTAGTCAAGAGCCACCGTCCCGAGTTGCTTTTCCTTCCGCCACAGGAACACAACCAGGACCACCGCGAGAAAAGGCGCAAAAAACAACAGCCCCCGGTAGGGAGAGACCAGCAGGTGCCAGAGCGCCTCCGGTTGAGGCAGGCCAAAACCCAGGTTTTGCCGCATGGGGGCAAACCCCTCGTGGCTCACATGGCTGTAAGGCATGGAAAAAGGACTGCCGGTGATGATAAAGACATAAAAACTGTTTGCCAGCAGGCCCGGTAAAAACCCGCCCACAAAGGCCGCTGCCTTTTTTACGCTCTTTTCCCGGACAACAATCAGGACCGCCCACAGGGGAAGGGCAAGGCCCACCGGGTATTCGGCCAGAAAGGCGGCCCCCAGCAGCAGGCCGGCATAAAAATGGGGCCGTCCCCGCTTTAGCAGTATGCAGGACAGCAGCAGCAACAGGGCTGCCAGCAGGTGGCCAAAAAAGGCGCCGGCATAGACAAACACAAAAGAACCGTAAAAAGGCAGGCAGACCAGCCACACGGGAGAGACTGAGGGGTTTACGCGCCTCACCATCCAGGCGGCGGCCGTCAGAATGAGTACAAACGGCAGGGAGCCGCACATCAGGCTGCCGGTCGCATAGGCCCAGAACCCTGGAAACACGAACGTGTCATTATAAACGGGCCGGTGGCCTTGGGTATAGGCCCGGGAATAGGCCGGATAACGGTCCGGCCCCAGATGCTCAAGCCCGGAAAGCCTTGCCATCCCGTAAAACGGCAGCGTGATAAAGGTGGAAAGCGGGGCCTTGTCCGAATAGTAATGGCCGTTGATCCGGCTTTTATCAAGGGTGTACTTCTCGTAGCGGTCAATCTTCAGGGTGCCCTGCTCAAAAAGGGTGATCATGGGAATGGCACGGGACCCCGGATTGTGTGTAAGCCAGGTGTCAATGAAAAAGGCGGACAGCCCAAGATTTGCCACGATAAAAAGCGCAAAAAACTTTTTCACTGCATGGCCCCGTAAAAAGAGGAGACATACTCGAACACGGCATACTCCCGGTCGGCAAGGCCCCGGTCTATATCCCAGTAAAGCCGGAACAGCTTCATGCGCAGCTGCCGCTGACCGTAGTTGATGTCGAGCGACTTTTTATATGCATCAATAGCCTCATCCACCCGGCCCTGCCTCAGCAGCAGATCGCCCAGGGCCTCGTACTTCTGGGCCGCGGCCAGGGAGGTGTCCGGCACCTTGTCAATATAAACCGCCGCTTTTTCAAAATCGCCATGGTCCGCGTAGTAACCGGCCAGGGCCAGGTTGGCGAAGGCCGAATAAGGCTGGCAGAGCGCCGCTGACCGCTCCCAGAACACAAGAGCCTCGGCCTGCCGATCTTTGGATGCCAGGTTGGAGGCATGCACATTCAGGTAGGCGGTAAAATCCTTGTCGCCGGGCACGGGCACAAAGGCCAGAACAAAAAAGAAAGTGGCGGCAGCGATATAAGCCCCTGCTGTTTTAAACGAGCCCTGGCGCAGAGCGGACACCAGCCAGCCAAGGCCCAGAACCGCAAAAGGAATCAGCACCACCATCACGGGCAGGCGAATACGAACGTTGGAAAAGAAAATGACCATGGTGGCGCCGTAGGCCAGGCAGACCAGGGCCGCCAGTGCCTTTTTGCGATCCGTAAACCCCAGCATCACCAGGCCGGCCATACCCAGGGGCAGGACCAGCCCGATGGACAGAAGCGGCCATCTGAGAAATGAAATATAGTCCTTTAAAAAACCCAGGTGGTGATTGTCCGCCGACTCGTAACGGTTGAAGGCGGCCAGCACCTTGACCCCGATTTTCCGGGCAAAGGCGGCCGGGTTTTCCATTGCAAACCGCTTGACCTCCCCTGTCCAGTAGGCTGACGCCTCCCGGGGGGAGAGCTTTTCCCCCTGGCGGCGGCTGGCCTCGATCACAAACCCGATGGCCTGCTGCGTTGCATTGGATGTGGCAAACCGTACCGGCCGGTAATAAGGGAAAGGATTGTCCGGATTGTTTGCGATATAAAGGTTGAACCCGCCGGCAGGGGTGACGGCAAACGCGCCGGTCATCTTATAGTCCCGCACCACAAAGGGTAAGACCGCCACGGCAAATCCCAGAACAAAGCCGGCCAGAACAGCCGGCCAGGTACGCACCGGCACCCGGTCCCGGAAGCACGCCCATGCCGCGCAGGCCAGGGCCACCGGCATCATGACAACGGCGTTGGACCGCACATTGATCAGCAGGGCCATGATCACACCGGTCAGAATCGCCCAGGCCCAGGTATGTCGAAGCGGTTTTTGTTTTTCTTCCGACACCGCGTCCATCAGCACCAGGCAGGCATACACAAAAGCGGAAAACAGAAAAACCGAGAGCGCGGTCTTGTGCAGCACCACGGAGAAAAAGACAAGGGGCGCATACAGGGCCGCAACCATGCCTGAGAAAAGGCCCACCCGGGCCCCGCCCATGCGTCGGCCGACCAGAACAATCATCATACAGGTCCCGGTGCCCAGGGCCATGTTCAGCAGACGGATATAAAACGGGTCCGGGGCAAACAGGGTATAAACCGCGGCCATGATATAGGCGGGAAGGGGCGCAAAATCGGGCACGCTCAGGGTGCCGAACTCGCCGGAAGCCATTCGAACGGCCCAGGTGTGGTAAACCTGCTCGTCAAACAGCAGAAAATCGGCGTAAAGGCTTTTCTGAAAACTCAACAGCGCAAAAATTCGAACCGCCAGGGCCACAGCCCCGACCAGGCCGGCGGCCAGCCAGGGGCGATTCTTAAAAACCGTTTTCAACTGCATGGCGGTGGTTGCGTTCATCGGCCCGACATCCTCAGTTTGGCAACTACCTTATACGTGGCGATCAGTTCCGAAAAATTAAACTTTGATTTTTCCCGTTGCCGGGGGGCGAACGCAATGGGAATCTCCACCACGGTCCGGGCAAGAGCAAGGGTTTTATACAGCAGATCCACCTTGTAGGCAAACCGGTCTAAAGCCATCAGGCCGCTTAAGTCGATCCGGTCCAGAACCCCGGCCACCCGGGTCAGCCGAAACCCGGTGGTCAGGTCGTGAATCGCGTCAAGCCCCAGCATGCGCCGGGCAAACCGGTTGCCTGCCACGCTGATAAACTTCCGGTGCCAGGCCCACTGGTCCGGAATGGCGCCGCCGGCCATAAAACGCGAACCGATCACGTAGTCGGCGCCTTTTTCAAAGGCCGTTGCCATGTCGATCAGGTAACGCGGATCGTGCTGAAAGTCGGCGTCCATCTCCACCACGGCATCAGCGGAAAGCTGGTCCATGGCAAAAGAAAAACCTCTTACATACGCATGGCCGAGCCCTCTTCTTTCGCCGGTTGAAAGATGAAGCCGTTCATGAACCGTCATCCGATCCGTCACAATCCGGCCGGTGCCGTCCGGAGAGGTGTCGTCGGCCACCACCAGGTGCATATCGAAGCCGTCCATCGCCGGAAATATCGTTTCGAACAGGACGTCGATCATTTTCCCGATATTGGCCGCCTCGTTGTAGGTGGGCATGACTACCGCGATCCGCATATGCACCTGTCGTGTTCAGAAAAATTCTGTTCCAGGCCGATATAGCCGATATATGAAGTCGGCCGGTTGGTTCTGTTTACTCTCCGGGGGCGGAAGCCGGCTGCTCCAGTATGTTCAGCAGGTCCTGATAAAGGGGATTATTCGGAAAAAGGCCCACCGCCTTGACCGCGTTGGCCAGGGCCTTTTCCCGGTTTCCGGTCAGCTGATACACCCGGGCACGGTTATAATAAGCGGTATGGTAGCTGGGATAAAATTCGATGGCCTTGTCCAGATCGGCCAGTGCCCCGGTGTAGTCACCAGCCTGGGCGCGGACCGATCCCCGGCCGCTTAAGGCCTCGGCCATGCGGGGAAAAATCGAAAGGGCCTTGTCATAGGCGGCCATGGCCCGGTCCGGCTGCCCCTTCTCCATCCATGCCGAAGCCAGGTTGTTATACGCCCAGGCAAACCCCGGATTTTCGGCAAGAGCCGCGGTAAAGTCGGCAATGGCCTTATCTGGATCTCCCTTTTCCAGCCAGGTCACGCCCCTGGCGTTGTAAAACTCGGCGGCCCGGTCCGGCCGCATCTGAATGGCCCGGGAGTGGTCGGCCAGGGCGCCGATAAAATCACCTGTTTTTCGTAAGGCCACGCCCCGATTGTTGTAGGCATCGGCAAAATCCGGGGCCAGCTCAACGGCCCTGTCCAGGTCGGCCAGGGCCTTATCCATCTGGCCCATGTCGCAAAAAGCCTTGCCTCTTCCGTTATAGGACTCGGGAAAATCAGGATTAATGGCCAGTGCCCGGTTGTAGTCTGCAACGGCGCCTTCATAATCGCCCAGATCCCAGCGGGCCGCGGCCCGGTTGTTGTAAGCCGGAGCAAAGTCGGGCGAAAGGTCCAGTACTCGGGTAAAGGCTTCCACCGCCTTGTCGTACTGTCCGGCCTGTACACTGGCCATGCCCGCGTCAAACCACCCCTGAACGCTCCTGTCTCTGCTGTCGTCACAGCCCACGGCAACCGCGGCCAGCATTATACCAAGGACAAAAATTTTTCTCATTACGATCCGCCTGTAACTGTTTTTCCTTCATATTGTTGATTTTTTTAAAGCTTTGGCTCCGTGACCGAAGCAGCTTGTAACATATCCGGGCCGGATTTCCTGTATTTAACGGGCTGATCATATTACAGGACCGGATATTTATCAACGGCCGGCCCGTTTACCGGGAAACGGCCTTCCGGCGCGATCCCCTCCGCCAAACAGGACCGAAACAGCTTGAATAATTTCTCTGCCGCCTGTATTATTACTGAATAAAATTTTAAAGCATGAATATCAATTTTCTTAAGGTTTGTAAGGAGTAAACCATGACATCATTTGGGAAAATGGCTCGACTGGCGATGACAACCACCCTTTTTGCCCTGCTGGTGGTGGGCCAGAATGCAGTGGCCGGCGTTGTGGCTGAAGGCAGCGCCACCCTGGAGAGCCTTCACACCGACGGCACCCAGGGCAACGATTACAGCGACATGACCTCAATTTCAGCCGACGGCCGGTTTATCGCCTTTGAATCGTCCGCCACCACCCTGGTGGACACCACGACCTACGCCGAATATAACATTCTGCTGCGGGACACGGCAGAAGGCGTCACTACCCTGATAAGTGTTACCCCTGCCGGCTATGGAGCAAACAACAGTTCCCGAAACCCCGCTATCAGCGGGGACGGCCGGTATGTAGCTTTTGACTCCCAGGCCACCAACCTGACAGGTCAAGTCACAGGGGACTACCAGATATTTATGCGCGACACCGTTGCCGGCACCACCCAACTGATCAGCCCCAACTATGGAGGCGTTGATACCGGTGCTCCCTATGGCTATGGCGGAGGCGGACGAAGCGGACGCCCGTCTGTCAGCTTTGACGGCCGGTATGTGGCCTTCTATTCTGATGCCGCCAACCTGACGGCCGACAGCGACACTTTCGGCAGTCAGGATGTGTTTATCCGGGACACCCAGACCGGCACCACCACCCGAATTATGGCCTATGGCGGAGCACAGCCTGACGCCGGCGTGACCTCCCCGGCCATCTCCGGGGATGGTTTGGCAGTGGCCTTTCAGTCTGACGCCACCAACCTGCTGGCAGCCGACAACCCGGATGGATCATATGTTAATATTTTTGTTTACGACACCGCCTCCGGCGTCATCGAGATGATCAGCCGGGCCTATGGCAGCGCCATGGCCGAATTTGATGACCCCACCTATGGCGCGAACGGTACTTGCAGACGCCCCTCCATCAGCTACGGGGGCCGGTACGTGGCCTTTGAGTCATATGCCACTAACCTGGTCGACGGCGGCAGCACCGGAAATCAGGTGTTCGTATACGACCGGACCACCGGTGACATGGTGATCGCCAGCGCTGTTGACGGCGGCACCGCCTGGGGCAACAGCACCAGCGAAACCCCAGCCATCTCCTCCGACGGCCGGTATGTGGCATTCAGATCTACTGCATCAAATCTTGTCGATTTTGAAAACGCCGGCGTTGCCGGCGCCTATCTGCGGGATACCGTGGAAAACAAGACCACCCTGATGTCCAGAAGAGACAACATTGTGGCCGGGTATGACGCTGACGCCGTCTACGGCGCAGCCATGACCTACTGGCCGGCGGTCAGCGCCGGCGGCATGTATGTGACCTTTGGCTCCGACGAAGACACCCTTGTGGCCGGGGATGAAAACAGCGAAAGGGATATATTTCGCGTTCTCTATGATACCGACGGTGACGGCATCGCCGATTCGGACAGCGATGGCGATGGTACGCCGGACTGCACGGATCTCTGCCCGGATGATCCGAACAAGATCGATCCCGGGGCCTGCGGGTGCGGTGTTGCCGACACCGACGCCGACGGCAACGGCATTGCCGACTGCCTGGAAGACGACGAGCCCGAGCCGGCGCCACGTCTGCCTGACACCGACATCGGCCCGGATTGTTTCATCTCGACGCTTGTTTTTTAAAAAATACCTGCCCGACTGAATACAAAGGCGGGGCTAAAAAGCCCCGCCTTTTTTGTCCTTTCTTCATCAGCCACCGGCGGTCCCCGGCACACCCTTATGCCTTCCCGCACATGCTTAATCGGAGCCGGCCAGCTCCACCATGCTTTTTGCGATCACCGCCAGCAGCGACACGATCTCACTCACCTCAAACTGTATGTCCGCATCGGTGAGAAACACCATCTCCTTTTACGCAGCGGTAACGTCTGTAAAAACAGCGGCCACTGAATGAAAAAGATTGCATTTGCCCCTCATCCCCCATAGTATCGACAAGCATTTTACAGGCATCTTTGGTTTTATCGTCATGTTTCAAGGAGTAACGCTATTATGGGATCAAAAAAATCAATTCGACTGGTACTGACTGCACTCCTTTTTGCGCTGCTGCTGTTCCCTGCGCAGAACGCCATGGCCGGGACGGTGGCCGAGGGCAGCGCCACCCTGGAAAGCCTTCACACCGACAGCACCCAGGGAGACGGTGACAGCTACAGGCCGTCGATTTCCGCGGATGGCCGGTATATCGCCTTTGAGTCCGAGGCATCCACCCTGGTGGATGGGGATATCAACGATTCTAAGGATATTTTTCTGCGGGACACCACTGAGGGTACCACCACGCTGGTGAGCGTGGCTGCCTCCTATGGCGCCCCCTACGGCTATGGCGCGGATCTTGGTTCCTCCAGCTCCGCCATCAGCGGCGACGGCCAGTATGTGGCCTTTGATTCTAACGCCACCAACCTGGTTGCCGGCGGCACTTACGGCCAGCAGGTGTTTGTCCGCGACACAGTTGGCGGCACAACAGCCCTGGTCAGTCCCAACTATGGCGGCACTTACGGAGCTCACGGCTATGGCGCCAACGGCAACAGTGCTTATCCGTCCATCAGCTTTGGAGGGCGGTATGTGGCCTTCCAATCCTATGCCACCAACCTGACCGACGACGGCGCCACGAGTTATAGCGCCATCTTTATCCGCGACACTCAGGAAGGCGCCACCACCCGGATCATGGCCTATGGCGGGGCACAACCCGACAACAATTCCTACTACCCGGCCATCTCCGGAGACGGTTCGGCCGTGGGCTTTCAGTCCAGGGCCAGCAACCTGCTTGAAGCAAACAACCCTGATACGGGGGACCAAAACATCTATGTTTACGACACCGCTTCCGGCGCCATTGAGCTGATCAGCCGGGCCTATGGAAGCGCCTTGTCTGAAGAGATCACTCCCACTTATGGGGCGAATGGCGGCTGCGACAACCCGGTCATCAGCTACGGCGGCCGTTACGTGGCATTTTACTCCTATGCCACCAACCTGGTCTATGGCGGCAGTAACGGAGAGTATCAGGTTTATGTATATGACCGGACCTCCGGTGAAATGGTGGTGGCCAGTGCCGAGGATGGAGGAACAAGTGAAGGAAATAACACATCAGATAGGCCCTCCATCTCGCCCGACGGCCGGTATGTGGCCTTTAGATCCCAAGCCACCAACCTTGTTACGGATGTAACTGAATATACCAGCTCCGACTATCTTGTCTTTCTGCGCGACACTGTGGATCAAAAAACGACACTCATCTCCAGGATAGACAATACCGTGGGCGGATACGAGGCCGGCGTATACGGCGGCGGCATCAACAATGCCCCTTCGGTCAGCGACTGCGGCATGTATGTGGCTTTTGGCGCAGCCGGCAGCTACTTTGTGGAGGGTGACACAAACGGGAACAGCGACATTTTCCGGGTACTCAACGATACCGACGGCGACGGCATTGGTGATATGGATACCGACGGCGACGGCACGCCCGACTGCGTGGACCTCTGCCCGGATGATCCGGACAAGATCGAGCCCGGGGCCTGCGGGTGCGGTGTTGCCGACACCGACGCCGACGGCAACGGCATTGCCGACTGCCTGGAAGACGACGAGGAACCGGCGCCACGTCTGCCTGACACCGACATCGGCCCGGATTGTTTCATCTCGACCCTTGTTTTTTAAAAAATCCCTGCTCGACTGAATACAAAGGCGGGGCCAAAAAGCCCCGCCTTTTTTGTCCTTTCTTCATCAGCCGGCGGCTGTCCCCGGCACGCCCTTATGCCTTCCTGCACATGCTTAATCGCAGCCGGACCAGTTCCACCATGCTTTTTGCGATCACGGCCGGGTTGGCGCCCGTGGGCGTACCGGCGGTTCTGGGCCGGTGGCCGTGCACCGGCACATTCACAACCGCAAACCCGGCCCGCCGGGCCCGAATCAAAAACTCGGCGCTGAACATGGCGCCCTGGCTTTTGATGTCGTTTCTCAGGGCGTCAATCACGGCCTTACGCATCAGTTTGAAGGCGCAGTTGATGTCCCGGGCGCTTTTTCCAAAAAACAGGGTGACCAGCATGTGCCATCCCTGGGCATACAAACATCGAACAAAGGGATCCCGCCGGGGGTATCTGTAACCGGCGGCAATGTCGGCCCGGCCCATCACGGCCAGCAGAACAATAATCTCACCCACGTCAAACTGCATGTCCGCGTCGGTGAGAAACACCAGTTCCTTTTGCGCGGCGGCAAAGCCCGTGAGCATGGCGGCCCCGGACCCCCGGTTTTGTTCATGCCGAATCAGCTGAATACGGGAATTTTCGGCCGCCTGCTTTTGCACAATGGCCGCGGTCCGGTCACTGCTGCCGTCATCTACCACCAGAATCTCGTAGTCGAACCCGTTGGTGGTCATGACATTCACCACATGATCCAGCATGGGGCCGATCAGGGCCTCTTCGTTGTAAGCGGGAAGCACAATGGAAACAGACGGATTCATGAGGTAAGTGTATGCCACAATCCCCGGGTTCTCACAACAGAAAAGGGCCTGCAGATACAACCGTCCCGTTTATGGATTTCTGGTTGACGCGCCCGACCCGGCCCGCACAAACGGTCTGCGGATTTAAAAAACACACAGAAGAAAAACCGCTTTTCTCTGAAAATTTACATGTTGCATGAAAAACATTTAACTTGACAGAACAACACCATAAGTGCAAAGTACAACTTACCACTTTTCATAAAGCACTCTTTCAATCATCCTTTACGCAGAAACAGGGGGCGACATGAAGCAGGCGGCACTCTCGCTAAAAGACAAGCTGGTTGAATTGCGAAAATGGGAGAAAACCTATAAAGCCCTTCAGAAGCACCTGGATAAACAGCCGATGGGTTACCCGGGCACATTTTCCGGGGTGGAACGGCGGATCCTCAAAGCCATGTTCAGCCTTGACGAGGCCCGGCTGGCAATGCATATGGAATGCTGGCAATTTGAAACAGCGGATGCAATTTTCAACAAAGCCGGCGAAGTATTGGGAATGACATTGGACGAGGTAGCCGGCCGACTCTCTGCAATGGAAAAAAAGGGCGCCATATTTGCCAAAAAAGTGGAAGGCGTGTGGCAGTACGCGTTGCATCCCATCATCATCGGCATGTATGAAATGCAGGTTAAGTGGATGACCCCCGGCCTTTACCTGGATCTCCGGGAATATGCGACCAAAATGCTTGGCATCGAATACCTGACCACGGCCATCCCCCAGGTACGGGTCGTTCCGGTGGGCAAAAGCATTACCCCGGAACACAGCATCGCCACCTATGATGAAATCAGAAACATCATCGAAAGAACAGACAGGGACATCTGTATGGCCGAATGTATCTGCCGCAAAGGCAAAGCCATGCTGGGAGAACCATGCAAGGCAACGGACAGGCTGGAAGCCTGTCTGGGGTTCGGTGATTTTGGCGATATGTATAAACGGAATGGCTGGGCCCGTACCATTACCAAAGAGGAAGCCCTGGAGCGCCTGGACCAAGCGGAAAAAGAGGGGCTTGTGATACAACCCGCCAATGAAATAAACCCGGAGTATATTTGCCTCTGCTGCGGCTGCTGCTGCGGCATTCTGGAGATGATGAGCACCATGCCCCGGCCTGCGGATTTCGCGGCCAGCAACTATTTTGTCGCACTTGACGAGACGTTGTGTAACGGCTGCGGTAAATGTGTGCGCCGGTGCCAGATGAACGCCTTTGTGGTGAAGGACAAAATGGCGGTCCTGAATATCGACAAATGCATCGGGTGCGGCCTGTGCGTGACCACCTGCAAGACCGGCGCCCTGAAACTGGTGAAAAAAGAAGTTGAAACCGTGCCACCGAAAAACACCGAGGAAATGTTTCAACGCATCATGGCCGGGAAAAAGGGCACTGTCGGCAAGCTTTTGACCGCGACCAAAGGAGCTTTGGGTTTGAAGCCTTAAGCAGTTAAGCGCATACAGTCAGTGCTCACCGACAGCGACGGAGGGCGGCTGCGGTTTATCACAGAAAGAGTGTGCGGAAAGGATACTCGCAGTCGCCGGTTTTCAGCAGGCGCCCAAACCCACGGCCAAAATCAAAAGAAAAAGGATCAGCCGGAAAAAATTTCGGCAACCACGTCATTGACCTGGGAAAGTGTCATGCGCCCTTTTTCCACCAGGATTTCTCCAATTAAACGGTGCGCATTATTCCGAATGTCTTCTTCCACCTGTGTTTTCAGACCATCAATCAGATCTTCAGGGGCAATATATCCTTTTTCAATGGCTATGATGCCAAACCGTTTATCATAATGTTCGACTTTGCCTGATTTATCAGCCATGCATTCATCTCCTTTTTCAAAAACGGATCCCTGTCATCCAGAATCAGATGTAAAAAGCAAGAGCCTTTTGTGTTTCATTTTTTCTGGCACTGCCGTTAACCGGCATCATCCTTTATCCTGCCCTGTTTCCATATTTCCGCCAGGGCCGTCCGCCATTTTTCATTTTCAAAGGCCCGGCCCCGCCAGTGCTCCCCCTCTTTTACTTCTGACTCAAGAACTTTCCAGGCCGCTGGATAATCAAACGCTTTCCACATGGCACCGGCCCGGAAAAGATACTCGCAGTCCCCGGTTTTCAGCAGGCATTCAACCCCCCTGTGAAAGTCAAACTGTTTCCAGTAAGCACCGGCATAAAATATATATTTCGGGTCCCCGGTTGCAAGCAGAACTCTTTGCCCCGCCTCGTAATCAAACTGTTTCCATTCCAATCCGGCATGGTAGATGAATTTTCCGCTGTTGAGCCGTGCAAGCGCGGCCAGCCCGTTTTTAAAATCAAAGTCCGGCCACAGCCGGCCGGCCCGGAAAACATACTCGGCATCGCCCAGTGCAGCCAGATCGGCCAGGCCCTGAGCATAATCAAAATCCCTGACGGTTTTTCCCGTCTCATAGATACGCCGGGCATCACTGGTTTCTTCTGTTTTGCTCATGATGTTTCCGTTATATCCATCACGCTTCCAAAGGGCGGGTTAAAAAACTGCCTGCGGTTGCCGGATATGACCCAGAGCGTTGGAGAATAGGGGGCAAGGGCGTTCAGATCATAGATCTCTCCATCGGTGATCACAACCAGGGCCCCGGTACGGTTTTTCATATAAACATTAAACAGAGGCGCGAAAAACGTGGCCCCCCTGCTGCCGGTTTTGATGTGCCGCCAGTCACCCTTCTGATACAGATAGTGGCCTGATTCGCCATTCACCGGGCGTGCCGCTTCATGTTGCCGGGGAACGAAAAGGTCCTGGTCGATGCATAACAGGTTGACCTGAAAATCAGACGTGAGTTCTTCCACGGCACCGAAGGCGGCCTCCAACTCACCGGGATGGGCGGTCATTGATCCGGAAACGTCCACCACAATGGTGATCAGCGGCCTGTTTTTCAGATACCGCCCCGGCGCATAAATCCCGGCGTCAAAAAACCGCCGGTTGGGCCGGGCAAATGAATAATCCCAGCGGCTGGTCCGGCACATGCGGTCGGCGATGGACCGGACGGTCTTTTTCCATTTCAGATCCCGGGCCGGCACCGGTTGTCTGATCAGCCGGCTGAGGTCTGAATAGAGCCGCTCACCCCTGCATTCGTCGTGGTTTCTGACAAAACCCAGTATCCGCTCCGCGCCGGCCCTGGCCTGTTGGTGAGCATTCTCGGTGCTGAACAGATGAATACCCGTAGGCAGAGGCGCGCCGTTACCATCAACAAATTGTATGCCTTCCGGCGGCAGGGCCTTGTCCGGATCCCGGTTGCCGCTCTCCCACGGCTCTGCACCTGGCAAGGGTCCGGCTGCCGGACGGTTTTCCCCATGTCGTTCGCCCCTGTCCTGGTGCCGGGCCAGAAGCCATAAATAAACCGCCTCCCAGGTCACGTCAAAAATTTCGGTCCGGCCCACTCTTTTGCCAAAGGCCGCGGGGATTTCGGGCAGACCCGGCGGCAGGGCCAGAAAGGCCCGTGCCCCCTCGTCTTTTCTGGAAAAAAATGTTCTTGCATGCCCCTTGAGGTATGAATTGATGACCATGTCCTGGGCCAGGTTACGGAAATGGACATTCTGGCCGGATCGCCCCCGATGCGCGTGGTTCAGCACAATGTGAAGCATTTCATGAATCAGCAACCCAATCAGGTGATCGGCCGGGGTGTTTAACACAAACGGCTGATTGTAAAACAGGACAAACCGCCGCGACGATACCGCCAGGGCCAGTGTCGGAACATTTTCACTGCCGACCAGGGAGACGGCCTGATAAAAATAGGAGGCAAAGCGGCTTTGCCGCCATAATTGTGATAACACGTCATCCCATTTATCAATGACAGACGTCCCGGTCATGCACTCTCCAGCAGTTCTGAAACCTGTCGGTCGATCCTTTCGGCCAGGGCTTTGTCTTCCATAAGATGCAAAGCCGATGGGATCTGCGTAAACACAGCACACGTCTTGATCAGCTGATACACAAAAGACAGACGCATGTCCGCCCTCAAGTGACTGACAAAGGACAGGATGTTGGCCAGCGTGCGCAGGTCACCTGCCTGCAAGTCAGATCCGGCTGCGATCTTCATGTCCCGCAATGTATTTAAGGCGCCGGTCAGGGCCCATAAAACGTCTTCCGGACTGACCTGGTTGTTTTTCATGGCCGCCAGCTTTACGGGATCGCCATCAAGGACCTCCTGAGTGGTCAGTTGCCGGGGGCAGGTCAGCTGAAGGACAAAGTCATCGCTGGCCACCCGGCCCACAAGGGCGCTGATCATTTTTTCAAGCGAGGAGAGCGGATGGGTCGACAGGTAGGCGACCAGTGCCTCGTGGGTGTGCAGTCCATAGGACAGGCCCAGAGCCTGGGACACCTGGTGCCAGCCCCGGGGATTGGGATGGATATGATTTTCATCCCAGAGCCTTTCCGGATACTGGCTGATGTATCTCATGACCGACGGGTGTATCTTTTCCGTGTAAGCCCAATGCAGCCAGCTTTGCGCGTCCGGTTTCAGATGAAAAATGGCCAGTCGCCCGTCCAGGGCCGCATCATCAAACCGGGTGATGGTGGTGCTGTCGGTTTCACCTAAATTGCCGGCCAGGACAATAAACGTCCTGTCAGCCAGCCGGTGCTCACCGCAGATTTTTTCAGTGATAATCTGAAACAGGGTCTGAATAACCGTGGGATGGGCCCGGTTGGCTTCATCCAGAAACCAGAGGATGCCGTCGAGGCCCTCCGGCACATGGTCCGGCGGAATAAACCCCGGACGGTAATAGATCATTCTTTTGGCTTCGTGGTCGGGAACCGGGTATCCGCCGAGGTCAATGTTTTCCTTGAAGGCCAGACGCGTGTCGATAAAAAGAAAGTTCTTCTTTTTGGCCGTCTGCCGGACGACATCCGATTTACCGATACCGGGGTGCCCCACGATCTTGACGGCAAAGTTGATGGTGGCATCCGCGTCAAGGTAATGCTCCAGGAGTTCCTTGAGTTCCGGGACATCAACGCTGACTGGGTCTTTTCTCATTTGTCCCTCACAGAACAAATAAGGCGGAAGTATTGAACCCCCGCCTTATTCAAATATTTTACACCGCCATCGAATCAGGGATTCATATGGTAAGCGTCAACAAGAGAATAAACGTGTTTTTCAAGTACCCGGGCAAACTGGTCGTTGTCAATTACGGGGCTCTTGATGATTTTCAGGGCCTGGTCTTTCTGGGCCTGGGTTGACGTGGGTTTACCGTGAATGTCCACCGCGTATTTTGAAAAATCGCGAACAAACACGTCAAAAATCTGGTTCAAAAGCTCGTTATCGATCTTTTCGATGGCGGCGCTTTCGATAATCAGCTGGCCATAAGCCACCAGGGTAAACATTTCACCGACACCCAGGAGAAAATCAAAGTCGTTCATCATCTGGTCTTTGAGTTCCATGCCCGAGATCATCAGCCAATCGGCAAAGGTCTTTATCTGCTCTTTAAACACGTTGATGTTGGGCAGGTCGACGCTGTTATAGGCGATGTTGTAATCATGAAACTGAATTTTGCCGTATCCCCGGGTGGTGCCCTGCTGAAACAGGTAATCATCGTTTTCAGGTCCGTTGAGTCTCGGTATTTCCGGGTATTCCTTGGGATTGAAGAAAAAGTTGGGCAGCAGCTTGGCAATCAGGGCCATATTCACATGACGGGTTCCTTCCAGCTTGGGAAAGCCCTTCAATTCCACCACGGCCTGGGAAAAATAGTTGTCTTTTTCAAACCCCTTGGCGGCGATAATATCCCACAGCATCTCGTGGACCTCTTCTCCCTGGATGGCCACCTTCATTTTCATGATTGGATTGTAGAGCATGTATCGCTTGTCTTCGGCCGACGCGGCCCGCATATAATCGGTGGCCCTGAGACCGAAAAGTTTCATGCCCGCCAGGCGGCAGAAGGAGTCCATGAAGAGCCGCTTGACATGGGGAAATTCGGTGACAAACTTGCCGTAAACATTTCTATGGGCGGCATGGTTGATGGCTTCATAAAAAGAGTGGGTCACAATACCGGTGGCACCGGAACCGATGTTGAACTTGCAGATATTGATGGTGTTGAGCATGTCATCCCAGGCCTTGGGGCCCCGGGCGGAAATATCGGCATCGGTGATGGGATAGTCGTGAAGGATAAACTCGGAAACAAAGTTCTGGGCCTTTATCACGTTCTGAACACATTCAAATTTTTCATGGTGGGAATCGACCACGAAAAATACATAATCGTCGGTACCGGCGATCTTGCCGAAAACCGTAATGGTAGAAGCCTCGTTACCGTTGCCGATATAATACTTTGTCCCTCTGGCAAGATAGGTCCCGTCATCCTGGGGATACAGTTTCATTTCTGAAGAGTAAATATCCGCGCCATGCTCTTTTTCCGACAGCCCGAAGGCGCACAGGGGGTTTTCTCTCAACTGCTGAACGGCCCGGTGTTTCAGCTCCTCGTTGTCCCCGAGAAAAACCGGGTCCAACCCCAGAGTGGATACATGATACATGTACCAGTAGGCCGCGCCGTAAAAACCGGTGATTTCGGAAAATTCATACATGCGGTAGGTGCTGTAATACTGGTCATCGTCTCCATAGCCTTTGGGGAGAAACAGGGTCTCAAAAATTCTCTCTTTTTTGCAGAACTCGGCAAAGTCATGGGTGAATTCAAAGGAGAAGGTGTCCTCCTTCATTTTTTTCATCCCCTTGTTTTCAAAAAACGCGATGGTCTTGAGCATAATCTCTTTTGACCGTTCGTCAGGGTAGTTTCTGTCCTGGTATTTTTTGGGGTTCAGCAACAGCATGGCAGGCTCCTTCTACGTATAGGGATATTAGTGCGGATTCTGATGGACGTCACAAAGAATGGTTCATATACATCAAATCCAAAATATATAAATAAAATATGAAGAACTCCTAAAAATCTATTTGGGATGGCAAAGTAAAAAGTTCAAGATCAAGGCGTCGCAAATCCCGAGGAATGAGGCGTACTTGTCGTACGTCGCAGTGACGAGGGCTGCAGCGCAACGCAGATATTGGGCTTTTTACAAAGCCATTAGATACTTTACATCATAAGATTCAGAGGTTCAATATATTCCGGGTCTTCATTGTCGATAATGTCAACAATATGTTTGTGCAGCCGGCGCTTGTGCTCGCCGAATATGCCCCTCTGTTTGTTAAATGTCCGGGCAAAGGCCAGGGCCTGGGCCATGAGGTCGTCTTTATCGACACAGGCTTTTTCAATGATATGGTGTTCCTCCAGCTCCGGCGCGGCGACCCTTTTGCCGGTCAGCTTCATCTCATTGAACTTGTAGTAGGGAATGGCCTTTTTCACAAAGGCCACCATTCCGGGTAAAAATGGAATGCGGACATCCACCTCCGGAAAGCAGAAAAAGCCCCGGTCCGACTTCATGAACCGGAAATCACAGGCGCAGGACAGGATAGCCCCGTTGCCGAAGGCATGGCCGTTGATGGCCGCGATCACGGGGACAGGCGCCAGGAGGCATTTTTTAAACACATCGTTCATGCCGTACATAAAGGCCCGCATATCGTCCAAGGCGTTGTTTGCAAACCGGTCCATCATCCATTCCAGGTCAACCCCGGCTGAAAAAATTTTCTCCCCGGTGGAGGTAATGATCATGGCGGTTACGGATTCGTTTGCCAGTGCCCCGTCAATGGCCTTTCCCATGGCCTGAGCAAAGGCCAGGTTCTGGCGGTTTTCACCATTGTCCATTGTGATCACTGCAACGGTACCATCCAGGGTTAAATCAGCAATACTCATTTTCTGCTCCTGTAGCTTGTTTTCAGTAGGTTATCAAAAATGCTGCCTGAAAGGAATATAACCAAAAGAATCTTTCGTGTCTCCACAAAAGATGGGTGGACTCTATTTAAGAAGCGTTGTCTTTTTTCCAGCCGTGGGGGATACCCAGTTTTTTCATCCGGTTGCGAAGGGTGTTGGGATTGATTTTCAGAATCTCCGCGGCACCGCCGGGCCCGTTTATTTTGCCTTTGGACAGGACCAGCACTTTTTTGATGTGCCGGGCATAGACTTCATCCAGTTCTAAAACGCCATCGTCTGCATTTCCATTGTCCGGGGTCTTGCCGCCTGACATCCGGGGAATAACGGTCTGGAATGTGAGCGACCCGTCTTTACTCAGGATCAATTCTCTTTCAATCACGTTCTCCAGTTCGCGAACATTCCCCGGCCAACTGTAAGCGGTCAATGTCTCCATTGCGTCCTGAGACAGGACCGGTTTGACGTGAAGGTTCATTTCGCGGGATTTTTTTTCAATAAAATAAGCGACAAGCGCCGGGATGTCCGCCTGCCTTGATCGCAAGGGGGGAATCCGGATCGGAAAAACATTCAGGCGGAACCACAGATCTTCCCGAAATTGCCCGGACACGACCTGTTCTTCCAGGTTGCGGTTGGTGGCGGCGATAATGCGAATATCCACGGGTATGGACTCCGTGCCCCCAACGCGCTCGATGATTTTATTTTGAAGTACCCGGAGCAGGCGGACCTGGACATGGCGCGGGAGTTCCGCGATTTCGTCTAAAAAAATCGTTCCCCTGTCGGCCCTTTCAAAGCGGCCCATTTTCCGGCTCTCGGCGCCGGTGAAGGCCCCTTTTTCATGCCCGAACAGTTCGCTGTCCACCAGGGTGTCCGGAATGGCGCCGCAATTCACCTTGATTAACGGGCCATCCTTTCGCGAAGAGTTCTGGTGAATGAAATTCGCGATGATTTCCTTGCCCACGCCGGTTTCCCCTGACAGCAATACCGGGCTTTCCTGATCGGCCACGCGGCGGGCCTTGTCCATGACGCCTTTCAGGCCGAGGCTGCCGCCGATAATTTTATTTTCTTCCGGATTGCGAATTTCCTGCTTAAGAAACTGTTTCTCTTTTTCGAGCAGGTTCTTCAGCCGGATCACTTCACGGTGCTTGATATTATTGGAAAGGCCCAGGGCAAATGGGTCATGGAGCATTGAAAACAGATTTTTGTGTTCTTCGGTATAGCGATTTTTCCCATCCTGGCTGATGGCAGCGATACCGATGGGAACTTTTTTATGAAAAAGAAACATGGAAATCGCCGACCAGTCGGATCCCCATAATTTTACATAACTGTTCAGCTCGGAATCGCGTTCGGGCTGATTGGTGACTTTGACTTTTGGAACCGCCCTACCTGCCGGGGCCCCCGGACCTGCCGGATCCCGGGGAATGACCAGGCCGCTATACTCCTTCAACAAGCCGGTGACCCTGACCACTTCGCGATCGGCCTTCATGTCCTGCTCCCGCTGGTAGACCGAAAGCACGGTGGCGGGCATAAACCGGCTCAGGTATTGAAGGCAGTGCAAAGCCCCGGCTTCCAGGTCCAGATGGCCACATATCCGCCGGGTGACCTGGCGAAAAAACTCATATTTATCGTCTACAGGCTCATAATGATCCGGCCCCGGGATTTTTTTTTCGTGGTCCTGCATCATCGTGTCCAACAGCCATTTATGCTCGTTCTTTAATCCCTGGAGCAGGCGGATGTGGGCATCCGTAAACCTGTTCCTGTTGTCGGCAATAAAAAAAATCATCCCATAAACAGATGTTTGTTCTTTAATGGACATGCCCAGCAGAGACCAGTCCGTCCCCCCGCCTGTTCTCTCGGCAATATCGTTTCCAAAGGGGTCTGTTTCCGGTTCATTGATAATGTAAATTTCAGGCAGATTGTCGTTGGCTGCCAGCGCAAAGAGATCCGCCGGCGCCGAATAAGAAAAATTGGTTTTTTCACTTCCCGTGGAAGCGGCCTGGGCGATGATCCGTATTCTTTTCCGGTCAAAATCGAGTTGAACCACACTCATTCGGTCAACGGGCACAGAGAGATGAATACAATCAAAAAACGCGCAAAACGTCTTGTAGATGTCTCCGCCGGAGGCGGCACGCGCTATTATCCGGTTCAACGCAAGGCCTGATTGTGTTTCCATACTGTTTTTCCGCCCCTGATCCGGATATGTCATCTCTTTTCCCGGCCGTAGGCAATACCCAGTTTCTTCATCCGGTTGCGAAGGGTGTTGGGCTTTATCTTCATCATTTCCGCGGCGCCGCCCGGACCGTTTATTTTGCCATTGGAAAGGACCAGCACTTTTTTGACGTGACGAACAAAAAGGTCATCAAGGGACAGGATGTCCTCTGTTTTCATGTCATGACCCGCAGGTTCCTCATGCGTGGGCGTGGGGCTGAGGTTCTGAAAGGTCAGGGGCCCGCCTGTATTCAGGATCAACTCCCTTTCAATCACATTTTCCAGTTCGCGGACATTTCCCGGCCAACTGTAAGCGGTCAATCTTGCCATGGCGTCGGGAGACAGGGGGGGCGTGGGATGAATCTTTAATTCACGGGATTTCTTTTCAATAAAATGATCCGAAAGGGCCGGAACGTCCATGGTTCTCGATCGAAGCGGAGGAATCCGGATGGGAAAAACATTCAGGCGGAACCACAAATCTTCTCGAAACCGGCCGGCTTTGACCCGTTCTTCCAGGTTGCGGTGGGTGGCGGCAATGATACGGATATCAACGGGTATGGACTCCGTGCCGCCCACGCGCTCGATAATTTTATTGTGCAGCACCCGGAGCATGCGGACCTGGGCTGGCAGGGGCAGTTCAGCGATTTCATCCAGAAAGATCGTCCCGCCATTGGCTCTTTCAAAGCGGCCCAATTTTTGCCGCGTTGCCCCTGTGAACGCGCCCTTTTCATGACCGAACAGTTCGCTGTCCACCAGCGTATCCGGAATGGCGCCGCAATTGACTTTTATCAAGGGGCCGTCTTTGCGCGATGACTGCCAGTGAATGAAATTCGCGATCATCTCCTTGCCAACCCCGGTTTCTCCTGTCAGCAAAACCGGGCTGTCCTGCCCGGCGACGAGGCGGGCATTTTCCATGACTTTCTCTAAACCCAAGCTGCCGCCAATAATGGTATCCGGCGCCGTGCAGTGCAACTCTTCGGCCAGGTCTTTTTTCTCTTCTTCAACTAAATTCTTCAGCCGGATAACCTCACGGTGCCGGATGTTGTTTGACAAGGCCAGGACAAAGGGATCATGAAGCAGCGCGAAAAGCTGCATGTGCTCCTCCGTATAACGCGCCCTGCCTTCCAGGCCCACAACGGCAGCACCAATCGGCCTCTCTTTATGAATCAGCGGCATGCTGATACAGCATATTTCACTCCCGAATATGGGCATATAGAGTTTCAGGGCCGAAGAGTCTTCAGGCCGGTTGATGATGCGTATCCCGGGGGTTCGCCTTGTGTCGGCCGGAATGGGCAGAGGGATCAGGGTCCCTGTCTGCTGATGAAAGAAGCCATAACTTTCCGCCAGCACCCGTTCGGATTGAAACTCCGGTTCCCGCTGCCGGACAAAAAGTGCGTCAGCCGGCATAAATCGGCTGAGATACTGAAGGCATTGGGAAACACCGGCTTGCAGGTCAAGGTGACCGCACAATCGCCGGGTGACCTGCCGGAAAAACTCATTTTTGTCTTTTACCGGTTCTTTCAGCTTTGGATGCGGGCTTCTTGTTTCATTATCCAGAATAAGGGCATCCATCACCCGCTGAAGGGGCTTCTTCAAACCGGAGAGCAAACGGCCATGCGCTTCGGTATATCTGTTCTTTCTGTCTGTCATTATCATTATCGCGCCGTACGTGCCGGTATGGTTTTGAAAATTTAAAAACAGGGAGGACCAGTCAAAAAGCTTGGCGCGATTACAGATCTCTTTGCCCAGGGGGTCCTTTTCCGGGTGATTCATCAGGTAAATTTCAGGTATGTCCCGGCTGCACAGCAACGCTATGAGCTCGCCCGGAAGATTGTAAGTGAAATTGGTTTTTTCACCGCCTATCTCCGTGGCCTGTGCGATAACCCTTAACATATTAAGGTCATAATGAAACTGGAGCCAGCTCATTTTACCGACAGGCATGACCGCTGAAACACAATGATAGACTTCATTCAGCCCTTCCTGCAGGTCGCCCTCATCAAAAATACGCTGCTGAACGCGCTGCAAAAGCGTGTCGGAGTTGATTGTCATGGAATGCCCTTCTGGCGGCCCTGCAATTATAAAATGATTTTCAATATAAGGTAATTTTATCATATTTGGCAAGAAGGATTCTCTTATTTGGCAGTATTGGCTTTTAAATATATTATAACATTTTGAATATTAAGAATTATTAATGCGGGCACGATAAATGCTAGTGCTGACACTATATAATGAAGCAAAAACTGTATTCATTCAAAAACCCGGGTTCATAAAAGGGTTTGAGCTTCAACAAAACAACTAAAAGGAGACTTTTATGAAGCGCCTGTCACTCTTCGGCCTGACAATTCTCTGTTTGATTCTGCCGGCACAGATGTTGTTCGCCTTTGCGCCCAAGCCACCTCCACCTCCCCCGCCTCCCCAGACTACCCCGGAACCCGCACCCGGCCTCAGAGTCGATCGCGTGTACGCGCCCGGTGGAAAAGGTTATCTGGAATATATCATCACGGATACAGGACAGAAACAGCCCTTCCTGCATCTGGAAGGCAGCGGATATGAAATGGGCTACCAGCAGGGATATCTGATTCCGGAAAAGTGCAGAGCGGTTGCCTCTGATGATTTCTATATTGATCTCGGCACCAGCATGATAGGGGGCAATACAGGCATCGACACGGACATATTTCTGGAACCGATAGCGGAAATGCTCTTGGAGTTCCTGGGCATGGAACGCTCGGATTATCCCGATACGTCGCTGGCAGATATACTGCTTTTCACTTTCAAGAAAATCGCGCTGTACAATGAAAAATATATTCCCCAGGAATATCTTGATGAAATGCACGGCATTTCTGAGGGTGCCAGGGCACGGGGGATAGATCTTCCTTACGAAGATGTCCTGCTTCTCAATATGGGCTTTGACGCCTTCTTGAGCGCCGGCTATCCGATTATGGTTTCCCTTGTTGAAATCGAAAAACTTCTTGATAACCTTGAACTTTCGTGTAACGCGCATATACTGGACGGCAACGCCACCGTGAATGATGTTCTCTATTTTGGCCGGGACTTCATGTTCGGCGGCGCGGGGTTTTCCGATCACCCGGTTATTATTGAAACCTTCGGCAAGGGCAGAAACCGGATGGTCAATGTCACGGTGGCCGGAATGGTAGGATGCATCGCCGGAATGAACGAAAAAGGCCTTGGCATCGGCATGGACATGGTACCGGCCTTTGATTGCAGCCCCGGTGATGTGGGCATGGGCACCCTGTTGACCGCCCGCTGGGTCATGGAACAGGCCGATGAGTTGCCAGAGGCCGTTTCGATGATCAAAAAATCCAAGCGGGGTGTTTCCTGGATATATGCCATTGCCGACGGAAAAGGGGCCAACCGGGGGGGTGTGTCCCTGGAGGTATCAGCGCACAATTACGGTACCCGGTACCTGAACCACCGGCAGGAGTTCCTGGTACCCCTTCTGTATGGTGTTGACCAGCAGGAAACCTACAGCGACGCCCTGATTCAGACCAACCATTTTCTTACCCTTAATATGAACTCGCTGGCTGGCACCTATGTGGATGGCGACTCAGATAGACGCTATGACGACATGGTCCCTCTGCTCAAGAAGGATTACGGGAAGTATGACTACAACAAGGCCTTTGACTTCATCAACTGGATGTATCTTGCGCGTAATCAGGGGCCCGGTGACTATGTCCACCAGAGCACCACACTGTTCGACCTGACGAATCTGAAAATGACGACCCTTGCAGGGCCGAAATTCGGTCAGGGAGCAACAACCCTGAGGCTGCAGTAACTATCAGGATCTGGCCGGCATCAGCCGGGACAACCGGACAACAGATCAGCAAAAGAACAGAAAACGGCCGTGGCATAATCGCCACGGCCGTTTTTGCAATCAGACTGGAGTATAGGGAGTATCCATCCATCTTTTGTGAGGACACGAAAAACGTTTCCGGGAGAATGTTTTCAACAAATAACGGTCGCTTTCAATCTGTTCTTGGACATAATTGAGCTTTTATGTTTAATTCAGTTTTATGACTACATCTAAAAAGAGAAAGCAGCCTGTGTCAGGCGCCGGGACGGAGAAGGGTTCTCTGTTAAAACCCGTTCTGCTGGTCTGCCTGGCCGCCCTGCTTCAGGTGCTGGCGTTTCCGCGTGCCGGGCTCTGGATACTTGCCTGGGTCCAGGCAATACCGTTCTGGTACGCCATTTCCAGGGCAGGCACCAAAAAGGCTTTTTTGCTGGGATGGCTTTACGGTGCCCTGATTTCAATCGGCGTTTCATACTGGGTCTTCTACGCGCTTTATGTGTACAGCAATGCCGGCTTTATCGTCAGCCTGCTGTTTTTGCTGGTCGTAAATGGCGCCTTAATCGGAATTTTCTGGGCCCTTTACGGTGCCACGGCCAACAGGGTGTTACGGCTGTGCCCCTCCCCTTTTATACGGGCTGTGGGGCTGGCCGGCCTCTGGGTTGTAATGGAATACGGCCGCGCCAATCTTCTGGGCGGCATGCCCTGGTGCCTGCTCGGACATTCACAGTACAGGGTGCCGCAGCTGATACAGGTGGCAGACATCGCCGGTGTCTACGGCCTCTCCTTTCTGATTATTTTTACCAGCTACACGCTGTACAGCGCCTGTACCTGCCTTCCGGATAAACGCATGTGCGGCAGGCGCGTGCTGCCTGCCCTTGTCGCTGTACTGGCGGTTGTCGTGTATGGAAGCATTCGCCTGGGACAATATGCGCCAAACCCGCAGGAATCTGCTGCCGGGTCTCCGGCCACGGTTGCGGTTATCCAGGGCAGCACGGCGCAGGATGAAAAATGGGAAAAAAAGAACACGGACGATATCATGTCCCGGCACCTGCGGATGACAGAAGAGGCGCTCGCCAAAGGGGCGCGGCTGATTATCTGGCCGGAAACAACCATCCCTTTTTACCTGCAGGACAAAATGCCCGAGGGCCTGCTGAACCTGCTGCGCACCTATGATGCAGGACTCATAACCGGGGGGTTTCGGTATAGCGGCACGAAAAACAATTATACGTTCTACAACAGCGCCTTCTACGTCGATGGCAACGGCATCAGGGCATACCACGACAAGCTGCATTTGCTGCCATTCGGCGAGTTTTTCCCCTTAGGATTTATCGACGTGCTCAAGCTCCGGTATGCCGCCCCCCGTCAGTACACGGCCGGCACAGCGTATACGCTTTTTGACACTGCGGCAGGCACCTGCGGATCACTGATATGTTTTGAGGTTATCTACCCCCGGTTGGCGCGGGAATTTGTCAACCGCGGGGCGGACTTTCTGGTCAACATTTCCAATGACTCGTGGTTCGGCCCCACCAGCGCCCATTATCAGCACTTTGCCATAGCGGTTTTCAGGTGCGTTGAAACCCGCAGGCCCCTGGCGCGGGCTGCCAACACAGGCATATCGGGTTTTATAGATGTGTCGGGCCGGATCGTTTCCCAACAGCCCCCCTTTACCGAGGGCATTCGCCTGTACCGGCTTCCCGTGGAGAAACGGACAACATTTTACTGCCTCTACGGTGACCTGTTTGCCCTGCTCTGCTTTCCCCTCTGTATCATTTTATGGATCTGCCCCCGTCTTCTCGACCCCGAAAAGGCCTGAGGGTTTTCACGCCACGAACTTTAGCAGTTCATAAATGTGAAAAGGAGCATCAGTAAAAATCTACCCTACCGGGAAAACCCCTGGGCCGGGGCACGTATAAAATGAGGACTGCGTAAAAGTAGAGTTATCCCCACAGGGACCGGATAAAGCGAAGGTCGTTGATGCGTTTGGCCAGGTCTGTATTGGTATCCGGATCCAGGTCGGCTGCTGCATTGCAGATAGATTCGATACCGGTGCTGACGGTATGCAGATCGACCCATTGCGGGCAAACCTGTGCGCCGCTTCGGGCCTGGCAAATGACGGCGGTGGTAAATTCTGTCTGTTGGCCGGCCAGTTTTTTAATGGTGGCTTCATCTGCCGGGGCGTATGACAACTGCCTTCCCAAACGCCGGTTGAGATACAGCATGAAGGCCAGCACGGCTTCCATGATCAGGCTGCGCTCTACCAGACCGTTGAGCTTCAACCCTTTGCGCACCATCGGGGGCGTCAACGGCAGAAGGTAGTGACCGGGGACGGTTTTGTCCACCAGTGTCAGGCGGCCATGGCTGGTGGTCCTGAGCGCCTCCAGGTCCAGGGGTATTATTTCCTGTGCCGATAAGGCGCTGACCGGCAGCAGCAACAGTCGGGAAACTTTTTCCTCCCCTGGCCCCCGGGCGCTCATCAGGATAAAATCCGCCTGGCTGCCGGCGGTAATGTATTTTTTGATTCCGTTTAATCGAAACCCGACAGTCTCGGTCGTCAGAACAACCGGTGCCTCCTTTGGCTCAGAATGGGCCATTGCCCCGCAGTCGGTTTGCCCGAATGTGGACAGCAAAGACGTCTGATCCGGCGTAAGGTCGGCCTGAAGACGGATCAGGCTCAGAAAGGGCCGCACCAGGGCGGACTGAACGATCCACAGCAGGGCGCAGCCCAGGTCACCACCCTCACCGGCCAGGCGGGTGCTGGGCCGGGTTGTCCGGCCGTCGCCCAGGTCCGGTGGAAAGGCAACGGCGATGGTGTCTCGCCATGTTTTTTTTTGCAGGCCTGAATTATCACATCTTTCAAGGTACGTGTCATGGATAGTGGCCAGGGCGTTTTTCATTCTATCCTCACAAAACCAGATCCTCGACAAAAGCCCATAATTGATTCAGGTTCCGGCATGGGCGGATTTCATGACAGTATTTTCGAAACAGGCGCATGTCGCTGTCACCATTGTCCCAGAAGACCAGGGGTTCAGGGTTGAGCCAGATAATGCGGCGGCATTTTTTTCGCAGTTCATTGAGCACATCGACCCGTGGATTCATATAATTGGAACGGCCGTCGCCGATGATGATCATTGTTGTCCGACGGGTCAGTTCATGTAAATGGGATTCGCGGAAACGCAGAAATGACTCCCCGTAATCCGTGGGTACTTCCGTGGCCAGATGGTTGTCTGAAAAGATTTTTTCAATGGCGGTATTGATGTCATGGGCCTGGAAAAGATCGGAAACATCCGCCACGCCCGCCACAAACACATAACTTTTTACACCGGAGAAACAGTCCTGCAGGGCGTAAAGCACGGACAGCATGAACCGGGCGGTGGACCAGACCGAGCCGGAAACATCGCAAAGGGTAACAATTTTGCTTTTTCTGGGGGGATGGGTTTTAAAGACCAGGGACATGGGAACCCCCTGATAACGGTTGGCCCGGCGCAGGGTGGTGGACACATCCAGGGCACCACGGCGTCGGGCTGCCTGACGGCGTGAGGCCACATCTTTTAATTTATTCACCAGGCGGTCGATGATGTCCCGGATGGCATCGATTTCAGCTGGAGACAGGTTGGCCAGAGGCGTTTCACCGATGTTCTGAAAAGGCCGCTCTGCGGAATCGACCTCACGAAGGCCGACATTATCGGGTTGGGGCTCATGCCGGAAAAGATCGTCGGCCCGGTCCAGAAGGGACTGGAAATGATTTTCAACGGCCCGGCGTGTCACCGGATCATCCGCCAACCGGGTTTCGGCCAGTTCCCGGGAACGGGCCCGCAACTGATTTATTTTCAGCAGGATGTTCAGGCGCTGGGCCAATTCCCCGAGGTTGGATCTCAGGGGTATCTGTCGGGTCTCTTGGTCGGCATTATTGAGGTCCCGCAGCAAATTCAGCCAGGGCTGGGGCCTGCCTGCCAGAAAGTCCATCAGGGCCGCGATGACCGGGTCCTCCGTATTCGAATCCGCCTGTGAATTACGGTATTGATCCTGTAACTCGTTTAAAATGTTTTGAGTACCCGCTGCGTCTGCATCCGGCGGAACATCCGCGTCAGCCGGCGACATGGCCAGATCGTGAAAAAAAAGCTGGTAAAGGGCCTCAAATTTGGGTTGATCGCGTTGGGATTTGACAAAATTGGCGTTCAAGAGGGTTTTGAACGCTGACTCTTCCAGCAGATCAATCAGGCAGAGTTGATTCACCGTGTCCAGGATTTCAGCCGTTGAAACAAAAAGTTCTGATGCCCGGCAGCAGTCGGCAAAACGCAGAACGGTATCAAGCAGATGATTTGCCCGGGGATGGGCAGCCACCTCAACCATTGACCACCTCATGAATGCAGGGGATGACACGGTCGGCATCGGCCTTGTGCTTACACAGCACATCCAGGGTGGTTTCCAGGGCGGCCGGCGTGATTTCATTGATATCCAGGGCCATCAGTGCCCGTGCCCAATCCAGGGTTTCGGATATACAGGGCCGTTTTTTTAAATCCAGTCGACGCAGCCGGCCGACGATGTCGATCATTTTTTCCAGCAGGGCCCGGTCGATTCCCGGTATTTTTTTTCTGACGATGGCCAGTTCGGTGGCCGGTTCCGGATAGTCGATATAAAGATAAAGGCAGCGGCGTTTTAAAGCGTTGCTCATGTCCCGATAACTGTTTGACGTCAGAAAAACAGCCGGCCGGGTGATGGCTGTCTTGGTGCCGATTTCTGGGATAGTGACCTGGAAGTCGCTGAGCAGTTCCAGCAGAAAAGCTTCAAACTCCGGGTCGGCCTTGTCCACTTCGTCAACCAGCAGGACAACCGGCTGCTCTGATAAAATGGCCTGGAGCAGCGGTCGCGGCTGGATAAACCGCTCGGAAAAAAAGGCGTCTTCCTCAGCGGCGATTTTGTCCACGGCCTGTGCAATGGAGTCTGTGTCCGCCAGCAGAGAACCGATTTTTTCCCGGACCATCTGGGTATAAAGGAGTTGTTTGGCATATTCCCATTCGTACAGGGCCTTTGACTCGTCCAGCCCTTCGTAGCATTGAAGTCGAATCAGCTGACGACCGGTAGCGGTTGCCACGGCCCGGGCCAGTTCGGTTTTGCCGACGCCTGCCGGACCTTCCACCAGTATCGGTTTTTCCATGGCCGTGGCCAGGAAAACAACAGTGGCAATTTTAAGTGACGGAATATAACTGCTGGCCTGCAGCCGACGGGTGACATCATCAATGTCATTAAACATCATAAATACTTCTCCTGTTGTATCGATTCGGTTTCGACCGGGATAACGGCCGCGGACCGCAAATAAATCATTACTGGCTTGAAACCTTTGTCGTGTCCCCATAATCAATGGATGGACACAAGATAGAAAAGATCAGATCAAAAAACAAGAAGTTGATTTTTGCCGGACGATTTTGGCCTGCCTGTTATCCGCCTGTCCCTTGCCCTCCAGCCCCGATTTTCCAGCCATCAGCGGCTTGTTTTCAAAATAATATTCTGCATGAATCCGCCTTTAGTGTATAGTTTATGAACAAAAAGGCGCGGGCCGCTGATCACACAGACAGACCATGTTTTGACACGCACCCGTGACGCAATGAATCCAGCCCATATTTTTTAATCTTTTTCTTGCGTGTTTCCAAGATTTTATATATGGTTGCAATAATGCGATACTGACATGAAGGTTGCAGGAGCAAAAAAAATGAAGCCATCATCAAAGGATATTTTAAAACGCCATGGCTGGCGCCTTGACCGGGCAGTCCACAATTTTGTCTATTTTTATTTTCACAAGCAATATGTTTTCGTGGCAAGATGGCTCACCAGAATCACGGTGATGCTTTTTTCCTGGCTGAAACCGATGAAAGCCATACCGGAATTCGTGTATAACCGATATCATTCCAAGGTATTGTCCGTCAGCGATGTTACCAAAATACTGTCTCTGGAAAAAAGCCTGGATATCGGGGTCGATAAGAACAAACGGGTTCTGCCGTTCAAGTACGCCAACAAAATTTTTATTCGCAACCCCAAGCTAATCGCGGTGATGGACTGCCCCTGCGCCCTGAACCAGAAGGAATCCGAACGGTGTCATCCGGTGAAAAAGTGCATTGCCGTAGGCCAGGACTTCGCGCCCATCTGGCTGGACCACTGCAAAGAGAAATATCACGCCACCCAGATTACCCAGGCAGAGGCCCTGGAGATCATCAAAGAGGCGCGCAAAACAGGGCATGTGACCAACGCTTTTTTGAAGGTTGCCACCGGCGGCATTACCGGCATCATCTGCAACTGCTGCCCCAAATGCTGTGTTGAGCTTGAATCGACCCGGCTGTCTCAAAAAATTGATCCGTCCGTATCGCAATACGCGCCGTCCGGCTATTCGGTCAGGCACGACCCCGCCGCCTGCACCCTGTGCGGTGCCTGCGAGGCCGTCTGCCCGTTTGACGCCATAAAAATTACGGATGATCGATTGGTCTATGATATCGGCGCCTGCATGGGCTGCGAACTGTGCGTGGAAAACTGCCCCGACAATGCGTTGACGCTCTACAACGACCCGGACAAACTGCTCCCCCTGGACATTGAACTGTTGAAAACCGAACTTTGATGGCTTCGTAAAAAGTCCAATATCTGCGTTGCGCTGCGCCCCTTCTTCCGGTGTCAACCCATCAGCGACTCAACGATTCCCGGCAACAGTTCCGGGAGCATGGCAATATCTTTGATGATCAAATACTCTTCCGGGGCGCACATTTTTTTCAGGTAGTCGTTTCCCGACTGGTCGATGGTTATGCAGAAGGGCTTGATGCCCAGCCGTTTGGCTTCGATAAAGGCCATCATGGTGTCGTTAAGCCCGTACTCCCGTGAGTTCCTGTCTTCGCCGTAGTCAAGGTCCTGGGGAAATCCGTCGCTCAGGAGAATCAGCAACCGGTGGTCCGCCTCACGGTTGCTGAGTTTGGAAACGGCGTGGCGGATAGCGGTGCCCATGCGCGTACTCTGCCTGGGCTCAATGCCGCAGATGCGCATTTTCACCTTTTCCGTGTTGGACTCGTCAAAGGACTTGATCACATAGTAGTCCACGTGTTCCCTGCCATGACCGGAAAACCCGTACATGGCGTACTGGTCGCCCAGCGCGTCCAGCGCTTCGGACATGACAATCAGGCTCTCCTTCTCAATGTCAATCACCCGCTTGTCGTCGCGGGATGATTTTCCCCCTTTTTTATCCTGCGAATCTTCTGCCGATACCTCTGGCGCGGTTTCTTCCGTGGAGGCGCTCATGTCGATCAGCAGTAGCGTTGACATGTGCCGTATCTTTTTGTCTTTTCTGCAGAACACCCTGTCCGAAGGAACGGCCCCCGCTTTTTTATCAACAACGTGTCGAATCAGGGCGGTAAGATCGATCTCATCCCCCTGGTCCACATTGTGGATAATATCCAACGACGCCGGCCGGATCCGCTGGAACTGGGCCCGCGTTTTGCGGATAAGGTCGCCGTATTCCGCGTAAATCCTGTGATACATGTCCGGGTCGCTCTGGCGGGGCTCCTTTTCCCTGAGGCAGCACCATTTTGTCCTGTATTCTCTGGCAAGAAAATCCCACTCGTCATAATAGTATTTTTTCTTGCCGGTCCCGGCTTTACCAACCGTCTTCCCGGTGGTCACCCCCTGTTTTATATCAACACTGCCCGGGTCCCGGGCTTCATCGCCGCCGTCTTTTACCGTAAAATTATCAAGGTCGGAAAGGTAGAACCTGTTCGCCGCAGGCACCGGCGTAAGCATGCTCAACAGGGTGATGTCCTGGGCCATGTCAAGGAGCCGTTCCAGCTCCTCCGGTGTCAGGGTGATATCCGTCCCTGTTTCTGAACCGTCCCCCTCCACAATTGTATTCGGGGGCATTACCATGGGTCCGGTTCCTTCTGTTTCCTCCGGTTCTTTATTCATGCAAAGCGGCAATGGCAAAGCCGCCTTTCGGGACTTTTGCCGGACCAGTGCGCTGAGTGTGTCATAGACCCGTGCCGTTATCGTGTAGGAATCAAGAACGGTTTCTGCTTGCGCGGGAAACGCCGCGAGATGGTCTTTCAGGTCGGCATAAACACCGGCAAGGGGCTTGGAAAAGGGGGCGTCCATGTTTATATCAGCAGCATACCCGAGGGATAGCCGTAAGAGCAATTCAAGGGCCGCGCCAAAAAGGTCGTCCCGGGGGACATCCCTTTTTAAAAGGGCGTTTTCAATTGTGCGCTCAATCTCCGGAGAAAGACCGGGATAGTTTTTTTTCAAATTATAGAAAATCCTGCCGTCCTCAAGGATGTGAAAAATATCAAGGGCCAACTCCCTGTCAGGAAACGACTCCAGCAGCTGCCATATGCCCGCGAATTCAGGGGCCAGGGTGCCGAACTCGATATATCCCGCCTTAAGCGCGGCAGCCGTCTTGTAATAACGGATGTTGGCCGCCGCGTTATCTTCTTCCGCCACATAGGAAGAAAGAAAAAAAATAAAGCCCGTGTCCTCCGCTATAAGACCCAGCCGGTTCCTCTCTGATTCGGCCATCTCATCATTGCTTCGAATACGGACCTTCTTCCCGCACAGGGCGTGGCAGAACAGTGAGAGCATTTCCCGGTGCTGTTCGAGAAAGGCGGCGCTTCCCCATTTAACCAGTTCGGCCCCGGCTTCCGGGCTTTCCATTGCAAAATAGGTGACGCCCTCTTTTTTGTTTTCAAGAAGGAGGTCCATTCCCCGGCTCACCCAGTTGACCAGAAAGTAAACAGGAATATTTTCAAGGACATGCTTCACGTTTTGATAATAGGCCCGGAACGCCTTTTTTGAAATTTCATCCAGTTGTTTGCCCAGATCGAAGATCGTCTGCTGGACCGGGTTGGAAAAGGAGCCAAGCGACAGGGCCATAGCGTTCATGTCCTCGATGATTTCATCCGGTCTTCCGGATGCCATCTCAAGAATCTTTTCCAGAATTTTGTCGCGCAGGTTGGGATTTATTCGCAGAATGCGGTTGGGGAGCGTCTCATAGAAAGCACCGGCCTTTTCAGGCGTCGAGTTAAAGGCGATGGCTGTAATCTTAAAAATTTTTGTGGTTTCAGAAAGATAAAGCCGGTCAAGCCCTTCCGGTTCCATGGAAAAATATTGGGTCCCCTTATCCCTGTTTTGCCTTAAAATACGGAAGCCGCTCTCTTTCCATATCTTGTAGACTCTTGGTGACAGATACCGCAGGATGGTTGCCGACGTTTTTATAAACGCGGTCGCGGTCGCTTCGCCCCCGTTTTCCGCGTCAAGAATGTACTTTATGTCCGACGCCAGCTGGTTGATCTTGGCAAAACGGGCGTGCGCCAGAAAAGCCGGGGTGGCCATTAAAAAGTCTTTGGCGCAGGCCGTCGACCATGATCCGATTTTGATACTCTCGGTAACCCAGTTTTTCAGGTAGCCAAGCCCGTCCTCGCAAAAAAACGGCCGGCTGGAATCAAGGTACGCCCGCACCGGGCCGTCTGTATCCGGGAATGACCGGTGAATCTTTCTGGCAAGTGACACCCAGGTGGCATACGCGCTTTCAGAAAGAAGCGCCCGGGCCTGTTTCTCCGCGCTTGCAAACGCCTGGCCGCATTCTTTAGAGATACTGGAAAAAAAGGCGATATCCGCCGCTTCCGGCAGCCGGTCGCCGGGATGGTTGACTGAACTCATAAGGTGCTATCCGGGGAATACGGCTGAGATGACTTCGTTAATGGCACGCCGCACCTCTTTTTCTTCGGTCAGCAGCGACGTTATGGAAACATCGCAGGCCCGCCGGGCGGAAATCCCTTTTTTTATCAGACTGCCCGCGTACACCAGCACCCGGGTACTCGCGCCTTCCGTTAAAGCGTGGCCTTCAATGTGCCTGATCTTTTCTCCGATGCGCGCCAGATCAGCGGCAGTTTTCTTGTCAACGCCGCTCTCATGGGCGATAATCTCGGCTTCCTTCTCTTTGTCCGGGTAGTCAAAATTGATGGCAATGAACCGCTGCTTGGTGCTCTGCTTCAGTTCTTTTATGATACTCTGGTAGCCGGGATTGTAAGAGATCACCAGGAAAAAGGATTCATGGGCTTCAATGACTGTTCCCTTTTTGTCCACCGGGAGTATCCGCCTGTGGTCGGCCAGGGGATGAATAATCACCGTTGTGTCCTTCCTTGCCTCCACAATCTCGTCAAGGTAGCAGATCCCGCCTTTTTTAACTGCTGTTGAGAGGGGACCGTCCATCCAGACCGTTTCCTCACCCTTCAGCAGGAATTTCCCCACCAGATCTGTTGTTGTCAGGTCCTCATGGCAGGCCACCGTGATCACAGGCAGGCCCTTTTTCCGTTTTAATTGTTTGCCCAGCATATACGCCATATACTCAACAAAGCGTGTCTTTCCGGTCCCGGTCGGCCCTTTTAAAAGGACCGGAATTTTGGCTTCATAAGCGGCGGTAAACAGTTCCACCTCGTCACCGACAGGAAGGTAATAAGGCTTTTTTTTAATCATGTGGTTCTGAATCTGAATTTCTCTTGCTTTCATCAACAGGGCTCCCTATTCGGCGTATTTATATAAAAAATTATACAATCGTACAAAAAATACCTCCGCCTGGCAAACATTATTTTTCACCATCCCTCAGAGCCGGCGCTTTACCATCTGCCGGAAGTGTCCGGGAAGATATCAAATTTCACAGAAGAAGATAATGTCCAGACGCTACACTTTCCACGCCTGTTGAACGATCACGTCCGGCATGGGGTAGTGTTTTACATTCAAGGTATATATCCGCCCATTGGTTTGCATGGTAGTGGCGGCCAGAATGGCATCGTTAATATCAATTCCATGGCGTGGGTTCCACTTGCGGTAAAGTTCACCCGCTTTATCGATAATTTTCTGATCAACCGGGGCGGTCTGAAATTGTGATAAGAACAAGAGCGTATCTTCTTCCTCGTTCGGTCTCATAAAAAAAATCACTTCCGCCCGTTGCATGACGCCCGTCCACAGATCCAACTGCTCCTTGTCGCGAAGCTTTCTGATCAGATTAAGCGCCTTGCGCTCGCCACGCAGATGCCAGATCAGGACGTCGGAGTCGATAAAGGCCTTCACCGTTTATACCTCTCCTGTGACTTGCGCATAACGTTTTTATTCGAGGCCACGGTCTCTGCCGCAGACTCATCCCGCTGCCAGCTTCCAAACGTCTGGGCCAGAACATCAACACCCTGTTCCGCCTCTACCTTTGCAGCAAAATCGCGCACGGCATTCTCAATAACGGCCTTTTTTGATGTGCCCAGTTTTTTTGCCAGCAGACCAATGCGCTGAATAACCGTTTCATCCATTCGGGTCGACATAATCTTGTCCATACGGCCTCCTTATGCTTACGTAAGAACAATAACGTAAGAAAAACGAACGGTCAATTATTTTTTCACAAATCTCTTACTGACCTGCCCCCAGTAGTGATCCCAGTTGTGGTGAGAGAATTCCAACCCGGATATTTCATGAAATTTTCGACATAAAAATTGGCAAAAACACATCAAACCGCTCATGACAGTTTGTGCTTTGGACAACCACATGAATTTTTTGGAAATTTTTCACACACCAATCCCCACACCAAATTAAAAGAATTAACTCAAAGAAAAAATAATATTGCACGGCCACACTTTACTTGATATTATGCATTTGAAATGCATAATATCAACCCAACAAAGGGGCAAAAATTGGGCCATACATACATAAAGCGCTCTCTGGAGCCAATCATAAAAAGAGCGGCTTCTGAATTTCCCGCAGTTGTTCTCACCGGGCCTCGCCAGTCAGGCAAAACTACCTTGCTTAAACATTTATTCAGCAAGCAATACCAGTATGTTTCTCTTGAGCCACCCGATGTACGCATCTCTGCCAAAGAGGACCCGCGTGCCTTTTTGGAGATGTATCCATCGCCTGTGATTTTCGATGAGATACAAAACGCCCCCGACCTGCTGCCATATATTAAAGAAAAAATTGATGCTGATCGAAGCCGGGCCGGGCAATATTTATTGACAGGATCACAGAATATTTTGCTTATACAGCAAGTAACGGAATCTCTTGCCGGACGTACGGCGATATTGCGACTTTTACCGTTTTCACAAAGAGAGATTGAGGCACAGCCTGATCGTTCCTTGCCCTGGGATGCTGAATCTCCTCCAGATTATTCGCGCAAATATTCATACCAGAAGCTTTGGGAAGGATTTATTCGTGGATATTATCCGGAACCAAACGTCCAGACTCGCCGGGATACGAACCTCTGGCATGCCAGCTATGTCCAAACCTATCTGGAACGGGATGTTCGCACACTCAGGCAGGTGGGAGACTTGTCTCAATTCCAAAGCTTTCTAAGAGCGCTTGCAGCCAGAAGCGCCCAGTTACTGAATTTAACCGACATCGCCCGCGACCTTGGCATTGCCGTTAATACAGCCAAGGCCTGGCTATCCATTCTGGAAGCGACCTATCAGGTAATTGTGCTTCGCCCTTACTTTGCCAATGTTGGGAAACGGCTGGTAAAGACGCCCAAGATCTACTTTACCGATGCAGGCACACTCTGCTATCTGGTAGGGCTGAAAGACCCGGCGCACGCGGCTTCCGGACCAATGGGCGGTGCGATCATGGAGACAGTAGTAATTTCCGAAATAATAAAAACCTTAACGCATCAGGGAGTCCAGCCACAGACATACTTCTGGCGGACAACTGCCGGTACGGAAGTAGACCTCATAGTGGATACCGGTGAACGCCTTGTACCCATTGAAGTAAAACTGTCTGCTACACTCCATCCGGCGATGGCTGCGGCTATAAAAACATTTCAGAAAGATTTTGGGGATGCGGCCGGGCCGGGATATATCATCCATCCTGGAGATACGGCTCTTCCACTTGGCGCCAATGTTTCAGCACTGCCTCTTTTAGAACTCTGATCATTTTAATATGGCGCGCCCGGAGGGACTCGAACCCCCGGCCTGCGGATTTGCAGGACCACTAAAAAGGGACGATTCCTCCTTTATTTTCAACATGTTGAATAAACTACCAAAAATTTTTTACTTTTGGTTTTATTTGGTTCTATTTAAATTTCTTGGGCTCTGACGGGCACAATTTAGGCACAGGTTCTTCTTGACTTTTAATTCCGGATCAGACATATTGTATCCACATATCAACAAATAAACACAATGTGTCTGATTGGCAAATGAAAGAATCTCCAATAACAATATTCCGGAAGCATGGTGGGCAACTTCGAATGAGTGAGGCGCTCTCTCACGGTGTTACACGGTATATGCTCTATTCGCTAAGAGACAAGGGAATCATAGAGCAAGTGACCAGAGGGGTCTATCGGCTGACGGAGCTGCCTCCGCTCTCCAACCCGGACCTTGTTACAGTAAGCCTTCGGTTCCCTAATGCCGTTATCTGTCTTATTTCAGCACTGTATTATCATAATATCACGACCCAGATTCCGCATTTTGTTTCAGTGGCGGTGCCAAGAAACTCGCGAATACCGTCACTCGACTATCCTCCTGTTCAGGCCCATCGATTCAATGATGAAGCTTACCGCTCCGGCATCGAAAATCGTACCATTGATGGCGCATCAGTAAAAATCTATGCTCCCGAGAAAACCCTGGCCGATTGTTTTAAATTCCGGAACAAAATTGGAATGGATGTTGTTCTTGAAGCGCTCAAACTATATAGAACCAGGCAACAATTCAACCTCGAAAAGCTGCTTATGTACGCAGAGGTGTGTCGAGTAAAAAAGATTATGGCGCCTTATCTGGAGGCAATGCTTTGACCAAAAAACAGGTGAAAAATATCTCAGCATCCATACGGCAAAAGCTGCTCAACAAATCCAGAACTGATGCCCGTCCTTTTCAAGAACTGGTTCAGTATTATGCCATGGAGCGGTTTCTGTATCGCCTGGCACAGTCCCGGCACGCCAACCGGTTTATTCTGAAAGGGGCGCTGATGCTTCGGATCTGGCAAGCCCCGGAAACTCGTTCAACGATGGACATTGATCTGCTTGGCAAAACAGATAACAATGTGTCAGCGCTCATTTCCAATATAACCGAGATACTCTCTGTTGATGTTGATCCCGACGGCCTCTCTTTCTTTCCTGAAAACATAATGGGCGAGCATATTACTGAGGACGCGGAATATAAGGGAGTAAGGATCTGCTTTCCGGCAAAGCTGGATACGATGAAGCTAAATATGCAGATTGATATAGGCTTCGGCGATATTATCCATCCCGCGCCTGAAAGATCAGAAATACCCACCATACTGGAGTGCCCGGCACCTCAATTATTGTGTTACAGCCGTGAAAGCTCGATCGCTGAAAAATTTGAAGCCATGTTGAAACGTAGAGAGTTGAACAGCCGGATGAAGGACTTCTGTGACATCTGGCTCCTTTCCCGCTATTTTGATTTTGATGGGAAAATTGTGTCAGAAGCCATTAGGTTGACGCTTGAACAACGCGGGACAGAACTTCCAGGCAACATAAATATAGTCGCCTTTTCGCACGAGTTCATCATAGCGAAACAAGTCCAATGGAACGCTTTTATGAAAAAACTCAGACAGGATCATGTTCCTGCTGAGTTCGAAACCATCGTCATGCAAGTGAAAGGATTTATCAGCCCGATAATCTCGGCTTTGATTGCACGAAAGACACCACCTTCAAAATGGACTGCACCTGGTCCATGGGCCTTCTGAAATAAATTTATTGGCGCGCCCGGAGGGACTCGAACCTGCGGCCTACGGATTCGAAGTCGTGCTTTTTGAACAAGCTTTTTTGCCGTATTTTTAACCAGTTGAATTGTATGTAATTTTTTTGTCGTTTTTGGTTATGTTTGTTAACTTTTGATGTTGACGGGCACAATTTAGGCACAATCTGAATATAACAAAATTTCGGATGTAGAATAGTTTCAAGTTGTATCCATTGCAATCCAAAGGTGATGAATTTTAATCTCGCTACTTACTTTACTGCCAGTGCGACTATGGGTTGATTGACAACTTGAAACCCTTGTTATTCTATATTGCATAAGCTGCTTAAGGACTTCGTCGGTATTCCAAACACAAGACCCTTTTTTTGTTCCATCGGCAAGTTCCAAAATCCATTCATTAATTTTTTGATACCAGTGATCAAGGCGTTTCTCTTGAACGTAGCCTACAATCACTGCAATGTTTAGGTCGAAACCGTGTAACCCTAACTTAAACCGTTCAATTCCACCATTCTTCTTATTTACGTCTCCTATAACATATTCTTTTTCACGGTTTGTGGATGGTGCGGGAAGTCTTTTGCCTTCGATCACAAGAATAGGATCGTATATGGTATAAGTGATTGCACCAAATATTGCTTTTTCAACTGGTGATGCAGAAAGATCAACACGTCTAATGCCGGTCTGATATTCTTCATGATCAAAACGAACCATAGGGAAATCCCGTCTGGCACGAGAGTCAAGAAACTTACACAACTGTAAATTTAGTTTGTCTTCGGACTGTTCTTTAGGTCTATCGGGATCATCCCGCCAAGCAGGTAGATTCTGATTAATAAAACTAATGGTTTTTAAAGCAAGCGTAGAAGGAACGTCAATCCCAGAAGTAATTTGCCCAATGTACGTGCCTTTGTCACATTTCATATATTGTCTAGTATCCTTGTCTACGAAGATCCACTAGAGTCTCATCGGCATCACGGATTGCTGTTGAGCTTATCCAATAACGCAACCTGTCAGGCTTAATAATTAACAAAACATTTTCTGAATAAAAACGTAGCAATCGTATTGTCCTAAGATGTTCATGAGTTTTGTTATCATAAATAATATTTCGTAGATTATTTTCTTGCTTTTCATCAAGCCAATCTATATTAGGCTTTCCCCCGAAAAAAAACGGTTGACAGATTAATCCGTTAAGAAAAATCGGATCAGATGCTTTCAGGTTTTCATATATGCTTCCAAGCATCCTGAGAAACATATTCGAGTACACTATGAGGTGGTTTTTGTTCGCCATCTTTTTTAGCAATTCTGAGTTCTGGCCAAGCCTTACATAGTCGATCATATATTTGAGAACATCCTCAGAAAGTGCATCTTCCCAAAAAGAGAAAAAAAGTTCTTTTTTATCCCTTGGGTAAGGAAATATGTCGATATCCTTTTTAAAAATTGCAGTAGCCTTACTTACTAATAGTCGTGAACCATTTAGTGCACAGGATAGACAATAGATATCATGATATTTCTGTAAAGTTTTAAAAAGTTCTTGGAGTTTTGTTTTCTGGGCCTTGGGCGCATGTATGCCAACAATTTCGTTGCGATAGGCTATAAATCCCTTATCCCAAAAAGCAACGGGAAGAGATTTTAACTCCTTAATTAGTATGAGTGGGGCAGTGAAGCGCTCTTTAGTTCTTGGAGCTTCAAACCTGTCTGTTGCTAATACATCTATTTCATCTTCGTTAATTCCAGCCTCTGTAAATGCAGAGGTTGGTAATAATTTCTGCCCTTTTAGAAATGGTGCTAATTTTTCCTTATTTCCTTCGATGAAACCTTCACCATAATCCCATCCTTGTTCTTTTACATACTGTGAAAGTGTTCTCATATTCCTAAGGCTTTGTGATATATCCAGCAGCCGTCCACCACCAAAAAGATTTACACGCCATACATATGCATCGTTTACCGCCTGATTTTGAGTGACTCGATATCTGTCATAATGATCTAATTCAAAACAGATTCGCTCATTAACACTCATAGTTCTTCGAAATGTCCAGTGATTAATCCAGTGGTTTTCTTTAGGCTCTAAGGTATAAGCAATGACTGCAATTGTTTTAGGGTCGGCTTCATATAATTTGCGGATAGAAGTAAAATCAAGGATTGTATCGATTTTGTATTTTTTCTGTATTGCAGCTCTAAATACAAAGGTATTGTTGTTGTATAGAAATTGTGCTGGTTGAATTAAGCAGACTCTTCCCCCAGGCTTAAGAACGTTAAACGCTTGCTCAAAAAAAAGATAAGCCACTTGTTTATCTGGTAATGATCCTCGGCTATTGTCATTTTGTTGTGCGATATAATTGACTTCTTTTCCAGAGTCTGACAGTTTGGATTCGAAGGGTGGGTTTCCAATTATCACATCAAAATCATTATCAAAGAGGGTAGGTACCTTTTGGTGTGAATTAAGGAGGACTTGAAAAAAATCTGCTTTAAATAAGTTTGATTTGTATAGAGGGTCAAATTTTAAGTCTTGCCAAATAACCTTTGGCTGTAAAGCATCGCATATAGCTAGACATAAACTAAATACAGATAAATCAATGGCGTTGGGGTCTAATTCAATTCCATAAATACTTTGCTTAAGAATTTTCTTAAGAGACGTAACACTTGGGCGTCGCCAGCTATTGCGGCTTCTCCAGACATTGACCAATCTTTTAAATGCTCCGACAAGAAATATACCTGAACCGCATGCTGGGTCGAGAATCCGTTCTGTGCCTGTTAGCTTAGAATATGGCAATGCTTGATCTAAGAGTAAACTGGCCAAGAATGGAGGAGTGTAAACTGCACCATGACCACCTTGAACAAATCGTTGATAAAGATGACTAATAATCTCAACAGGTAGGTGTTTAAAAGAGAATTGTTTCCAAAGGTATCGTTGCCTTTTTATCGTTCTGGCTTCAACAAGATCGGCAAAGTTGCTGAGAATTCCTTTTGTTAGCTTTTGTTGACCAATATTTTCAAGCGCAAATACATCGCCATTAAATTTGCGTTCGAGAAAATTTAAAAGCCAGTATACTTTTTCAGGGTCACCACTTTTCAAAACCTCAAAGAAACTTTTTGCTCCCTTGTGGAATTTACCAAACCAGCTTTCAGAAGGGAATACGTTTCGGTCTTCAAGATATTTAATTAAAACCATTAAAAGAAGTAAACGTCGTAATATGGGGTTTTTCTCTCCGTCAAGACTTTTGTCCGTTTCTACAACAGCTTGGATTAGTGCTTGGTGTGCAGCTTTAGTGTGGTTTGTAAGCTCTTTATTATTAGGCTCTTCCCAAAAGGTTCCATCGGCAAGACGTAATGCTGAAAATTGTTGCAGTTCTCTATTAATCGAACTCACAGTTTTAATCAAAGAAGCATCAATACTTTTTGCAGGACTATATTGACATTCCCCGTCTTCAAATCTCCAGAAATCAGGACCGCGTGCGCATGATAACACATCAATCCGAGTTGGCCATGCGATATAGAGCAATGGAGCAGCGCCATGAAGCCAAACCTGTTGGTGAAGTTCAGCTAATTCTTTTTCATTTATCTGTTCATCAGAGTTATCAACGATATAAGCTGAAATCTGAGATGAACGTCCGTCTGAGAAGCGGCGGAAAAAAATAAAGTCAATGTATTCGAATAATTTCGCATCAATAACGGCTGCCCGTTCGTCTATACTCAATTCAGAAGTATCAGGGTTTTTGATTGACACCAAACCCTTAATAAGAGCGCCTTCAGGGCTTATAAAGTCAACAAGTTGGAGGGAACTGTCAATCATTGCTTTAAAACCTATCTCGATAAAGGCAGCGGATGTATCTGTTTTTATGATTTGTCATTTACAGTCTCTATCTACCTAAATTCGCTAAATGATTTTTTGGGGCTTGTAAGAGGAGGTTCGGAGCGAAAAACTGTCATCAGCCTTCTGTAATTCAAATATTTCAGTTTCTATTTGTTCTGTATGAAATTGAAAAAATCTTTGCATGGTCGTTGCACTGAAATACTTCCCCTTTTCATTAACAAACATATCAACCCCATCAGTATAAATAACAAGCTGAGTAAGAGGGTCATCCGAATCAGGTAATAGGTTTGATAGGTTTCTTATTCCTTTTTGAATTTTTTGAAGACTTAACCCCTTCTCTTTTAATATAATGATCAATTTTAATTTGATGATATCCCTAAACGAATAAAAATGTGTCTTGCCATCTTTTTTAGGATTTATCAGACCGATCCTTACCCAATATTTGAGTTGGTTGTTGGTGGCCTTGGTCAATTTAAGTATTAGTCTGGTTGGATATATGTAATTCATAAGAGATTGGTTGAAAAAAATTGATATTAGAGCCTTTTTTAAACCAATATGGCCTATTAGTTGGCTGAAGTCAAGAAATTTTGTGTAAGGATAAAAATTACACAAAGCACCCCGTAAGCCCGATGCTAATATTAATGGCAAAAAAAGAGAATACCCCCCTGAAGTATAGACAGTGCCATCAGTTGCTGGTTGATGTTTTTCAGCATCCGTTTTCAAGCACGACTGAAAGGTATAAGCGATTGAAATTTTATTATAAGCTTGGAGATAAATGTCGGAGAAGATTGATTTTTGATAAGTGTATTCAGCCACGGAAGGTTGTCACAAAAGAGGGTTGCATTACCTTGTATGACCTAACACAGAAAGGCAGACTGGTTCTGCGTGACCTGGGATATGATGCAGAGAACAAAAGCGAAGGGATTGTGCACAAGTTCTGGAAAAACAAGGTTGCTGAGGATTACAGGGCCAAGGGTTACGATGTGGAGGTTGAAGCATACATCAATGGCCGGCCCGACATCATCGCCCGGAAGGATGGCAAGAGTATCGCCGTAGAAATTGAGACCGGCAAGTCAGATTTTATGCACAACATTCAGAGAGCCATCGACGCTGGATTTGACGAGGTTGTGTGTGTAGCGACGAATGAGAGGGTTGAGAGGAAAATGAGAAAAGAAGTGTGAAGATAAGAAAATTTTAAAATAGAATATATTGTTTTTCGAGCCTCATCAACGGTGTGGAGTTGTTCTCCTATCTTAATCACGCTTATCCTCCAAGTATCCCATTTTTTCTAAACGGTCCAACATTAGTGCCATATTTAAATGCTTGAGTCTTTTTTGCTCATGCAATAAACTTACTAGATTTGAGAAGTTGGGCGGAACCATCTCCTTAGGTATTCTACTAATAATGATCCCCAACCCCTCAAAAATATCGGCTTTTTCAAAAGAAATAAGTTGATGAAGGGCTCTTTTAAATTCAAAAAAATTATTAATTGTGCGTAATATTTCTTCAAAATTACGATTATTTATATTATGAAGAAATGAGGGGCATATTAACTGCCAACTTTCCCAGATAACGGAATCCATCTTGATTAATCTTTCATCTATATCTTTTACGTGCTCTTTTAAACTAGAATGAAGATTAGATTGGAAATTTGTAAACTCTTCTTCAAAAGAATCTCTTTGGTTGATAATCTGCTGTTTTAACCCTTCACGTAAATTAGTTATCGTTGATTCGTTTAGTACATCCATCTTAATATTCAAAAGTTCGTGTTTAATCTCCTTTTTTAAATTTTGTTCCATTTTTTCTAAGAGCTTTATAGATTCTGCTTCGCGTTTCGATTTTTTCTTTTCGTAGTAAGCTATTAAAAATGCAAATATTATTGGATATATAATAGCTGCTAAAGTAAATAACAGGCCGAGGATCATAACACTTTGATCAATTTGCTTGGCATGATCTGCTTTAACCGACCATTCTTCCAAAATTTTATTTTTTATATAATTATCTAACTGAATTGTCGAATTATCAGGTGAAAAATTTTGATTGGAGTTAGATGAAGTTGGATTTTGTTTACCTGTATTTTGCAATTGCGTGGCGGAGGAAGAATTTAAATGCGAAAACGTTAAACAGCATATAATTATTAGAAAAATAATTATTTTCAATAAATTGCTCATATCGACGTCCCCGAATTTACAGGCTTCTGATGAGTTTGGCCTCTATCGTTTTTGAAAATTTTTCTATCCAAGTTATATTGCTCTCCGTATCAATTTCGCCTTTTTCAATATATTCGATCCAAGCCCCTCCCCTGCCTGCAATACTGACAAGCCTCTCCTCGTTATCATCGTTAAAAATTTGAGAGGAAACAATCAAAATCGGAACATCATAATAGTCACTATTGCCACTCTCGGGCCGAAGAAGTCTATCCATTATAACCCAGCCAGCACGGAAACCTTCCTCTGTTGGAGCATCGTCAATATCTATGGATAATAAAGTTTTGACACTGTACAACATTATATCTACAATAATTAGCACTATTTCGTTCTTATGTTGCTCCAATAGATCATTTAAGCGATTTACAGTAGCAACTGCATAGACTTTAAAAGATTTATCTCTAAGGAATCTAATTTGTGATGAAACGGTATCTGGCCGATCCTCAATCCAAATAATAATCTTCTCCATGTTTCTCCTCCAAAACTAACCTTCTTTTAACATAATTTTTTTGGGGAATGAAAGAATAAACGTAAAAGCACTATAACCGTCCTCCTCAGGCCGGATATCAACCGTAAGCTCTCCATAATATTGTTCCGCATAATGTCTCGCAATACCCAGTCCCTTTCCTTTGCCATCTATATTTTCAGCATTAGCCCCACGAACCCCATCGTTGAAAATACTATACTCTTCTTCTACTGATGAAAGGCTTTTGGCTATATTTGATAAATGAAACTCAATTGTATACTTATTTACAAACACCTTCAGCCCTATTAAACTTTTTTGCCGTGCATACTTAACGGCATTTAAAATTAAATTACTGAGTATGTCTCGCAATCGGATAGAAGCTATTGTTAAATATGGCCCTTGAGTTGGGCCATCATAGGATTCACTTATTTCCTTATCTTTTCTATCTGTCCAGGTCGGGCGGAAAGTCTCATTGTAAATGTTGCGGAAATTAACAACTTCACTTTTTACTTCGTCAACGACTTTATCTATTATGTTATAATATGAGTCTGCAATAGAACCCCTCTCCATATCCCCTAAATCTTTACTTTGGATTTTTTCTACTAATTTATGCAAAGTAGAGGCATATGATTTTATGTCGTCTAAAATTCGGGAAACAGGGCTCTTGCTCCCTACTGGTCCAATTTTAAAATTGGTTAACGCCGGCGGTAAATGAATATATAGATCTTCAACCCTCAGCATGATAATATCGACTTTTTGTTTTAGTTCATGTTGTAAGATGTCGTTGAAATGCTCCCTTATAATGGTTTGGACTGCGATAGCATCAAGTATTATCGCTAAATAATCCGCCATAAATACAAGGATTGATTTCCACGTATCCTCTAGTTCTTCGTCCTGGTCCTTATAGTATAATGTTAAAACACCTACAAATTCAGAATTTTGTAACCGTTTTACTGGTATGATTGTAATTGATTTTATCCCATTTCTTTTTAGCCAATCTCTATTATATCCCTTCTTAAACCAGTCAGGGTCCTCTCCATATTTTTTCCAAATAGGGAAATTAGTATACCTCTTTTTTAACATTTCTTCAGAGTTAATATTATAGAATAGGCTACTCTCATCCTTGATATTGATTGATAACCCCTTGGGGTTTTCTTTTTTTAATCTTTCTAGTTCTGATCTATTATCGCACCATCCCTTAGGTTTGATTGAGTTCATCCTATTTTTATCTTGAGTCCAAAAAACGGCAGAATATGCTAAAAATATTTCAGAAAAAACTTGGCACACTTTGTGATATTTCTGAATATCATCTATTTGGGGGTCCAACGTGTTATCCATTAATACCCCAAGTTTGTACATTAATAGTGCTTGATATAAATATGGGGTTATCATTTTCGCAAATCTTCTTAGTAGGAGGACATTTTGTTTTCGGAACTGATAGGGCGCGAAGCCTGATACACCTAAAACACCTAATACCCTATTATTAACTTCTAAAGGAATGCTTATCCCACACTTTAGAACCTTACAAAAATCATGTATGAGCTCCTCGCCATCTGGATCAAATCTATAGTTGTCGCCATCTACCTTGACAGCTCTACAAAAACTTTCCTTTCTATTTCGTATAACACGATAATTCATGCTTTGGGTTCGCTGAGCATCATCAGGCTTGATACTCTCAACAGACGAAAGGATTTTGAATAATTGTGTTTTCTTGTCTTGGTCTCTTTCATCGATATAATATCCAACAAGCTTGACTACCTCTGTGCTATAATTATAAATATAAACATTGCAGATATCTGAGTTGAGCAATGATACAATTTCTTCTGCTACTCGATTACATAAATATTGTAAATATCCTTTTCTATCTCGGCTTAACTGGAGTGGCATAAGCCCAAACCTCTGCCGCAATTTGTTGAAGAGCAGCACAATCCTTTCTTGCGAGTATGTCTCTTCAGTCGAGACTAAGCGTGCGAAAGAAGTTCTATAGTATCTATTAAGGGTTTCTTCAAAATCTTTGATGAGGTTTATTCTTTTATTTTTCGTGACTCGGTTATAAATTGAAGAAAACAAGTTTTCCCCTTGATTATCACTTTTCACATATAGTTTTGAGCCATCCTCGGTATGCCTTCCAGCTTGAAGGAGCTCCAAAATCCATTTTTCTGACCAATAAGATATTAACTGATACTTTTCCAGTGCATTCGAGTCTACAGGAATATATATTCTTGATTTTTTATTAGGTATTTTTTCCCAGCGGTTGAGTTGGAAAGCATAAGGTTTATTTCTGACCGGCTGATATTTCTTTGAATTAAGGACCCAACTTGCAAGCGCAATACTTCGACAAATACACCTTCTGAGGGTTAGATCGGCATGGAACCTTGTATTCAATAATGTCTCATATGAAGATGTGATCCGATGAAGGTCACATGCGATATCCTCCTCACTCCACCAAGGCCTCATGGACCCCAAAAAGGGGACCTTATCTTTAATCGCTTTTAACTGGTCTTGATCTTTTGGGTCTATAAAATTAACTTTACTGATTCTACTTAGAAACCCATCAAGGATTTCTTCTTGAAAAGCACCACCTGTATTAACACTCGGTGACCTAAAAACAGGCCCCACAGTAACGATAAAATCTATTCCCATGATTTGGATTTGTTTAATGCCTACCAAAAAATATTCTAAGTAATGGGCGACCATGTGGTCCAAATTCTTTTCTTTTAACTCCGATATCCATGTATAGAACAGGACTTGTTCCAAAGTTCTAAAACATGTATTCAGACGGAAATCGGCGATTAATGGATGCGTATAGCTTGCCCTGGTGACCCACGGAGAGTTTTTCCTGATATTAAAATATGTTAGAAGACAATCTTCCCCGTTTTTTTTATTCGCTTCTTCTCTAAGTTTTATTAACCCTTGGAAGGGGTCCTTTTCATAATTTTTGAATTCCTCCCATGCTGAAGGTTTATTGTTTTTAAACCGCTCCCAAATTTTTTCTGCATTTGAAAAATTATACAGTCTTAGTGGAATAAAACGAAAAACAGATAAAACGTTTTGGGCTGTCTGCAACGCCCATGGTAAATTGTTTTTGTTGATATGATCTAAAAAAAGATTGGTTTCATCCCTTTCCATAGTCCCTCCGACCACCCGCGACTCAAGTCTATCAATTGCGTATTATGATGGCACCATAGATTATTAAGTGGGTGACCCACGTTATTTGTAATTTTTGGGGATGGTTTCTTTTCTTGTAGAAAAATCTTGCAAACAGTGTAACTTTATTATTTAAATATATAAAACCATTAACGATGTCAAGATTTTTTTTATTATTTATCCTTGTAAGTTGCACATAATATAAGAAATATCCACCATACCACTTTGGTACCCCTATTTTGCTTTCTGGCTTTTCTCTCATCACATTAAACAGCGATTCTATTTTGCCTTTGTATTTTTCACCTAGCTTTCTCTCTATGCTATGGATGTTTTTTATCAAAATTCTTTGGTAGAGAGTAATTTCATTATTTAAAAATACCCCCCTTTCCCCTTCCTCCAATCCATTATATGCTTTATATAACTCAATTATTGAGTGAAGCTGCGATTCATTCATATCACACAACAGATGGCCTACGAGTCTTCCTTCCTTCATTTTTAGTGTTTTGGGGCATATTTCGCTGTCCTTGCAAAGCACAAACTCTTTTTAAACATATGGACTCCTCATTCCCCCCACTCCCAGTACAACCTCCACAAGCCAACACCGAATCGCCCCCCTTCCCAGTACAACCTACTTAAACCCCGCTATCCTTGTCTTTCTGTAGTTTAAACCCTCAATACAGAGAGAAAGGAGACGCCAATGAACATTTTTATTGGTATCGGCAGCATCGTCGAAGTGAATGATGGCGACAAGGTTTTGAAGTTCAGCCTTGCTGTGAGGCAGAACAAGCCCTGTTACGTGACGTGTGTGCTCTTTGAGCCTGATGAACAGGTGAAAGAGTTTATTGCACACCTGGCGCGTTCGAACCAGATGGTTTGGATACAGGGACGAGTTGCGAGCTATGAATTCAAGAATATCCGGAAAATGGAAATCGTGGTTTATGGCCGCAACATCAAACCGTTGTAGATCATTCATAGGGGGCGTTATGTGGAACGAACCGACGAGAAAGAAGTTGGGAACTATCCCCCTTCTTTATCAGACAGAAGGCATTCCGCTGAAGGATAAAAAAATCCATATGCATTTTTTTATCGGCGGGAGTGATTGGTACGTTGCGGAGTATGACCAGGAAGACATCTTCTTTGGTTTTGCGATACTCAACAATGATTATCAGATGGCAGAATGGGGATATGTGAGCTTTTCGGAGCTGAAATCGATCAAATTCCATGGATTGGAGATTGATTGTGAACCGAACTGGAAAGTGAAAAGAGCAGTGGAGATCCAAAAAATCTGCAAAGCACAGGGCTGGCGATATGTGAAAGCATAAGCCGGCAAGTCTTACCAACCAGAAAGCCCTTGGGAGAAATCCTGAGGGCTTTTTTATTCGGAAAGGAGTCCATATGGGCAGGTTTGAAAAGTATGAGGACACGGAGATCCTTCGGGAGGTCATCAAGAAGCTTAAAAACAAAAAATGCCGGCTTGACTGCGGGCATCATGTGACCTTCGGGTCTAATCTCGGGCAGGACATTACGATCCGAAACGGGAAAGAGCCGAAGATTATCTGTTCGCAGTGCGGGTATTAGAAAGGAGCTGACATGGAATTTTGTCCAGAGTGTGGATCCCAGTTGATCCATACTGACGACTATGATCTTTGTCCATGCTGCGGTTATTACGCCTGCGGCTGTCTGGCTTGCAACCCCTTAGATAAAGGAGACGGCGATGTACAGTCCGAGGATAGCGCCTGAACAGGTGAGAATGTTGTACCTTCTCAAGAGGGCATACGCCGGCATGGGGGTTAGAAAGCCCATGACCAGGATTGTAAAAGAAGCACTGGATGAGTATCTGCCAAAGATTAGTGCAGAGATGCAATCCATGGGGAACGAGGTTGCCCCTGAATAACCTCAAAATCAGGGCACGGTAAACCGTGCCCGTTTATATTCTCCGGTATCAGCATCGGAGAGTTCTGATTCCGGCCGGTTCACCCATTCTGATACAGGCCTTATAAAGTTTGTTTTCCCGGTATATGTATGGTTAAAAAAAATCTGGAAACAAATGTCAAAGAGGCGGTGATAGAGATAAAAAATTCGGTGGTGGAGATCAAGAAGTCCGTGAAGAGTATCTACGACGTCATTAACGATATGATTTTGAGCCTGTATCACGTCATAACCGACAGGCGTAACTTTGGGGATGGTTTCTACGGGAACGACTATCGGGTATGGATATAAAAGGGATAGGAAGTATGTGCAGAAATGGGAAGGCACGCTGCCTCCAGGTCCCATATTCCATGATTTCAGACGGACTGCTGTAAGGAACATGGTCCGGGCGGGGGTGCCTGAACGAGTCGCCATGATGATTTCTGGTCACAAGACACGGTCTGTTTTTGACAGATACAACATTGTCAATGATGCTGATTTAAAAGAGGCGTCAAAAAGGTATCAGGCCTACCTTGAGGAACAGAAAAAAAATTGTCATGGGCACAATTTGCCATTTTGAGGACAAAGACAGGGCCGCCAAATGTAGCTAACCCATTGATTTTATTTGGCGCGCCCGGAGGGACTCGAACCCCCGGCCTACGGATTCGAAGTCCGGCGCTCTATCCAGCTGAGCTACGGGCGCGAATGGAACCGGTGCCGGTTGTATGTGAACGGCGCCGGTCAGGGGTAAAATGGGGTGAGTGATGGGACTTGAACCCACGACCCTCAGGGCCACAACCTGATGCTCTGCCAACTGAGCTACACCCACCATATGAGATGCTATCTTCTAGCATCAAGCCGATTCGGTTTCAAGCAAATTTGTGTATTTTTTAAAAGGGTCGCCGCCCGAGCCATCAATCGAAATACGCTTCCATGTGTTTAAGGAAAAACGCGGCCTTTGACTTGGCAATATCGGTCAGCACCGGGCTTTCCGGCAGAATGTCCGGATCAGCGGCAATCACGCCTTCCAGCTTTTTCACAAAGGACTCCCGGTCGTGTACCTGGGTATCCAGAAACCGGGCCTCAAACACATCCACCAGCAGAAGCCGGTCGCCGGTCACGGCCCTGGCCCGGTCAAACATCGCCTGGGAGGCCTCCGGCCCGCCGCCCACGCCGAAAAAGTCGGGAATAAAGGAGTAGTAGACACCGAGAAAGGCATTGCCCATACCGAAAAAGTAGGTCTCGTCCAGTTCCAGGGAGCGTTTTACCATGGCCACGGCATCGGCCAGCTCCACCAGGGCCTCCGGGTCGGTCATGTTCTGCAGAATCCACAGCCCCTGGCTCAGTCCGGTCCAGCTCAGGGCCTCCATGTAGGTCTTGTCCATATCGGCCACCAGTTCCGGAATGTTTTTCCCCTGTTCAAGTCCTTTTCGGAAATTCCGGTTGGTTTTAAGGGCACGAAGCCCATACTCCTTGCTGATGGCATATAATTCAGTGGCATAGACGGGATCTTCATCCTCCACCAGCAGGCCGTAGGCGCAGTAGATAAAAGCGCCTTTTTCCAGGTAGACCCGGTTGGTGGGTGATATGCGAATCAGGGCCGAGACCAGCAGGCCATTGGCGGCAATGCCCTCGCGAATGGCCCGGGCGCTCTGCGTGCCAACGGTCTCTTCCACCATCTGGGTGACAAACGGGGAAACAAAATCGGCCTGCATTCGGAAAATCAACGCACAGCCGGTGCAGGTAACGGTCAACATGCCCGCCAGCACCAGCATGGCCACTGTTTGTTGAAATTTTTTCATATCCATGACTCCAGACGGCTTTGTAAAAAGTTCAAGTTAAACGCAGAAATTGGACTTTTTACAAAGCCGTCAAAATTGAAGTACCGGCACTCTCTTGCCCGACAGTTCCACCAGCCACAGCGACAGGGCCGGAAAATAGCTGATCAGCAGAAGGGCCGCCACCAGCAGGGCCAGAAACGGAATTACCATACGATATAGCCTTACAATGGGGATGTCAAACCGCAGGCTGGAGATAAAAAGGTTGATGCCCACCGGCGGGGTCAGGTAGCCGATCTCCAGGTTGGCCAGAAAAATGATGGCCAGGTGGACCGGGTCGATGTCAAAGGTTGCGGCCACCGGCGCCACCAGGGGCACCACGATGACGATGGCCGAAAAAATGTCCATCAGGCATCCCACGATCAGCAGAAAAATATTGAGCAGCAGGAGAAAGAGAATCTTGCTGGAAACATGGGCGGAAACCACCGCCACCAGGCGCTGGGGCACCTGGACATCCACCAGGAAATTGGTCAGGCCCAGGGCCACGGCAAGAACGATCAAAATGGCGCCTACCATGACCATACTGTCAATGGCTACGGTAACCAGCTTTTTTGCCGATATCTCCCGGTAGATAAGGCACTCGGTGACCAGAGCGTACACCGCCGTCACCGATGCCGCCTCGCCCACGGTGATGATGCCGGTGTAAATGCCACCGATCACCACAAAGGGAAGGGGCGCGATCCACTTGATCTCCCAGAGGGCCGCCCCCAGCCGGGCCAGGGAGAAGGGGGTGGTGGGCACCTGTCGGCCAATGCCGCAGGCCACGCCGAAACCGGCCAGCAGGCAGACGATCAGAATGCCGGGCAGAATACCGGCAATAAACAGCTCCGTGATGTCCACCCCGGCGACCATGCCGTATATAAGAATGGGCAGGCTGGGCACAAACAGAACGCCCGAGCTGCCCGAGGCCGTGATCAGGCCCAGGGAGAACCCTTCCGAATACCGGTTGTTGACCAGGGCCGGCAGCAGCAGACCGCCGCAGGCAAGAATCGTGATGCCGCTGGCCCCGGTGATGGCGGTAAACACCGTGCAGGCCGCCACCGTTACAATGGCCAGGCCACCGGGAATCCAGCCGGTAAGGGCCTCGGAAAACCGGATCAGCCGGTCCGCGGACCGGCTCTCCGCAAAAAGGTAGCCGGCAAAGATAAACAGTGGAATGGCGATAAACCCCGGTGCGTTGGCCAGCCGGCACATCTCCATCACCGGCACGGCAATGCTTTCCCCGGCCACCAGGCCGAAAAGCAGGACCGTGCCGCCGCCGATGACGGCAAACAAGGGGGCACCGGCCAGGATGGCAGCCACAAACACAATCACAATGGAGATGGTGATAAGATTTTCCACGCAAGCATCCACCTGCCGAACCGACCGGCAACCGGGCGGTCGGGACTATTGGACGGCTATCTCTCTTTTCAGCCGGCGCAAACCGTTCACCACAAACGCCGCGCTGCGAATGGCCATGGCGGCAAAGGCATAGGGAATCACCAGCCGCAGCATCCATTCCGGGGCACCGAAAAACACGGTCTCCGGCGAAAAGGGCCGGGTCAGGACAATATATTGAACCGCGGCCCAGAACAGCAGAACCGAAGCGGCCGCGCAAAACAGATCGGCAAAGGCGTCGGTCAGACGCCTTATGACCACACGATGTCTAAGCAGGCGGGAAACAAGATCGATCCGCAGGTGGCGCTGCTGGTCGGCGGCCAGGGCCGCGCCGATAAAGACCAGCCAGACCACCTGGGCGCGCAGCACTTCGTTGAGCCAGACAAAACCGAAATCAAAAAAATTTCTCAGCACCACCTGGAAAAAGGCAAGGCCGATCATGGAAAACAGCAGCAGGCACAGCAGGGTTTTTTCAAGGCCCACCAGGCTGCGGTGGAAGAGCAGGACCACCCGGACGATCCTGGAGGGGGCAAGGGTCACGGGGTTTGGCTCCTGTACTGGTCCAGATGGACCAGTATCCGGTCAAGCAGTTCCCTGGAATAAAGTTTATCGGCCTGATCGTCCCACACGGTCACGGCCCCTTTTCGAATGGTCTCCACCTGGGCGTCGGTCATGTCCACCCGCACAATGCCGTATTTGACCATGGCGTCCATAGCCTTTTGATTGTCCTTACGGGAGGCGGCCACAAACTGTTTTTCCATCTCCGGCCGGGCCGCGGCAAGGCCGGCCCGGGACGACGCCGACAGGCCGTTCCATGCATCCAGGGTACAGACAACCACTGCCGGGGAGTAACGGATCTTTAACGGCACCATGTAGTTGACCACCGGGTAGAGCTGAGTGGCGATCATCCAGAGGGCCGGCGCGATCAGGGAGTCGGCCACGCCCTGGCGCAGGGAGGGCGCCAGCTCGGGAATGTTCACGGGAATGGGGCTGGCATTGAGGCTCTTGAGCAGGTGCTCTTCCAGAGTGCCGTACCAGGTCATGAACCGGGCCTTCTGAAAATCGGCAAGATCCGTAAAACTCCACTTCACCGAGTATATCTGGTCAAAATCCTGATCCAGCCACGCCAGCAGCTTGAAGCCCCGGGCCTGCATCAGGCGGTCGAATTCAGGCCACATCTTTTCCCGAATGTGGTCCACCTCGGCATAGCTCTTAAAAAGAAAGGGCAGCTCCACCACGGCAAACTCGGGGCAGGCAATGGTGGCGCCCTGACCGGTGAGGCCGGCGGCCTGAAGCTGGCCCACCCGCATCTTGGCCACGATATCCTCATCGTCTCCCATCAGGCCGCCCCAGTACACCTTCACCTTCAGCTCGCCGCTGGTGCCGGATTGAATAACCGGCATCATGATGGTTTCAAACTGGTGGGCCCAGCCCACGCCCTTGGGCGTGAGTGTCCCCACCTTCCAGACAACCTTCGGCGCTGTGTCGGCACGGACAATGGTCACAGGTCCTGCCGCCCAGACGGCCATGACAACAGCCGCCAGCACCCAGACCGCCTTTTTGATTATGCCCTGCTTTTTCATCATTAATAGCGTTCGTCCGCGTAGTTAAGCCACCCCCCGGCCTCGATCAGTGCCCGGTCAAACCCGCCCAGGGAGAACGGCACCTCTTTTCGAATGTCTTTGGCGGTAAACACGAACACCGACCGCTCCAGGTCGGTCTCCACCTGCACATCCCTGCCCGCAAACGTCTTGAACAGTTCATTAATGGTTTTTGCCGGCAGTTCAGCGGCCAGCATGCCGCAGTTATACATGTTCTGCCGGAAGATACGCGAAAAGCTCTCCGCGATCACCACGTCGATGTTGTTCACCTCCAGGGCCCAGGCCGCGTGCTCCCTGGATGATCCGCACCCGAAGTTGGCCCGGGTGAGAATCACCCCTTTGCCCTTCAGGTCCCTTGCCGGGTCAAACCCTTCCAGGGCCAGGTCTTCCAGCAGGTGGGGCCCCAGGGCCTGCTTGGAGATTTCGGTCAGGTATTTGGCCGGAATGATCTCGTCGGTGTTGATGTCCGACCGGTCTAAAAAAAGTATTTTGCCGTCAAAGGATTCCATGCCGCTTCTACTCCGCGCGTTTTTTATACAGTTTCGAGTTGGTGATGCAACCGGCAATGGCGCCGGCCGCGGCCGTGGCCGGGCTGGCCAGGTGAACCATGCCGCCCTTGCCCATGCGGCCGTTGAAATTCCGGTTGGTGGTGGACAGGCACACCTCGCCCGGGGCCAGCACGCCGTTGCTCATGCCCAGGCAGGCCCCGCAGGTGGGGTTGGTGACACAGAAACCCGCGGCCATGAACGTCGCGATCAGTCCCTCCTCAAGCGCGGCCTGAAACACCGTGGGCGTGGCCGGAGAGACAATGCCCCGCACCGACGGATGCACCTTTTTGCCTTTCAGTACTTTTGCGGCCACCCGCAGGTCCTCCAGCCGGCCGTTGGTGCACGAGCCGATATAGACCTGGTCGATGGGGGTGCCCTCCATCTCGGCCACGGGTTTGACACAGTCCGGCTTGTAGCCGTAGGTCACCCGGGGCGACAGGTCGCTGATATCCATTTCCAGTACCCGGTCGTAATCCGCGTCCGGGTCGGATACCAGTTTCTTGAACGCCTTGAGAGCCGCCTGCCGGGAAGGGTATTCGCCCTTGATGAACTCCCACAGGTAGGCCACGGTGGTCTTGTCCGGATAGCAGATGCCGCAGGTGCCCCCGGCCTCGATGGCCATGTTGCACAGGGTCATGCGGGCCTCCATGCTCATAGCGTCCACGCAGGGGCCGGTAAACTCAATCACCCGGTTGGTGGCGCCGTTGACCCCCAGCTCGGCAATCACCGCCAGGATCACGTCCTTGGCATAAACGCCGGGGGAAAGCTTCCCGTTTAACACCACCTTGATGGTGGACGGATAGTTTAAGGCGCAGACGCCCTTTAAAATACCCACCTCCAGGTCGGTGGTGCCCACGCCCGCGGCAAAGGCGCCAAAAGCGCCGTAGGTGCAGGTGTGGGAGTCTCCCATGATAATGGTGTGGCCGGGCCGCACAAACCCCTGCTCAGGAAAAAGCGCGTGGCACACGCCGTTGCGGCCGATATCGAAAAACCCGTCGATGCCGTGACGCCGGGCCCACTGCCGCAGGATCTTTCCCTGGGCCGCGGTCTTGGAGTCCTTGGCCGGGGTCACGTGGTCGATCACCGCCTTGATCTTTGACGGATCAAAGACCCGGTCCTTATTTTTTTCCATCAGGTCGCAGATGGCTGTGGGTGTGGTGATCTCATGACAGAACACACCGTCAAGCCTTATCACATGAACCTCTCCAAAGGGCTGGTCCACACTATGCGCGTCAAAAATTTTCTGTGCAATCGTTTTTCCCATTCACAAATCCTTATTCCTCCGGTGGTGTACCGGACCACACCTCTGTTGAAAGGGTACCCATGGCGATTTTTGCCGCCGGTCCGGTCAACCGTATTGAATAGTCGTCTTTTACAGTGATGTCAAGCGTTCCGCCGGGCATGTGCACAATAATAGATTGGTCACAGACACCGATTCTGCGGGCTACGGCAGCGGATGCAGAAGCGCTGCTGCCCGAAGCCAGGGTATAGCCCGCGCCCCGCTCCCAGATCTCGATGGCGATGGTGTTTCTGTCGATCACCTTCATGAACTGGACATTGGTACGGTTGGGAAACCGGGGGTCGTTTTCCAGGGAGCTGCCCAGCTCCAGGGCCATTTGATCGGATATTTCATCGCAAAGCACCACGCAGTGGGGGTTGCCGATGGTGGCCCCGCAGTAGACCAGGTCCCGGCCTTTCACGCAAACAGGCTGGTTCAGGACCTCGCCTGTGATGCCCGTCACCGGAATATCGGCGGCCTCAAAGCTGACGGTTCCCATGTCCACAGTGATCAGGCCGTCGGCCCCATGGACCATGGCATGGACCACGCCCCCTTTGGTGTCAATAGCAAAGGGCGCGTCAGCGTCCACCAGCCCCATGTCCCACAGGTACCGGGCAAAAATCCGCAGGCCGTTGCCGCTCTTTTCCGCCTCGCTGCCGTCGGGGTTGAAAATGCGCAGGCCGAAATCGCCCCGGCTGCCGGCAAAAGGCCCGAACAGAATGCCATCTGACCCCATGCCGTAATTGCGGTGGCAGATGCGCCGCACCTGGTCGGCGGAGAGCACTTCCCCGGCATCCGCCGGGTCGATGACGATGTAGTCGTTGCCCAACCCGTGATATTTATGAAACTGCACCTGTCCCCCTTTCCCGCGTCCGGCCCCGGTTTTTGCTTGACAATCCAACGGCCGGGGACCGATAGTGTGGAGCATCGGCCGGTTGCAAAACCGGTCGAAAAACATGATAGGGATTTAATCACAGACAGCCATGAAACACAATAATGATCCGGCAACACGTCCCGGCTTTTACATGGGCATCGACATCGGCAGCCTCTCCTGCGACGCGGTGATTGTAGATGATTCGCTTGCCATTCGCGGCTTTTCCGTGGTGCCCACCGGCGCCCGGAACACCGAGGCGATCCGCCGGGCCACCACCGAAGCCCTGAACCAGGCCGGCCTTTCGAATACCGACATTCTGGCCACCGTATCAACAGGCTACGGCAGAAACCGGGTGGAGGAAAAGCTGGCCGCGGTTACCGAGATTACCTGCCACGCCAGGGGCATCATTCACCTGCTGCCCGAGACCCGGCTGCTCATTGACATCGGCGGCCAGGACAGCAAGGCGATCCGCCTGGGCCCGGACGGCCGGGTGACCGACTTTGCCATGAACGACAAGTGCGCCGCCGGCACCGGCCGGTTCCTCGAAGCCATGGCCCGGGCCCTGGAGGTGGACATTGACCAGATGGCGACCCTGGACGAAGGCGCCCAGGAAAACCTGACTTTGAGCAGCATGTGCACCGTGTTCGCGGAAAGCGAGGTGGTCTCCCTGATCGCCGGGGGCAAGCCCATCAACGAGATCGCCCGGGGCCTGAACCGGTCCATTGCCTCCCGCACCCTGTCCCTTGTGCGGCGCGTTGCCGGAGACGACCTCGCCGTCCTGCCCACGGCCATGTCCGGCGGTGTGGCCCGCAACGCCGGCGTGGTTCAGGCCCTGTCCGAAGCTCTGGGAACCCCTGTTCACGTACCCGGGCACCCCGATCTTGTCGGCGCCCTGGGCGCGGCCCTGATCGCACGGGAGCGATCGGACAGAACATGACCCGTACCCGCAGGCCCCGGCAGTTTGAATTTGCATTTATTCCAACGGTTATGATATAAGAGACCTTCTGCGTGACGTTGAAAACCTTAACTTCATAAACGGGAGACGCAACGCATGATCATCGGGCTGGATGTCGGCGGAACCCATACCGACGTTGTCTTACTGGACAAGGATGGCCTGATCAAAGACATCAAGGTCCCCACCGACGAAACCAACCTGTTTCAGACCGTTCTCTCCGGCATCGAACAGATATCAAAAAATATCAAGCCCAAGGCCATTGAACGGATCGTCCTCAGCACCACCCTCACCACCAACGCCATTGTCCAGGGCCTGACCCCGGATTTCGGCATGATCGTTCTGTCCGGACCGGGCATCGACCCGGAAGCCTTTCGCACCCACGAGCACTACTACCCCATCCGCGGCGCACTGGACCACCGGGGCCGGGAGACCGAGCCCATTGACATGGAGCAGTTGAAATATGTCACGCGCAAGCTGAAAAGCGCCGGTATTCGTCACGTGGGCGTGGTGGGCAAATTTTCCGCGCGCAACCCGATCCACGAGCAAAAGGTGCGGGACGCGCTGAGAAAATCGTTTCGCAAGGTATTTCTGGGCCACTGGATATCGGGCAGCCTCAACTTTCCCCGGCGCATCGCCACCACCTTTTTAAACGCCTCGGTCTATCCCCTTCACAAGAAATTTTTCGAGGCCGTTCAAAAATCGCTGGACAGCAAGGGTCTGCGCATACCGATTCACGTCCTCAAGGCCGACGGCGGCACCATGAGCCTGGAGTCTTCCATGAACTTTCCCGGCCAGACCATTCTGTCCGGCCCGGCAGCCAGCATCATGGGCGCCATTCCCTTTTGCGAAAAAGGCGAAGAGGTCATTGTCCTGGATATCGGCGGCACCACCACCGACATCGGCGTGGTGTTAAACCAGGTGCCGGTGCTCGAGCCGGTGGGCATTGAACTGGCCGGCCACAAAACCCTGATCCGGGCGCTGAAAACCACCTCCGTGGGCCTGGGCGGCGACAGCGTGCTGGCCCTTGCCGACGGGCTCCTGAAAATCGGGCCTGGCCGCCGGGGCCGGGCCATGGCCTTTGGCGGACCGGAACCCACACCCACGGACGCGCTGCGGATTCTCGACAGAATCGCCACCGGGGACCAGCAGAAGTCCCTGGCCGGCATGCAGGAGCTGGCGGCCCGCATGGAAATGCCGGTAGTCCAGGCCGCTGAACATATCTACCAGCACTTTTGCGGCGAGGTGATCCGCCACGCCATGGCCCTTGTGGACGAAATCAACAGCAAGCCCCTTTACACGGTGCGGGAATACCTGGAAGGCCACACGGTCAGGCCCAACAAGATCCTGGTCCTGGGCGGCCCGGCCCCCTGCTTTGCCAGGGAGCTGGAGCTGCTTTCAGGCATTCCCACCATGGTTGTTCCCAAGTGGGGTGTGGCCAATGCCATGGGCGCCGCCTTTGCCCGCACCACCAGCGAGGTCACCCTGTTTGCCGACACCCAGCGGGGGATTCTCACCGCGCCGGAGGAAAACTTCTTTGACAAAATCACCAGCTCCTTTTCCCGGGAAGATGCCGTCAAAAAAACGCTGGCTCTTCTCAAGAAAAAGGCCCTGGGCAGAGGGGCCTCCGAGGCCGACCTGGAGATGGAGGTGGTGGAAAACCTCCAGTTCAACATGGTGCGCGGCTTTTCCGCAGCCGGCAGAAACATCCGCATCAAGGCCCAGGTGGTGCCCGGCCTGATCAGCGGGTATGACGTGATCGCCAGAAAACTGACGGCCGAAATGGCCATGCAAGCCGAGGCAGGCAACGTATGCTGAAAGCCAAACGAAAAACCGGACTGGTCTTTTTCCCGGCCTTTGACTGGGCCATTGATCCCACCCACCCGGAACGGGAGGAGCGGCTGCTCTACACCCAGGACCAGGCACTGGAAGAAGGGCTCTTTGACATTGACGGCCTGGTGGAGTTCAAGTCCGACGTGGTCACCGAGGCGGACGTGAGCCGGGTTCACTTCTGTGTACCCACCGTGGCCGCGGTAATGACCGAGTCCCACTTTATCAGCGCGGGCAGCGCCAAGCGCATCGGCGTCGCCGTCATGAACAAGGAGATCGTAAACGGGTTCGCACTGGTGCGGCCTCCCGGCCACCACGCCAAACGGGTGGTGCACGGGGCCAGAGGCTTCTGCAACGTCAACATCGAAGCCATCATGATCGAATACCTGCGAACCTTCCACAAGGTAAAAAAGGTGGCCATCGTTGACACCGACTGCCACCACGGCGACGGCACCCAGGACATCTACTGGCACGATCCGGACACCCTGTTTATCTCCATTCACCAGGACGGCCGCACACTGTATCCGGGGTCGGGGTTTCCCGAAGAGATGGGCGGGCCCAATGCCGCGGGCCGCACGTTGAACATTCCCCTGCCCCCCCGGACCTCGGAAGACGGGTTTCTCCATATTATCGAAAACGTGGTGCTGCCCGTACTCAAGGATTTTAAGCCCGACATCATCGTCAACTCCGCCGGTCAGGACAACCACTACTCCGACCCGCTTACCGACATGAACTTTTCGGCCCAGGGGTATGCCCGGCTCACCGAGCTGCTGAAGCCGGACATTGCCGTGCTCGAGGGCGGCTATTCCATTGAAGGGGCCCTGCCCTATGTCAACGTGGGCATCATCCTGGCCATGGCCGGTGTGGATTACAGCAAGGTCAAAGAGCCGGGATACGATCCCGAGGCCATTCGCCAGTCCGCCAACGTGACCGCCCAGATTGAGCGCATCGGCAACGCCGTGCTGGAGCTGTGGCAACAGCGGGACAGCCTCACCGAACAGCGCCAGGCCGGCAAGGAGTTTGAGGAGCGGACCAGCCGCATCTTCTACGACACCGACGGCATCTACGAAACCCAGCACGAAACCATCCGTATCTGCAGGGAGTGCGGCGGCGCCCTGCGCATCGACTCCTCCTCGGACCGGGGCAACCGCATTCTGGCGGTTCACATTCCGCTTTTCGCCTGCGACGCCTGTAAAGCCACCGGCCACCAGTGGTACGACGAGGCCGATGTCTCCCAGTACCGCAAGGTCTTTCTGCAGAATCGGCCCGATGACGCGTACCTTGAGAAGAAGGCCTAGCCCGAAGCTTTCATGTCCTTCCACCACCACTTAAAAACCCGGGCACTTGTCATCAACGCGGTGCGCCGGTTTTTTCTCGACCGTGACTACCTCGAAGTGGATACCCCGGTGCGCCTGCCCTCCCTTCTGCCCGAAGCCCACATCGATCCCGTGGCATCAGAAACCTGGTTTCTGCAGACCTCGCCGGAGCAGTGCATGAAGCGGCTGCTTTCAGCCGGCCACCAGCGCATCTTTCAGATATGCAAAACCTTTCGTAAAGCTGAACGGGGCAAAAAGCACCTGCCCGAGTTTTCCATGCTGGAATGGTACCGGGCCGGGGCCGATTATTTTGACCTGATGGCCGAAACAGAAGCACTGGTTCGATTTGTGGCCGAACAACTCGGCACGGGCAACTCCCTTTTCTACCAGGGCGCCGCCATCGACCTCTCCCCGGACTGGCCGGCCATGACCGTGGCCCAGGCCTTTGAGCGGTACACCGACCAGACCATGGAACAGGCCGTAAAAACAGGGGCCTTTGACGAGCGAATCGGCTGTGACATCGAGCCAGAACTCGGCCTGGACCGGCCCGTGTTTCTGTATGACTATCCGGCCGCAACCGGCGCCGCCTTTGCCCGGCAAAAAGCCGCGGACCCGACTGTGGTGGAGCGGTTTGAGCTCTATATCGGGGGCCTGGAACTGTGCAATGGGTTCTCGGAACTCACCGGCGCCGCTGCTTACGAAGAACGGTTTCAACAGGAAGAATCCCGCCGAACCGGCCGGGGCCTTGCCCCCCTGCCCCGGCCGAAACAGTTTCTTTCCGACATGGATCGCATGCCCGACGCAGCGGGCAACGCTCTGGGCATCGACCGTCTGGTCATGCTTTTCTGCGACGCCACCACCATCGATGATGTGGTGGCGTTTCCCCCGGAGATGCTGTAACCTGGTTTTTTACACAGAAGCCCTTCTGGAAAAAAGATAAACCGGCGGCAACACCTTTCCAAATCGGGATCGGGATCGATTTTGTCCGGTTGCAACAACAGTCGTTTGCATTGTGTTTGTAGTGACGCCGTCAGGCGTTTACCGACCGGGCATGTTCGATGCCCTTACGGGCACACTACAAACAAGGGGGCGCCCGCGCTGTGCGTCATTGCGAGAAGCGGAGCGACGAAGCAATCCTGCCCGCGTCATGTGTTATTACCCGGCTTGCCTGTCGGGCCGCAGCCCGCAGGGCGAAGGTCGAACCGGGTGATCCAGGATAAAATTGACCTGTTTCCGCATCCGTCATTGCCCAACTTGATTGGGCAATCCAGAATAAAATTGATTTAAATACCTTTTTGCTTTTCCGTGTACTTTTCTTGGCGGCAAGAAAAGTACGTTGCCGCACTGGGGTGCGGCGCTCCCGGCGTGCAAGACCCGCTTTTCTTTGTGGGAGTACGGCATACCGGTGCGGCTTGTTTTTTATCGGGTGGCACGGCCAAGCTGCATCCGCCGTCACCGGAGGCTATGACGGACAGGGGACTGGCCTTTTTTCTTTCCCTCCTCTTGAATCCATAGTAAAAAGAGTCTGCTGCATAAAAAAATGATCCGCACGTAACCGCCGAAACAATTTCTTTCCAAACCACAGGGAGGTGACATTGAGCACTTTTGTTCTGGTTCATGGTTCATGGCACGGGGCCTGGTGCTGGTACAGATTGATACCCCTTCTGGAAGCGGCCGGCCATCGGGTAATTGCGCCGGACCTGTCGGGTTTTGGTCGCGACAAAACCCCCATCGCCGAGATAGGTCCGGACACGTGGGCACGGGATATCGGCCGGATTCTTGACGCCGCGCCGGAGCCGGTCCTTCTGGTCGGTCACAGCCGGGGGGGCATGGTAATCAGCCAGGCGGCCGAGGCAAGGCCCGACAAGGTGCGGGCACTGATCTATCTCTGCGCGTTTCTGCTGCGCGACGGCCAGTCGGTACTGGATGTTCTGCTGGCCGATTTGACGTCAGACGTCACCTGCAACGTGGAGATCAACGAGGCCGGCGGATATGCCACCCTTCCGGAAACCGCTGTTCAGCAGGCCTTTTACGGTGATTGCGGCGACGCGGACGTGGCCCTGGCCCGGCTTCTGCTTCAGCCCGAACCCATGGCCCCGGTCATCGTGCCGATTCATGTCACTTCGAAAAACTTCGGCCAGGCCCCTCGGGTATACATTGAGTGCCTGCGGGACAGGGCCATAACGCCGGAAGCACAGAAACGGATGTACAGCGCCACCCCATGTGATACCATCATCACCATGGACACGAGCCACTCTCCGTTTTTTTCAGCGCCTGAAGCACTGGCGCGTCACCTGATATCGATCTGATCCCGGGATACGGCGGAGGTGCCGGAACGTTCGGTCGCAAGCCGTGATTCGGCTTTATACTGCCGAACGCGGTAACGCCCTTCTTCGTTGACACGGCCAACCAAAAGTATTACTATTTCCGGTAATACGTATTACCGGAGGCAAATTATGAGAGTCACCATAAAAGGCCAGGTTACCATTCCCCGGCATATTCGCAAAAAACTGGGCATCACCCCGGCATCGGAGGTTGATTTTGTCGAGGAAAAAGGCCGTGTCTTTCTGGTAAAGCAAAAAGAAGAAAAAATCGCGGACCGAACGTTTGCAAAACTGCGCGGGATTGCCACGGTTAAAATGACGACCGACCAAATCATGGCCCTGACAAGGTCTGACAAATGAAGGGGCTTCTGGTCGACTCCAATGTGGTTCTGGATGTCTTTCTTGATGATCCCGAATGGGCGGACTGGTCTGAATCCACACTGGCAGCTTATTGCGCCCGCACAGCCCTTTATATCAACCCGATAATTTATACGGAAGTCTCGATCGGGTTTAAAAAAATCGAGGAAGTGGAGTCAGCACTTCACAAAGGCGGATTTCGAATGCTGGAAATTCCCAGAGAAGCCCTGTTCCTGGCAGGAAAAGCGTATCTCAAATACAGAAAGGCCAGAGGGACCAGAAAGGCTCCACTGCCCGACTTTTATATAGGCGCCCAGGCCGCGGTGCTTGACCTGGATTTGATCACACGGGATGCAGGCCGGTACAGGACCTATTTCCCCGGCATCCGAATCATCTGCCCGGAGTGATTTTAGGGCTTTGTCAGAAAATTAACCGCATGTTTCATGAAATATTTCGACATTAATCAATATTCGCGTAAAGGACAAATCATTATGAGCAGTGTTTTTTTTAAAAGTGTTCGGCTTTGGATATGGTCCTGTTTTGCCGCCATGTTCTTTTTTGCAGTTACACCGGCGCAGGTGTCCGCTACGGATGCGGCCCAACAGGAGGTCCGGGATACGGTGGTGGCGAGCATGGAAGCCGTGTGGACCGGGAAGGCTTTTGCGCCTGACCTGGCCCAAAAACAGCAAAAAATGAGAAGCATGCTTGATAAGGGCCTTTTAACCAAAGCCGAACTTGAATCGATTGTAGAGCAGACGATTCCCATCCTGATGAACCGGCACATCACATCCAGGTACTATTTGCAGGAAATCTCCGGAAGGATTGACGGGCTTTTTGGTTCTCATTTAACATGGGAAGAGATTAAAAAACGGGTCTGGAAAGAGATGGCGTCCATTGTCAAGGACGGCGACCAGATGGTTTTCAAGGTCGGCACCCTTGCCCCCAAAGGCACGCCCTGGCTGAACGTGCCGGAAAAGATGCTGATTCCCCGCATGGAAGAATTAAGCGACGGAAAGATCACGCTGAAGCTTTACGGCGGGGGCATCATGGGAGAAGATTATGATATTTTAAGAAAAATCGACATCGGCCAGCTCGACGTCTGCGGGGCCACAACCCTGGGCATGCTGGCCGCCTCCCCGGAAACCGCGGTGTTCATGCTGCCGGGGCTGTTCAACAACTATGAAGAGATCGACTACATATACAAAAAGTTTCGGAAACGCATAGACGCGGGCTTTGAAGAAAGAGGGTATATCCTGGCGGCCCTTATCGACACCGGACACTTTCACATCTACTCAAAAAACCGGATAGACAGCCTTGCGGACCTTAGAAAACAGAAGGTTATCAGCTGCTGGGGGACGGTTGAAAGCACCATATACAATGAACTCGGTATCAACCCCATACCCGTGGTAGTGCCGGAAGTCATGTCGGCCTTGAGCACGGGGCTGGCCGACACCACCCTGGCCCCCGCCGCCTGGATGCTCGGCATGCAGGCATATCAATACGCCGGTTACTATATCACCCCACCGCTGCTCTTTTCACCGGCTGTTGTTATCCTCGGCGTCCGGGCCGTGGAAAGAATACAGCGGCACTTTGAAGCGTCGGACACCTTTACCCGCAATGTTCAGGAGCTGCTCGTGTTTGAGGTTGGCCTGTTTGAAGGGGCTTGGAGAGACCAGATCAGGACCTACGACGAGCGGGCACTGAATGCCTTTAAAACCAAAACCGGCATGAAAGCCGTGACCCTCTCCGCCGCAGACCAGGCAGCCATCGCCCAGGCGGGCCTGCGGGTCAGAAAAAAACTAGCCGGCACCATCTTTTCCGAGGATCTCATGAATGACGTGCTTGGCGCCCTTGAGGAATTCCGGGCGAACCAGGCGAAACCCTGAAAAGCAAGAGGCCATGCTTCGAGGCGGCGTCATTGCGAGGCGTAGACGACGAAGCAATCTATTCGCATCCGGACAAGATTGCTTTGCGGCCCTGTCCCGCCTTGGCGGGATCGCAATGACGTTTAAAACAAACACGGGCAGGCTGTCGCCTGGCCCGTGGCACCCGACAAAGACCGGTCGTTTGATACCGTTTTGCCGAATGCCCTTACGGGCACACTACAAACCTTGATGTTTTCCCCCGGCCCGTCTCCACAATGATGACCCCCTTCACATGTCACTACCCGATTTGCCGCATTTTGAATTTCGATTTCGATTTCGATACCGATACCGATACCGATACCGATACCGATAGCGATAGCGATTTCTATTTGGATTGGCCTAAATCAAGGGTTGACACAGGGACAAAACGGCAAACCCGTCAATGATGTAGAGCATCCAGTGGACCTCTTTTCCCTTGCCCAGCACCAGCTTGATCAGGGTGTAGATCAGAAAGCTCCAGATAACGCCCTGGGTGATGCTGTAGGTCATGGGAATCAGCACCACCGCCAGAAAGGCGGGGATGGCCTCCTCCAAATTCTTCCAGTTGATCTGCATCAGGGGCTGGGCCATGAAGACCCCCACCAGCACCAGCACCGGCGCGGTGGCCACCTCCGGAATAAAAGAGAGCAGGGGGGAAAGAAACATAAAGGGCAGGAACAGCAGGCCGGCCACCACGGCGGTGAGGCCGGTGCGCCCTCCCTCTTCAATTCCGGCCGCCGACTCCACGTAAACCGTTCCCGAAGATGAGCCGAAAAGGCCGGAGATGGTGGTGGACCCCGCGTCCACCAGCAGGGCCCTGCCCATGTTGGAAGGGGTACCGTCTTTTTCCACCAGGCCGGCCACATGGGAGATACCCACAAACGAGGCAATAGAGTCAAACAGATCTACAAACAGAAAAGCAAATACCGGCATGATCATGCCCAGGGTCAGAGCGCCGGCAATGTCAAGCTTGAGAAAAACCTCCAGGCTGGGCCAGGCAAAAACCTTTTCCGGCAGCGTCACAATGGGGCTGTCCAGCCATCCGGCACCGGGCCCTGCCAGGGATACGGCCAGGGCCAGGAGCGATGTGATAAAAATACCGAGAATCAACGCGCCGGGCACTTTTTTAAGCATCAGGGCCGAGGTGATCACCAGCCCGGCCACAAACAGTAAGGTGACCGCGTTCATGGGGCCAAAGGTGATCAATGTAGCCGGGCTGGCCACGATAAAGCCCGCGCTCTGAAAGCCGATAAGGGCCAGAAACACCCCGATGCCCGCGGCCAGGCCGAAACGAAGGGGGGGCGGAATGGCCTTGACGATCTCGGTTCGCACGCCGGTCAGCGACAGCACCATAAAAAGAACGCCGGACACAAAAACCGCGCCCAGAGCGGTCTGCCAGTCAATGCCCATGCCGAGGACCAAGCTGAAGGTGAAAAAGGCGTTGATGCCCATGCCCGGGGCCAGGCCGTAAGGCAGGTTGGCGTAAAGCCCCATGGCAATGGAGCTGATCGCGCACACCAGCACCGTGGCAAACAGCACTCCGGAAAAGGGCATGCCCGACTTGGAGAGAATACCGGGATTGACCACGATGATGTAAGCCATCATCAGAAAGGTAGTGATGCCGGCCCGAATCTCGGTGCCGGCTGTGGTGTTTCTTTCCGCGAATTTAAAAAACGCGTTTATATTCATGGTGCCTCCCCCCGTCAATTGTGCGGCCCGCCCCCCGGCCAGGACATAAAAAAAGGCAGGGGAAAAGACGATGCTTTTCCCCTGCCTTCTGCTTGTAAGAATTTTTACGGGCCGGTGTTACTTGGCCGTCTTGGGATGGCACTGGGTGCAGGACACAGGGGCCGGACCCTTTCGGGCGTCACCGACTTTTTCCTTGTTGTATGTCTCATGGCACCCCTGGCAGTTCTCATGAATGGCGCCGTAGTGATACTCGAGTTCCGCCTTTTTCTTGTCCGCCGGAGAGAGGCCGGCCAGGGCCTTTCTGTCAGGCATGCCGGTCTTGGTATGGCACTCCAGGCAGGGTTGTACATCGTCGCCCAGCTTCAACTTCAGGGGAGCGCCCTTGTCGTCATGATGACACTCGCCGCAGTCAAGCTTGTACTCCTCATTGTGCTTCTTGTGGGTAAACATGATAATGCCCTTGGTGTGCTTCTCGTAGGCACTCTTGTTTTCCATCTTGATCACATCGTCAACCTTTGTGCCGGCAAGGGCCAGGCTGACCGCGCACAGAAACGACACCACCACCGCCGCCACTGTCAATACCTTGGTCTTGTTCTGCATGATCTTACTCCTTTCCTTATTTATATTTAAAGAGGTTATTATCATTTTCGGAAAGGATATTTATATCAAAAGCACCGGCCGTTTGTCAAACAGAAAACAGGCAGGCAGCAACCCGGCTCAGGCGTCTTTTTCCTCTTTTCCCGCACTTTCAGCGCCCTGCTCGGGCTCGACCTTTTTCCCGAACACGCGGGCGCCCACAATGCTCAACTCGTAAAGGGCCATCAACGGAATGGCCAGCAGTATCTGGCTGATCACGTCCGGCGGCGTCAGAATGGCGGCGCCCACAAAAAAGAGCAGAAGGGCATACTTTCTGTTTTTCTTTAAAAAGTCGGGGGTGACAAAACCGAACCGGGCAAAACAGGTAAGCACCAGGGGCAGTTCAAAGGCCAGGCCGAATGCCAGCAGCAGCTTGGCCGAAAAGCCCAGGTATTCTTTCATGGAGGGCAGGGCTTGAATGTTGTCCGTGGCAAAGCCGAGAAAAAACTTGAACCCCAGGGGGAACACCAGAAAATAGGCGAACAGGGCGCCGGCGGCAAAAAAAATCAGGGAGATCAGCACCACGGGCAGGACCAGGGTCCGTTCTTTCCTGTAAAGGCCCGGGGCCACAAACATCCAGAACTGGTAAAAAATCACAGGCAGGGCCAGAATAATGCCGGCCAGCAGCGACACCTTGAGATAGGTAAAAAAAGCCTCGGGCAGGCCGGTGAAAATCATCTGGCCTTTGTCGCCCATCACCGCCACCAGGGGCCGGATCAGCACCGCAAAAAGCTTCTCCTTAAAGGCGTAAGAAATCGCAAACCCCACGCCGATGGCGATGGCACACCGTATCAGGCGTTTTCGCAGCTCCTCCAGGTGTTCGGTAAGGGGAACCTGTTTCTCATCGTCACTCATCGGCGCCCTCTTTGCGCGTATCGTTCACCGTCGCGGACGGGCCTGTTTCCTCCGGCGGAGCCGGTGCGTCGGCCGGCTCGGCATTTCCGGCAGGGGCGCCGGCCGGTGACGGCGCCGCGTCAACCGGGTCGGCCTCCCGAACCGCCTCCTTCCAGGTGTCGGCCACGGACTGTTTGATATCCTTGAGCTCCTTGACATCCTCCTCCACGTTCATGGTGTCCTTGAACTCCCTGGCCGCTTTCTTGAACTCGCCCATGGCCCTGCCCAGGGAGCGGGCCAGGTCGGGCAGCTTCTTGGGGCCGATGACGATCAGGGCCACCACCAGGATCAGAAGAAACTCCGGCATGCCGATGCCAAACATGAAAAAACTCCTTATTAATGATTCAATCGACCTTCAGGTTGCTAGGCCTTGAAATGGCCGCTTTTACCGCCCAGCTTTTCCATCAGGCGAATATCGGAGACCACCATTCCCCTGTCATAGGACTTGCACATGTCGTAAATGGTCAATGCGGCAATGGCCGCCGCCGTCATGGCCTCGATTTCAACCCCGGTTTTACCAAATGTGCGGACCTCGGCGATAATTTCAATGGCACTGCCCGCCATATCCGGCACAAAATCGATGCCGGCATAGGTCACATTTATGGGATGGCACAGGGGAATCAGATCCCGCGTTTTCTTGGCCGCCATGATGCCGGCGATTCTTGCCGCCTCCAGCACATTGCCCTTTTTAACACTGCCGCCGATGATCTTTTCCAGTGTATCGGGCTTCATTTTAATCACGCCCGTGGCCAAAGCCTTTCGGTTGGTGTTCTTCTTGTCGGAAACATCCACCATCCGGACATTGCCGCTGGCGTCAATATGGGTAAACTCCTCGCTCATCTTTACATCCCTTCTGTTTGTTTTGTTTTAACGGGCGGCGTTCGCTTACGCCTTTTCTTCGGCCTTGGTCACCACCGTGGATTTCACCTCGTCCAGCAGGGAGCGCATGGCGTCAAACACGTTGCCCCGCACATCGCCGGCCACCACCATCAGCATGATATCGTCACCCACGGCCAGCCGCCGGCCCTCTGCAATCTCCACCGCCACCTCGATAATGCCGGGCATGCGCCGGTGTTTCTCGATCACCCGGGCCAGTTTTTCATGGTCCACCGTAGGGGTCAGGCCGGAAACCCGGGTCTTGCCGTCGGCGGCGGTTTCGCGAACCACGCCGTTGTGACATAAGACCATGCCGGCCTTTGCAAAATCCGGGTGGCGCTTTACCCTGTTGACCATTTTCGCCAGGTCCATTGTGTTCTCCCTGCGGCAACCACCGGGGGCCGCCCATGATTGTCCCGCATTCTATCCATACGGTGTTAAAATCAGGATATCCGGCCGGCCTTTATCGCGGCCTCCGCCTTTTCAAGCTCCTCTTTTGTATTGATGTTCCAGAAGGAAACCAGGTCCGGGTCCACTGCCCGCAGCCGCTTTTCCGAAATCGTCCGCACCCGCAGCTTGTTGTAAACGGCCTTGATCACCATTCGCCCCTGGTGCAGGTGCCGCTCGATCACCTCCAGGCACCGCCTGGAATAGACCGCGCACAGGGGTTCCATACCCTCTTTTTTTTCCGGCACCACCACGTCGATATGGTCCTCAATGCCCCCTATAATGGTCTTGATAACCGCCTGTTTCAAAAAGGGGGTGTCACAGGCGGAGATAAAGGCGTATTCGTGGCCGGCGCTCATCAGGCCAGCGTGAATGCCCACCAGAGACCCCCGGAAATCAAACAGATCCGTGGCCAGCACCGCGTTCCACCCGAGATAGTCCAGAGGCGTGTTGGCGACGATCACCATGTCGTCACAAACGCTTTTCACCGTATCATGTACGCGGTCGATCATTGTCCGGCCATCCAGCATGCGAAAGGCCTTGTTGCCGCCCCCGAACCGCCGGCTCTCGCCGCCTGCCAGAATGATGCCCGTCACCGCATCCATGATGCCTCTTGCCTGTACACGACCATCCGTTATTCGCCTTAAATACCGCCAAGCCTTCTTTATATCACCTGACCCTTGAATCATGCAACCCGAAAGCCCGGCACAGTATCGTCCATCATTACAGGCGGCTGCACTTTTTTATTGATCCGCCCCCGCCTTGCACTTATAATACACAAATAAAACAACTCATGAATATATATACGCTTAGTATGACCGGGCTGTATATCTGCACGTTTCCTGAAGTGTCCGGACGTAAAAAACAAACAAAAGACAGGACAGCATTATGTACAATCATGCCACAACAGGCACGGCAGGAAACCGTGTTGCAAAAAAACAGCCGGTAGGACTGCGCAAAAGCAAGCGCTTTGTGGTGAAAAACGCCGGCATTCACATGCACAGACCAGGATTGTTGAAATTCCTTACAAAACCCCCCGGCCAGGTGTCTCTCGTCAACCTCAGCAACAGCGGTCTTCAGCTGATGGTGACCCAACTGCTGAAAACCGGGGCCCGCTACCAGATTCGCCTTTCCGTGCCCGGAGCCCGCAATCCGCTGGACATACGCGCCGCCGTGGTCTGGTGCAGAATACACAAAACCTTTTTCAACAGGACCTATTACCGGGCCGGGTTCCGGTTTGCCGACATCAGCCATGAAGCGGCCCACCGCATAAAGAAGCTCGAAGCCGCCTTCTGAGCCATCCACTTCGAAAAAACCGTTTGCGCGTCCGCAACGCCTGGAATCCGCGCCCCGCACTTCAATATTGTACGGGGCCGGGTTTCATGGTATGCAGGCGATACGAAGCATGCACCCCCTTCGATTGTGGAGCCGACCATGAATGACAGACAACGACTGATCGAACTGATACGGCAGCGAGCCTACCGCCGCACTGAAACACCGGAAATCACCCTGGCCTCGGGCAAGAAGAGCTGCTTCTACTTCAACCTGAAAAAGGTCATCTGTTCGTCGGAAGGCCAGTACCTTTCCGGCCGGTTGGTCTACGACAAAATAATGGCGCTGGGACTTGCGCCGGACGGCGTCGGCGGGCTGACCATGGGGGCTGACCCCATCTCCTATGCCACGGCCTATACCTTTCACCTCAACCACGGGGCTGTCGAGGCCTTTTCCATCCGCAAGGAGCCCAAGGACCACGGCGCCGGCCTTCAGATCGAAGGCAACATCGGCCAGGGCGCCCGGGTGATCATCACCGAAGACGTGGTTACCACCGGCGGCTCCACCATCAAGGCCATCACCATTGCCCGGGCCCACGGCCTCCAGGTAATGGGCGTCATCGCCCTGCTGGACCGGTGCGAAGAAAACGGCAGACAGAACATCGAGGCACAGGGCGTTCCCATGCACGCCATTCTGTCCATCGCCGATTTCAAGTAATCTACTGACTTAAGACCTGCCGCTCCCCAGGCTGTTGCCGCTTGACGAAACCGGCAAAACAGCGCACAATCGGTCTGCCCTGAACACGATAACCCCCATGCCAGAACTGCCCCATGTTCAGAATACGACGCATATACGACGACGCGGCCCCGGCCAACCGGACAGCCATCGCAACGGTCCAGCAAATTCTGCGGGACCGGTTCCCCCTGCTCCACCCCGACGAGGTGGACCATCTTCTGGAAAAACTGAAAAACCCGTTAAAATACCGCTTCCGGTCCATCCTGTTCGTGGCGGATGTCAAGCGGGCCATACGGGGGTTTGCCCTGCTGATGCACGCGCCGGACCTGAACTTCTGTTTCCTGGATTTCATCTCCACGGCCCAGCATCAGGCCGGCCGGGGGCTGGGCAACGCCCTCTACGACAGAATCCGGGAAGAAGCGGCCCGACTGGGGTGCCGGGGCCTTTTTTTTGAATGTCTCCCTGACGATCCGGCCCTGTGTACCGATCCCGAAGTTCTCAAACAGAACGCCCGCCGTCTCAAGTTTTACGAAGCCTGGGGGGCACGGCCCCTTGCCAACACCCGTTATGAAACACCGGTCCGGAAGAATGATGACAACCCGCCCTTTCTGGTGATCGACACCCTGGGCCGGGACACCACCTTTGCCAGAAAGGAGACGCGGGCCATTGTGCGGGCCATTCTGGAACGCAAGTACCCGGACGTGTGTGACCGAAAATATGTCCGCATGGTGGTCGGCTCCATCACCGACGACCCGGTACGGCTCCGGCCCTTCCGGTATGCAAAAAAGAAAACTGTTGAGCCGGTGAAAAAAGCCCTGCCCGAAGACCAGCGCATCGGCCTTGTCTATAGCGCCAACCACCAGATCCACCATGTGCGGGAGCGGGGCTACGTGGAGTCGCCGGTGCGCGTAAAAAGCATTCTCAAGCACCTGGAACGGTCCGACCTGTTTTCCGTGCTGCCGGTGCGCCACTTTGCCGATGACCATATCACCGCCGTTCATGACAAACACTTTGTCCGGTATCTTCAGGCCGCCTGCGCATCCGTGCCGGAAAACGAGTCCATCTATCCTTACGTGTTTCCCATCCGCAACAGCACCCGGCCTCCGAAGTCCCTTCCCATGCGGGCCGGGTACTACTGCATCGACACCTTCACCCCGCTGAACCGGAGCGCTTATGCCGCGGCCCGTCATGCCGTGGACTGCGTGCTGACCGGGGCCGACGACCTGCTGGAGGGCCGATACCTGGCCTATGCATTGGTGCGGCCCCCCGGCCACCACGCCGAAACCAGCATGTTCGGGGGGTTCTGCTATTTCAACTCCGCGGCCATCGCTGCCCACTACCTGAGCCGCCACGGCCGGGTGGCGATTTTGGACATTGACTATCACCACGGCAACGGCCAGCAGGAAATCTTTTACCGACGCGCCGATATCTTTACCCTCTCCATTCACGGCCATCCCCGCTTCACCTACCCCTTTTTCAGCGGATTTGCCGAGGAGACCGGAGAGGCGGGGGGCAAGGGCTTCAACCTCAACCTGCCCCTGCCGGAAAACAGCACCGCCGCTACCTATCTTCAGGCCATAAAACGCGCGTTAAATCGCCTGCGGGCCTTTGCCCCCCAGTTTGTAGTGGTGGCCCTGGGATTTGACACGGCCAAGGGGGACCCCACCGGCACCTGGCCCCTGGACGCGGCCGACTATGAAGAGATCGGCGATTTGATCGGCAGCCTTCCCCACGCCACTCTTTTTGTGCAGGAAGGGGGATACAACACCCGAACCCTGGGGAAAAACGCGGCCCGCTTTTTTGCGGGCATATGGAAAGGATCATTCACATAGCCTTCCGGCCCGGCACTCCACCACGCCGGAAGGCAGGCCCGGATCGTCGACCGGCTGGGCCAGGCCGAAGACCACCCCGTGGTTTGGTATCATAATCAAACGGGTTCGATACCGATTTCGATTTATAAAAGGACCGCCATGAAAACGATAACAAAAACCCTGACCCTGCTTGTCTTTTTGCTGTCCGCCGCAACCCTTTACGCAGAGGAGCCCCGGGTCCGGCCGGACACCTGGGCCCGGCCGATCATCAACACCGACCTGAAAAACTGGCACCGGGTGGATGACAAGGTCTATCGCTCGGCTCAGCCCAATGCCGAGGAGATGAACGCCGTTGAGTCCTTCGGCATTGAAGAGGTTCTGAATTTGCGCAACCTTTTTTCTGATGATGACGAGGCCGAAGGCACCGGCCTGGTGCTCCACCGGATACCGTCGTCAGCCGGCAGGATGACCCGGGAACAGGTGACCGAAGCCCTTAAAATTATAAATGATGCCAAAGGCCCCATCCTGGTCCACTGCTGGCACGGGGCCGACCGCACCGGCGCGGTAGTCGCCGCCTGGCGCATGGCGGCCCACGGCTGGTCCGCGGAGGCGGCCATCGATGAAATGGTCAACGGCGGGTTCAACTTTCATGCCACCTACGACAACCTGATCACCCTGCTTAAAGGACTGGATGTGGAACAGGTACGACGCGACGCCGGGCTGCCGGCCCGGCCGTAAAACCCTTTCCAACCGCCCGTAAATGGGATACTCTTTTTACAACCGGAGGGCGGTTGCATGGAGCACTTGTTCAACATTCTTGTTTTTGCCGCAAGCTTTGCCGTCATTGCCCTGGCGTCAAAGCAGATCGGCCACTACCTGGTGCGCACCTCCCTGCCCCTGATCACCGGGTTTCTGCTCACCGGCATCCTGGCAGGCCCCCACGGCCTGAACCTGATCTCCGCGTCCGCCGTTTCCGGCCTGGGCTTTGTCGATGAAATCGCGCTGGCCTTCATTGCCTTTGCCGCGGGCAACGAGCTTTACATCAAAGACCTGAAAAACCGGATTAAAAGCATTCAGTGGATGACGGTGTGTCTGGTTGTCGCCACCCTTGGCATCTGCGGCACCGCCATTTTTTTCCTGGCCAACCAAATTCCGCTGCTGGGAGCCCTGTCTGTGCCGGGCCGCGTGGCGGTGTCCCTGCTCGGGGCCTCTATTCTCGTGGCCCTTTCCCCTTCAGCGACCATGGCCGTAATCAACGAACTCCGGGCCAAGGGGCCCTTCACCCAGACCGTGCTGGGCGTGACCATGATCGCGGACGTGGTGGTGATCACCCTGTTTGCCATCAGCCTGTCGATGACCAGCGGGCTGTTGACCGGCATGGGAATCAATATCGGCTTTATCGGCATCCTGCTTCTTGAAATGTCTCTTTCCCTGGTTTTTGGGTACCTGCTGGGCAGGCTCTTCATGGGCATTCTCCGGCTACCGGCAGGCAGGCCGGTCAAGGCCGGGGCCATCCTGATGTCCGGTTACGGGATATATGCCCTTGCCGGGGCCATCCGCGCCCTCTCTCAGTCTTACCTGCCTTTCAGCATCATTGTTGAACCCCTGCTGATCTGCATGATCGGCGGGTTTGTGGTGTCCAACTACGGCCAGGGCCGAATGGAGTTTTCAGACATTCTCCAGGAACTCGGGCCGGCGGTGTACATCGCCTTTTTCACACTTACCGGGGCATCCCTTCCCCTGGATGTGCTGGCCCGGACCTGGCAGATCGCCCTGGTGCTGGTGGTGGTACGGTTCGGCGCCGTGGTGGTCGGCGCCGTGGCCGGCGGCGTGGCGGCACGGGAGCCGGCGGCCTACAACCGGGTGGGATGGATGGCCTACATCACCCAGGCCGGGGTGAGCCTGGGCCTGGCCAAGGCGGTGGTGGTGGAATTTCCGGAATGGGGCGGGCCTTTTGCCACCATTCTCATTGCCGTGGTGGTGTTCAACCAGATTCTTGGGCCCCCGCTGTTAAAGCAGGCCATCCTTCTGCTGCAGGAGGCCCATCCCAAGGGAGAAGCCCCGGTCCACGCCGGCCCGCGGGAGGCCATCATCTTCGGCCTGGAACCCCAGGCCCTGGCCCTGGCCCGGCTGCTGGCATCCAATGACTGGCAGGTGAGAATCACCGTTCTGGGAGGATGCGCGGACACCTCCAGGAACATGGGTGTTAAAATCTGTCATATTCCCAGCCTGACCCTGAACGCCCTTGAACAGATGGATGCCGGCCGGGCCGAAGCCATTGTCACCCTGCTTTCCGATGAAGAAAACCTTCGCGTCTGCGAACTGGCCTACGAACACTTCGGCACGCCCAACCTGGTGGTACGGCTCAATGACCGGGCCAACATCAACCGGTTCCAGGACCTGGGGGCACTGATCGTGGACCCGGGAACGGCCATGGTCAACCTGCTGGACCAGTTTGTGCGCTCGCCCTCGGCCGCCTCCCTGCTGCTGGGCATGGAGGAAAACCAGAGCGTGGTGGAGCTGGAGGTGAGAAACCCGAACCTGCACGGTATTGCCCTGCGGGACCTGCGCCTGCCCATCAGCACCCTGATTCTATCCATTCGCCGCCATGGCCAGGTGCTGGTGTCCCATGGGCATACCCGGCTGGAGGTGGGGGATACCGTCACCCTGGTGGGCACGCCGGAAAGCCTGAAGGAGGTGGAGCTGAAGTTTGACGTGAACCGGGAACACGCCCTGGCCCATCTGGTAGAAAGAATAACACCCCGGGCGCTGGTTTCCGATTCCCTGGCCACCGAGGTAAGAGAGATGGTGCGGACCGGCCCGGAAGCCCCGGATGCAAACCGGCCCATGGACCGGTTTGACCGGTTTATCGAGGAGGGCCTGGTGCTGGACCTGGACCGCCGGGTAGGCGTGGAAGAACTGTTCAGACAAATCGCCGATGCCCTGGCACCACGGCTGGCCACACCGCCGGACCGTCTTTACGCGTTGCTGGTGGCCCGGGAAAAGGAGAGCAGCACCGCCATCACCCAGGGCCTTGCCATCCCCCACATCGTCATTGACGGATCCCGCACCTTTGCCATCCTGCTGGCCCGGTGCCGCCAGGGGGTGCGTTTTTCCGACGCCGCGCCCATGGTGCATGCCGTGTTTGTGCTGGCCGGCACCAGGGACGAACGAAACTTTCACCTGCAGGCCCTCTCCGCCATTGCCCAGATCGTTCAGAACCCCAACTTTGAACGGCTGTGGCTGCGGGCCAAAAACGCCCAGGCCCTGCGAGAAGTGGTGCTGCGGGCCGAGCGGAAACGGCAGGGATAACGCCCACCCTGGTGGCGCCCCTCCCCCCCTTTTTTGCGGAAAAAGCCTGTTTTACGACACCTGCTCTGCTTTCTGGAAGGTGCGGATATCATCCAGCACCCCCACCACCACGATCCGGTCCCCGGGATTCAGGGGGGTGTCCGGATCCGGAATGATGTCCGGCCGGCCTTTTCGTTTGATCAGAATTATCTCCAGGTTGTACTGGTTCCGGAAAGCAAGATCCTTCAGGCTCTTTCCCATGAAACTCTCAGGCAGCGGCAGTTCGGTGAGCCGATACCCTTCACCCAGAGAAACGCCTTCGGTAATGTCCTTGTATTTTTTCCGGGTCACCACGGCCAGGGCCAGCTCCCGTTTCTTGATTTCGGAGTTGTACAGGGAAATCACGTCCTGTACCGATACCATGCCAAGGTATTTTTTCTCCCGGGCGTTGTTTACGATGGGCACTTCTTCCACCAGCCGGTGGTTGTTGATTTCCATAACATTGTGCAACGTCCCCTTGCGGGTCAGGAACACCGGTGGCGCGGCAATGTCCTTTGCAATGACCAGGTCGGCCAGAAAATCCCGTTGGTAAAAAACGGTTTTCAATCCGCCAAGGGTCAACGTGCCCCGCAGCAGGCCATCTTCATTCACCATCGGGAAAACGTTCTGCGTGCTGGTCAATACCTGGTCAATGATCGGTCGCAGGGGCATGTTTTCCGGGAACACGAGACCCTGCCGCATGACCCTTTCCACGCCGATCTCCTTGAGAATACTCTCCTCCTTGCCCTCGGTGAGCCGAATGCCCTTGAGCTGGAGCTTCTGGGTATAGATGGATTCACTCTTGACCATGGAGGCCACCAGGGTGCTGATGATGCAGGAAAACATCAGCGGCGGAATAATGTGATAGTCCTGTGTCAGTTCAAAAATAATGATAATGGCGGTAATCGGGGCCTGGGTGGTGGCCGCCACCACCGCGCCCATTCCCACCAGCGCGTAAGTGCCGGAAGTGGCGGCCTGGGGAAACAGCTGGTGCGTCACGGTGCCCACGACCCCGCCCACTGAAGCGCCGATGAACAGGGACGGGGCGAACACACCGCCCGACCCGCCGGATGCCAGGGTAATGGACGTCGCCATGATTTTCATGAACACCATGGCCACCAGCATCCATAGCGGCCAGGCGCCGTGCAGAGCGCCATTGATGCTGTCATACCCCACACCGTACATGTGGGGAAAGGCCAGGCAGATAATGGCCACAAGAACGCCCCCGGTAAAGGGCTTCAGATATTCGGGAAACCGCCAGTTATCATAGGCGTGTTCCATCCGGTACAACACCACGATAAACAGAACGGCCACCAGTCCGGCCACCGCCCCCAGCACGGTATAGGGTATCAGCTCCCACGGGGTGTTCAGCGCATAGGGCGGCACGGAAAAGGCCACCAGGTTGCCTTCCAGGCCGCGGGCGACAATAGTGGAAATCACCGAGCTGATGATGATGGGACTTAAGGCCGCCACCCCGAAATCACCGAGAATGATTTCCACGGCAAACAGGGCGCCGGCAATGGGCGCGTTAAAGGCGGCGGCAATGCCGCCGGCGGCGCCACAGGCCACCAGCGTGGCGGTATCCCGCTTTTCCAGGTTAAACCGCTGGGCAATTGTGGACCCCAGGGAAGAGCCGATCTGGACAATGGGGCCTTCCCGGCCCACCGACCCGCCGGAACCGATGGTAATGGCCGACGCCAGGGCCTTTACAAAGGCAACCCGTTTTCGAATGCGACCGTCCCGAAGGAGAACCGCCAGCATCACTTCAGGCACCCCGTGGCCCTTGGCTTCCTTGGCCAGAAAGTAGATCAGTGGGCCCACAATAAGGCCACCCAGCATGGGAGCGGCCAACCGCCTTGCAACAGACACCTGCGTCACGGATTCCAGAAAGTTGCCGTACACCCCGAAAAAGAGCAGGGTGCCGTACTTGATCATAAGCCGGATGGCCACCGCGCCGAGCCCTGAACAAACCCCCACAACGAGAGCCAGAAGGATCAGGTTCAGGTGGCGATTGGTCAGCGGAGACCGAAGCCGGATACCCATATCAGGCCGTGTGCGTCCGGTTATGCCAACCGGCCGGGTGGCGACGGCCTTCCAGCCGTCCTGTTGTTTGGGAAAGACCGCCCGTATCGGCGGTAGAAGGGGAGAAATGAATATAAGCACTTGCTTTCATGGAATTTATATCTAGCAGGGCCGGTCCGGCGTGTCAATGCTTTTCTCCAGACGCCGACATGCTGCAACCGGGCACCCGCATCCTCTGCTCAACAACAGGCCGATTGCTTCCACATTGAAAAAGGGGTCAAGGATTCGAGGGATCAAGTGGCCGAGGGCCTGTTATTAAAAGATGTATCAGGACTCTGCCCCCGTTTTTCTTGCTGCTCTGTTGTTATTCCAAAGAAAAATGAATTATTGGTGAACACTGTCCGGATTTCATCCCATCAACCGAACGTTCATGTGCTTATAAGGCCCTTGGTTTATTGTGTTGTACTTGACCCCTGGACCCCTCGAATCCTTGAACCCTTGAACCCTAAAACAAAAAGCCCTTTCCCGGTAAAGTTAAACAACACCGGAAAAGGGCTTTTGTAAACGACTTGTACCGCTCGTAACTACACCTCAAGCCACGAGTCGGAATAGAGGGAGTGGCCCAGAATGACCTTGGCGGTCTTGACATAATCCACCATCTCCTGGGTGGAAGCGTCCGGCTCTTCCCCATCCATGACCGCATGCACCACCTCGACGATGTCGGGACGGTTGCCCTTGGCGATATCGGTCAGTTTCTCGTCCAGGGGATCGGAAATAACCGAGTACATGCCATAGCGCTCCAGCATGATCATGTAGGTCTGGTTCAAAATGGGCCGCAGATGGGAGGGCGGTCCATTGGAAACGTTGGACAGACCGCAGGTGCTTTTAGAGCCCGGCGCGATGTCGGCCAGCATCATCTGGAAATTGAGCAGGCTCATCAACTGGTCCTGCTGGGTGTTGACCGGTGTCACAATACCGTCAAACCAGAGCCGCTCATTCTCAATGCCGGCTTCGTTGGCGGCATACATCAGCTCAACCGCCAGGGCTGCCCGCTCATTCTCGTCCCTGGGCAGGCCTTCCGGCCCCCACAGCAGGGCGATAAAATCAGCGTTGTGCTCCGCGGCCAGGGGAATCATCTTCTCATACCGCTCGGGCCGGGCCATGATGGAGTTGATCAGCACCGGCTTCTCCGTCGGCTTGTACACCTTCAGCGCCGCCGCAATGGCGTCGATGTTGGAGGTGTCCAGAACCAGAGGCAGATCCGACACCACCTCCTGAACGGTCTGCACCACCCAGGGCATCAGCTCATGGCCGTCCTTCTTGGCAGGGCCCAGGTTGATGTCGATGTAATCCATGCCTTTGGCCTTCTGGTCCAGGGCCTCTTCCTGAATCGGCTTGGGGTCGCGCTCCTTGAACGCCTTGCCGATCTTCTTTGAAATAACGTTTAAACTTTCACCAATGAGAATCATATTCGGTTCCCCTTATTTGTTATGTTGATGTTGGCGCCGGCCCACCGCGGCCCGGCCGACCTCCTCTATTTTCTGGCTTTCAGAAATCCGGGGATATGGGGCGCTTCCCTGGGGCCGACGGTAATGGTCCAGCCCGGCAGTTCTTCCTCGATTTCGCCGGCAATGGCCGCCGCGTAACCGGGAATGATCAGCTCCGTGTGTTTTACCTTATCCATGATCCCGCATTTCTTGACAAAAGCACCCACGTCATCGCCCGCAAACTTGCCGGCGGCCCAGGCGGTGAGTACGGACAGGCCTTCAGAGTCCTTGATCAGCAGCCAAGAGGGCACCTTGCTGTTTTCGATTTCACCGGAAACAATAAAGTAGGTCAGGGCAAAGTTGGTGGTTACCAGCACCGGAGAGTTCTCGTCAGGATTGCCGATCTCGTAGATGCCCTCGGTAACGGTCATGGGCCGCTGCGGGTCGGTAAAGATGTTGAGCCGCTCCAGCAGCAGCGGGAACACGGTCTCGCCCACGAAATCGGAAAGCACGACGATGCTGCCGTACTTGGCGATATGCATGGCCGCGATCATGGTCTCCACTTCCGGGTTGGATGCCATCTCGCAGGGAAAAGCAATGGTGGGAAAACCAAGGGCCTTGTTGCCGGCCTTCAGGGCCGCGCGGCGAATGGCCACCATGTCTTCAAGGGACTTCTTGGGTTCCCGTGAACCGGGATCCATAACGATGTCCTTGAGGCCCATACCGGTAAGCTTCTGGGTCAGGCCCGTCAGGGCGTCGATGGAGTCTGCCTTCACGCCCAGGGGAAGTCCGGCGTCCACGGCCAGCTTGCCCATGGCGTCGATATTGTCCGCGGTGGCGCCGTACAGCAGGGGCCGCTTAGAACCGCAGGCATCCACACCGGCCTTCATGGTATCAGGGTTTTCGGTCATCAGGATGACGTTGAACTCGGAGGTCTCGGCTACCGTCTTGGCCGTCTCGGCAAAGGCCTTGGCATCGCCGGTATCCTTGATCGCCACCATCTCAGGCCGCAGGTTCAGACCCACCCGCTCATACTGAATAGCGTTCCACGCCTTGAGCTTGGACTCGAGATCCTTTTTCTTGATGTCGCCGTTGATGCAGGCGGCCAGTACCGTGGGGCTGTAAAAAGTTTTTTCGTGACGGTACATCACTGTCTCGCCGCCGGCCACGCATGCCCGGACACCCTTGCCCAGCTTGACGGGCCGAATGGGGGGGGCCGACGCCTCGGCCAGCTTTTCCCGTGCCTCATCCGATACATACGGACAGCTGTCCAGCTCCGCTTTCCCGGATGCCAGGTTCATGGCAAAGGCAAGGCACGTCGGAGAGCCGCACTCCTTGCAGTTGGTCTGCGGCAGGAGTTTGAAAATCTGAATTCCGGTTAATGCCATTTCTATCTCCTTATATTTCCAAAGTTTTAATAAAACTCAATCTCGTAGGAAAAGGGGCGGTCGACGAATCGACCGCCCCGGGTCATTACATCAGCGGATCCATGGAAAGAGCGGGGTGTCCCTTTTCCTCCAGCCACGGCCGGATTTCCTCTTCTGTGGTGCCGATGGTCTCGTCAGCGATCTTGTCGTAAAGATCCGGCACGCCCATGGCTTTTCCACGGGCCTCGATGCGCTCCTTGATCTCCTCCTTGAGCATCTTGGGCATCCAGACCATGCGCAGCAGACCGCCGTCACCCTTGATGAACTTGCCCTGGGTGATGTTGTACTTGGAGTGGCCCACAAAGCCCGGGGAAACCGCGCCGCCGCCCATCACACCGGCCAGGGTGGTAAACTTCATGCCGCAGGGGGTGTCGCCGGTGTAATCCCGGCCCACCGTCATGACGCCGTTCAACCCCGGCAGGGTGGCCGCGATACATTCGCAGCAGCCGCAGGTGGTCATGGGGTCATGCACCATGGAGTAGAGATTGTATTTTTCAACGGCACCACGGGATGTCTTGTAAACAAAATCGTTGACACCCTTCCACTGTCCCAGAACGGGATCAAGGCACTCACCCTTCTGAATCGGCTGGTTGGGGCCGGTGGGGTTGATCTCAAAGGAAGCCTTGCAGTCCATCCAGTTGTAGGCGCCGCACAGGCCGGTCCGCTCCGGGCTGACCGTGCACACGTGGTTGGGCGCAAAGGACTGGCACAGGGTGCAGGAGTAATAGGTCTCCACGTCGTCGTCGGTCATCTTGTCCACGCGCTCGTCTCTGCGCTTGTACTCGGCCCGGGCCGTTTCCGTGAGCTTGTCCACATCCTTCTTGTCCGTGTACAGGGTCACCTGGACCTTGTCCAAAATCTTGCCGAAGTCCTGATGCAGCTTCGCATGCAGCACAACACCGATATCTTTCAGGGTAAATCCCTTTTCCACGGCGGCCTTGCTCACGCGGACCCAGGATATGTCCCGCTGGCCGATGTGCATGACGCCCTGGATGTAGTTGACCAGGTGGTGCGTCTGGCGCTCGAGAATGGGCTCAAAGTCCTCCTGGAACTCGCGACCCGCGATCTGGACAAAGATACCCAGCGGCAGGGTGTCGCCTTCCTTGAGGTCGGGAATGTCCTTGCCCACCACGGTGACCTTGCCGTCTTCGATCTCCTTCATGTCGGCCGACTTGACCAGCTCGGTACACTGGGTCTTGCCGCCGCCCATCTGGGAATGCAGATCCTTACCACGGACCCGCTCACCTTCGTAAGCCGGACCAAAGGCACACGGAATATCAATTTCGGAAACCGTAACCTTCAGGCCGCGCACTTCCACGGACCGCTGCACCATCTCATCATGCGGCACATTGGCCACCACGTGTTCGTAGGTACAGATACCGGTGGGCAGAATTTCCGGAATGTCGGTGTCGGCCAGGGTCGGAAAACCCCAGTTGACGCAGCCGGCCGCCGCGCAGGCCCACTCGGTGCCGATGTCGCCCAGGGCGTTAACAAAGGCAAAGATACGGTTTTTGTTGTACATCAGTATTTTTTTATAGTCGCCGGGCTGAACACCACCAAAGGCCATGGCGGCCCGGTTGGCAAAACCCAGGGCAAACACCGCCGAGGAGATGTCCGGACCAAAGGGAACGATACGGGTGTTCCATCCGATCTGAACGCCGGCCTCAAGCAGCTGGTCAATGAGGCTGGTGCCGTTGTGATTGGCGGCGCAGAAGATGTAGAGGTTCCGTTTCTGATAGTCCTCCACGATCATCTTGGCGATCTCGGGATTCGGGGCCGCGCCCACCATGGCGGCAAAGCCGGGGGCCGAGCCGTCCACGAACTCCACGCCGCGTTTTCTCAGGATGATGTCGTCGGCCGGGCCGACCCACTTCTTGCCGTTTTCCAGGTCCGGGTCTTCCTCGGGAAAATAAAAATCCGGCTCCCGGACGATCCGTAAGGCCTCCTTGACTTCATAGGCCAGAATGGAAGCCATGCCGGCGTCCAGAAGCGGCCCCAGGTAGGGCAGATGGTTTTTGCCCTTGATGTGAGGGGGCAGCAGCTTGCGGGCAAACGCCATGGGCGCCTTCATGTCTTCCAGCGTCTCGACTTTCATGCCGGTCAGCGAATAGATAACCGGCAGATAGTAACCGGTATTGGGAAACTCCACCTTGGTATCCGCGCTCATGGACTCAAGCGCGTTTTCCAGCTCGCCCTCGACCTGGGATACCACTTTATAACCGCCCTGAATGGCGGCGAATGCAACCAACTTAGACATATCGTCCTCCTTCGTTGAGGATTTATTTAAAAAAAGAAATATCCACTATGCTTCCAGGGCCTGGCGGTCGGCCATATCCATGAGCACCCGCTCCCGGGCCTTGTCGATGCCCAGGGCCTTGCGCTTCTTGTCGATATGGGCGATCATCTTGTGGGCGTGCTTGATCGGATCGATTTCCAGGTCCCACATGCCGCCGTAGAGCTTTTCAAACTCATTGAAGATGTAGTTCTGGAAAACCGGTGCCCCCTCTACGGGAAGCCCCACGCCAAAGACCGTGTAGACACCGGACGCCACAAAGTAGTGGCCGATACTGATGGCCTTTTCGCTCATCCACTCGGGCGCGCTGCCGGCCACGGGCAGATCGGAAAGATCGTTGCCCAGGCCGCCGGCTTTGACCACCTCGGTGGCGGCCAGCAGAATGCGGCTGTTGTCCACGCAGGAGCCCAGGTGCAGAACCGGCGGAATACCCACGGTCTCGCACACCTCGGTCAAGCCCGGACCACAGTAAACACCGGCTGCCTCAGGGGTCAGCAGGCCTTCCATGGCGCAGGCAATGGCGTTGCAGCCGGTGGTCAGCACCAGAACGTCGTTCTTTATCAGTTCCTTGACGACGGTGATGTGGCCTTCGTTGTGCCGGGTCCGGGCGTTGTTGCAGCCCACCACGCCGGCCACGCCTCGAATGCGGCCGTTGATGATGTTGTCGTTCAATGTATAAAAGGTTCCCCGGAAGGAGCCGCCCAGGTGATACTCGATGGACTCCACGCCGAAGCCGGCCACCTGGGCCGCCTTGTGACGGGGAATCATGACCTCGGTTTTCCGGTTTTCAAAGTTGTCGATGGCCATCTTGACGATCTTCTTGGCATCATCAAGGGCATGGTGCTCGTCAAACTCGATATGGATCACGTTGTCCTGCTCCATCTTGGCGATGGGATGGGTGGTGATCAGCTTGGTGTGAAAACACTTGGCCACGTTGGCCAGGTTCTGGAAGATGCACTGAATGTCCACCACCATGGCGTCACAGGCGCCGGTGATGATGGCCAGTTCCTGCTGCAGAAAGGTGGCTGCCGTGGGAATGCCGTGGCGCTGAAGGATTTCGTTGGCCGTACAGCAGATGCCGCCCAGCTGAATGCCCTTGGCGCCCTTTTTCTTGGCATAATCGAGCATCTCCGGGGACTGGGCCACGGCCACGACGATCTCGGAAAGAACCGGCTCATGGCCGTGAACAATGATGTTCACATGGTCTTCCTTCATGATGCCCAGGTTGGCTTCGGACTGAATGGGAGACGGAGTGCCAAAAACAATGTCCTGCAGGTCAGTGGCCAGCATGGAGCCGCCCCATCCGTCGGCCAGGGCCGCCCGGGTACCCTGCTTGATAAGATTCCGGTAATCCTGGTCCACGCCCATGTGGGTGCGGTGCATGATTTCCACGATCTCCCGGTCGATGTTTCTGGGCAGGACGCCCATCTTCTTCCAGAGTTCGTACCGGGGCTTGGGGGCCCGCTTCAGGTAGAGCAGTTCACCCTCGGACTTACCCCATTCGTTTAACGCCTTTTCAGCGGTTTCCAGGGCGATCTCATCCATATCCCTGGCCTTGGTCTCGCCGTCCACTTCAACGGTGGTGGCCACGTCCAACGCCTCGGCCACGGCCAGAAGCTTCTGGGTATCCTTGATCTGATATGCATCGGTCTCTTTACGGGCCGCGGACATAAACACCTCGGCCACGGACCGGCCGTGATCGGAATGGGCGGATGCGCCACCGGCGATCATGCGGATAAAGTTTCTGGCCGCAATGGTGTTGGGTGTGGCCCCGCACAGACCCTTACGGGTATCCTCGCCCACGATTCCGCCCTTGGGCAGGGGCAGGCGGCAGGGTCCCATGGAACAGTTTTTACAACAGATTCCCGTTGCGCCGATGGCGCAGGGTTTCATGGCTTCAGCTCTGTCAAAGACAGTGTCGATCCCCAGTTCCTGTGCCCGGGCGATCATCTGCTGGGTGGCGGGATCGATTGACGCCTTGATGGGGTCAGCCAGTTTGGGCGCTTTGTCCGCCTTGGCTGCGACTGCTTTTTTTTCTTCATCTGCCATCAGAGGTTCCTCCTCGTGTTATATAATCTTTATTATGGTTTCGGCTTTCCGCCGGTGCATTATATGACAGTCACGCCACCATGCTAGCCGCGCTTGTGGAACCGGGCCAGGTTGACAAGAATCTCGTCAAGCCCGGACAGCACCTCGCCGGCCGGTGTCACTTTGATGGTTGACTTTACTGTGGGTTTCCGTGAGGCCGCCAGCTTTGCCTTTTCTTCGGCCCGTTTCAGGCGCAGGGCGTTTTCCTCTTCATCGCGCTTGGCCCGTGCCTCGGCTTCCGCCTTTTTCTGTGCTTCGGCCTCTGCCTTGGCCTTGGCTTCGGCTTCGGCCTTGGCTTTGGCGGCTGCCTCGACTTTTGCCTTGGCATCGGCTTCGGCCTGGGCCTTGGCATCCATCTCGGCTTTTACCTTAGCTGCGGCATCGGCCTTGGCGGCTGCTGCCGCATCCACGGCCGGGGCTGCAGGAGCTGCTGCCGCTGCCGGAGCCGCGGCAGGTGCTGCCGGGGCTGCCTTGGGCGCAGCCTTGGGCGCGGCCTTTGGGGCCGCCTTGGGCGCCGCCTTGGGGGCCGCCTTCTTGGGCGCGGCCTTCTTTTCTTCTTCCTTTATGGTCAGGTCGGGCTTGGGCGCCAGCTTTTCGTAATCGATCTTGGCTTCTGCCAACAGTTTCTTGGCGCCGGCAATATCGTCAACCTTGCCGCCATCGGCCAGCTTGTCGATAAACGAACGGACCATGCGCACTGCTTCGGGATGGCGCATGAAAAGGACATCACTGCCCGACATCAGGTAGGAAACAGCGCCCACGGCCTCCATCAGAATGCCCCGCCGCTCGGGATCGCCCAGTGTGGGGGCCTCATCCGCGGTCAGCTTGGCTTCCTTGGACTTCCAGACCTCGTTGCCCAGGTTGTTAACCATGGGGAACTGAAGCTTGTCGTCGCCCTGAGCCATGGCGGCCATGCGCAGCCGCTCCATGACCGAATAGGTGTATTCCAGACCGTAGCCCAGACCGCCGGTGGTTGGATCCACCAGCACGCGGTCCATGGGCATGCCCAGGTTTTCCAGCAGAATGTTGACCTGCTTGGCCAGGTTGACGTCGATGGGCGAAGAAGAGATCACCAGGTGACCGTATCCCATGGCAGCGGCGCCGATGGTTTTGTGGTTCTTCTCTTCCACCGGGCCCATGGTCAGGGTCAGGTCCTGGCAGTCTTCGGCGATCTTCTTGAAGACTTCGGCATCCTTTTCGACGTTGGCGGACCCCCAGATAATCAGGGGTACGTCAATGGCCGCGGCCACCTTTTTTACCGTGGCCACCGCGTCGGCGGGGCCGGCATTGTTGCCGTTGGGGTCGATGCTCTTGAGCTGGAGCACGATCATGTCCGCGCCGTAGTCCTTAACGCACTTCTTGGCCCAGGCCGCCGGATCACCGAGAACATCCTTGAACGGCGCGGTCGCCGACTCGGGCCAGTCTTCCGGTTTTATGTCCCAGATTTCCATGGCCACCTTCGGCTTGTTGGGCATTTCGCCTTCGAACAGATAAAAGGGATAACTGGTTTCACCACCGACCTTTACTGCTTTTTTCCCCTTGCCGATGGAGATCTCTTTTATGCTGCCGGCATAAGACTCTTTTGCAATTTCAAAACCCACAGCTGCCTCCTTACGTATGAAAATTTAGTCATTACCCGGCTGCCACTCCTTGAAAGAAGCCTGTTTTTAATTTGGTTACACGCTTTTTTCAGGTGCAGCCTTCCATAACCTGAATATATTCAACATGCCCGTTCGGGCAAAATAATTTGTATTTTCAAATATTTAAACATCAAAACCGGGTGAAACATCAAAACCAAAGAGAGAGTTTATACTGATAGAACAGCCATGTCAACAGAATTGAGCCAAAAAAAAGGCTATTGGTTTAAACTAGTTACAACCCACGAGAAGTGAAATGGGATGAAAAATGAAAGGGTTACCGTCCATGCCGCCGGCGTCGTTTCCGGCGGCATGGACGATAGCGTCTGACGCGTTTTTATGGAGGACTCAAAAATTAAATGCGCTATGTTTTCGTGCGGGGCGGCAGCAGGTGCTTACTGATCCGCTTCCAGCATGGCCATGGCCTCTGCCGCGCTGATGCCGTCATGCACGATGGCGCAGGCCGCTTTTACAAACAGCGAAGGCGTGCGGTGCTGAAAGGCGTTACGCCCGATGGACAAACCCTTGGCGCCGACCTGCATGGCGCCTTCGATCATCTCGAACATCTCTTTGTCCCCGGCCTTGCTGCCACCGGCGATCAGCACCGGCGCGGGACATCCCTCCACCACCCTTGCAAAGGACTCGGGGTCGCCGGTGTAGTTGGTCTTGACAAAATCGGCGCCCAGTTCCGCGCCGATGCGGGCCGCCAGCTTGACATGCTCAACGTCCTTTTCGTCGTCGATCTTGGGCCCCCTGGGATACATCATGGCGATCAGAGGCATGCCCCAGTAGATGCACTCCACCACCACTTTTCCGAAGTCCCTGAGCATCTCGGCCTCGTTCTCGTCGCCGATGTTGATATGGATAGAAACCCCGTCGGCCCCTACGCGCAGGGCGTTTTCCACGGTGTTGACCAGCACCTTCTTGTTGGGCTTGGGAGACAGAATACTGGCGGCGGACAGGTGCAGGATCAGGCCCACGTCCCGGCCGTAATTGCGGTGGCCGAACTTGGGAAGGCCCAAATGGCCAATCACCGCGTTGGCCCCGCCTTCGGCCACCATGTCCACGGCCGCCGACAGGTTGATCAGCCCGTCTATCGGCCCCACGGTCACCCCGTGGTCCATGGGAACGATCACGGTCTTGCCGGTGTTCCGGTTCATGATCCGCTCCATTCTTACCGCCTTGCCGCTGGTAAACATCGCCTGTTCTCCTTGCCTGTAAAGTTTTCTTGAACGAACCGGCATGCGGTCCGCCGCAATTGTTCTGCCTGTGTTTTTACCACAGGCCCAAAGGCAAGACAATCCCGCGTTTTAAATCGGGATCGACGTCGGGGTCGAGGTCGAGCACGAGTAAGAGTAAGAGTAAGAAAATAAGGTATGAGGTTATCGATACCGATACCGATTTCGATGGGGGATACCCTCCTTCACGATTCGAAGGGCCGGCCTTTGCGACCGGCCGGGGGGTGTTGAGCAGGGCATCGACCTGTTTGTAGTGTGCCCGTAAGGGCATTTTGTGCGGCCGGATGCCAAACGCCTGACGGCGTCACTACAAACGGGCCGGGACATCAAGACCAGGGCTGTGTTTCGGCCGGGGTGCCTAAAAATAGCGCGAGGGACCGGTGTGGACTTCCCAGCCCACTTCTTCATAGATCGTTTTGCAGTGGTCCACGGTGTCGCCCCGGCCCTGTTCGGTCTTTTCTTCGATATCTCTGGGATTGGCGCCCACTTCGGCCCAGAAAAGGTTGGCTCCGGCAAGCGCGCCCAGGGTGCAGGGCTCGTGGGTACAGTTACCCAGGGTGGTGCGGGGCATGGCCATGCGGGTGACAGCCACGATCTGGGCCATGCGCAGCTCGGAGATCATGCCCAGGGGTTCCAGGGGACCGCCGGGAATGGTGATGCGCCGGGCCGCGCCGCTGAAGGCCGGGGAAATGGAAGCGGTGAAAAGAATCCGGTCGGCGATCTCTTCGTTTGTGTGTTCCGGCCCCACCGGCTCCACGCAGGTGCCCACGGACAGGCCCGCCTCCTGAAAGTTGCGCATGCTGATCTTGCGCTGCTCCGGGTCCAGGTCGGTATCCACTCCTTCGCGCATGCGCAGGGCATGGTATACGCCTTTGTACCCGGCCTCCTTTATCTGCCGGGCCTGGGCAGGGGTTTTGTCTCCCACATTGGCGATCATCACCGTCTCTTTTTTCAGATTGTGCCGCACCTCTTTTGAGACGTCTAAAAACTTTTCAAACGGATAAAAAGCCGTGGTCATGACATAGATCGCATTGGCGCCGTTTTCTTCAAACAGCCGGGCCTGGGCCACGGCCTCGTCAACGGAAATCTCGGTGGCCTTTGAAAAAATTCTGCTGTCCGCGGAAAACGAACAGAACTTGCAGTTGCAGGCACAGGGGGCAAGGTTTAAGGCAAACTGGCCCTGAACCTCGGCCCGGTTGCCGGTAAGGTCCCTGGAGATGCGGTTTGCCTCGGCCAAAATCCGGTAAGTCTCGGGCGCGTTGGGCGCAAATTCCAGCATTTGAATCAGCTCTTCTTTGGAAAAAGCGCCGCTGTCCATGGATTTGCGTATCAGGTCATCAATATTCAAGAATGACTCCTTTCAAGTGTTTTATTGTGGCTCCCCTGCTCATGACAATCACATGGAGATGGCAACGTAAAAGTTCAAGATCAAGGCGCGCAAACCCCGAGGAATGAGGCGTACTGATCGTACGCCGCAGTGACGAGGGGTGCGGCGCAACACAGATATTGGGCTTTTACGTTGTCATCGTCAAGGTTTTCGAAAAACCGCCGCCGTGCTCAGGGCCACGCCGGGCCGGGCCACACGAACCAGGCCCGCGCTTTGCACAAAACCGGACAGCCGCTCAAAGTAACGGGGCTTTACATGGTTTTTGGGTTCGGCCAGAAAATAGTGGCCTTCCGGTTTGAGCATGTCCGCGACCTGGCGGACGGTGGACACCGGATCGGGCATCTCGTGCAGGGACCAGAAACTCAAGACAAAATCAACCGGACCAGAGACTCCCAGCACGTCCGGCCGGCACTGGTGGGGCATCACGATCCCGTCCACCCCGGCCCGTTTGAACCGGCGGGTCGCCACCTGCAATATTTTTTCCTGCACGTCCACGGCCCACACCCGGCCCGACGGCCCAACGATTTTTGCCATGCCGATGGAAAAATATCCCATGCCACACCCCACATCCACGGCTGTCATACCGGGTGCCAGGTACGCTGAAAACAGGTGGTGCGGGTTGTGAAACAGCCGGCGCAAAGGGTTGTCAAAAAAATAGGCCATCCACCAGGGGCACAGGTGAGTAAACTGGGTGTCAGTGCTCAATAGAGTCTCCTTCAGCGGTGGTATATATCATCGTCCTTGTCCGTTTTCTTACCCTTGCTCGTACTCTTACTCTTAATCCCCTGTCAGCTGTTACTCGATTAAGATTAAGAGTACGAGCAAGAGTAAGAGTAAGAAGAAGGGCCAGCACAGTCGGGGCCGTAACTTACCCAATCATCTCCTCAATCCGGGCCTGCAACTCCCGGTCAAACCCCCAGAACATGTGGTCTGCGCCCTGGACCACGGAAAGCCGGGCGGTTTTGTTCCAGCCGGGCACCAGAGCCCCGACCGGGCCCGGCGGCGCCAGGTCATCTGCCTCACCCACCACCACCCCGGCCAGTTGCGGAATCGATGTCACATCGTCAAACGACACAAAAATGACCGGCGGCGCCACCAGGATGACATGGTCCACTCCTGCCAGGCCTGCCGCGCACAGGGCGATCACCCAGGCGCCAAAGGAGTAACCGGAAAGGGCCACCGGCCCGATCCCCCGGTCCTGCATCCAGGCCAGGGCCGCGGCCACGTCCTCCTGTTCGCCCTCACCGTCGTCGTACCGCCCGGTACTGGCGCCGGTGCCGCGAAAGTCAAACCGCAGCGCGGCATACCCTTTTTCACGGTAGGCCCGGGCAATGGTTTCCACCACCGGATTGTACATGTTGCCGCCGTACAGGGGGTGAGGATGGGTGATGACCACGCCTTTTTTGCCAAGCCCCTCGTCAAAAAGGCCGGACAGGGTGATGTCGCCGCATGGGATGGATACTTTTTGTTCCAACTGTTTCTCCGGTGTTCAGGGTCGTTGAATGGAAAATGCCCGGCCCTTGTATGGCAACCGGCCTCCATTGTTGTTTTCGATTTCGATCTCGATAGCGATAGCGATTTGGATTCAGCTGCCGGTCATCGCCCCGAACCAAGAGCCTCCAGCATTTCCGGCCCCAGGGCCTCGACCTGCCACCGTCTCACGCCCTCGACCCGGCCCAGGTCGGCCAGGGTTTTCGGCCCCTCCTGGGCTACGGCCGTCACCAGGGACTTGGGAAAGAGCAGGCCCGGGTCCAGGCACAGCCGGGTGGCCGCCTTTTCCCGCCACTGCTTTAAAATCTCCACCCGGCGGGCCGCGGCCCTGGGCAGGGCCGGCTGCCGGGTCCGGGGATAGACCGGCAGTTGACTGTCCGGCAGGACCATGGCCCGTTCAACAGCGGCCAGGACCCCGTCGGCCACCATGGGAAGCTGCTTTTTTGAAAACACGCCCATGGCCTCCAGGGCCTTCCGGTTCCGGGGCCGCTCCTGGGCCAGCCTGAGCAGGGCATCGTTGCCCATGACCTTGAACGGGGGGCGGTCTTTTTTCCGGGCCATCTTCTGTCTTGCAACCAGCAGGGCTTCCAGCACGGCCAGGGTGCGCCGGCTCAGGCGGCCAGCCCCTTTGAACCGGACAAACAGGGGCGTGTCTTCCCCGTTTGCGTACCGGACGCGGCTTAAAAGTTCGCACTCCTCGGCCACCCATTCGGCCCGGCCCATCTGCTGCAACTCATTTTGCAACTGATGGTAAAGGTCCACCAGGTAACGCACGTCCAGGGCCGCGTAGCTCAGCATCTTTTCCGGCAGGGGCCGCTGGGTCCAGTCCTGCTTGCGGCACCCCTTGTCCATGGTGACGCCGAACCGCCTGTTCACCACGTCGTTGAGCCCGGTGGATTGAACCCCCAGAAACCGGCTGGCGATTTCGCTGTCAAACAGGCCGGTGATGGTGATGCCGAAATCCCGGTAAAGGGACCGGACATCGTAATCGGCGCCGTGCAACACCTTTATGACGCCGGGATCGGCAAAAAAGGGTTTTAAGGAGGAAAGATCGGAAAGGGCCAGGGGGTCGATCAAAAAGGCGTCACCGTTTACGCCGATCTGGATCAGGCAGACCTTTTCCGTAAAATGGTGCAGGGAGTCGGCCTCCAGGTCCACGGCCACCACCGGCACCCGCTCAAGGCGGTGGACCACCTGCGCAAGGCCGGAAGGGGTGTTTACAAAGGTGAAGGGCTGCTGGGGGTCATCTGCCATGAGAGCTCGTTGTCAATGCGCGGGCAGCCGGTCTACTGCATGTTCTTGCGTCTCTTTTCAAGCTGAATGTCCAGTCGTTTGAGCTTTTCTATCACGTTTTTATGGTCCTGGTTCTCCTGCTCCAGGGCCGCGGCCTGCTGCTTCAGTTTTGCGTTCTCCAGGTCCACGGCCGCGGCACGGGCCGCACACGCATCAAGCTGGACCAGAAGGGCCGATACGAAGCGGCCGTCCACCGGCGGTTGCATATCGGCACAGTCCTTCATGCAGGAAAGGGCCTTTTTGTAATCGGGCCCGGGGTTGTCCGGATGGGCGTAAAGCATGGCCAGCTGCACCAGAAGCCGCCCCTTTTCTTCCGGCGGAATGGTCCAGGCCAGGCGCTCTTCAAGCTGGGCGATCCGGCCGGCAATGTCCTCTTTTCCCTCTGCCGGGTAAGGCGCGGGCCGCGGGGACGGGCCCATGGCGCATCCGGTCAGCAGCAGAAGGCCCGTGCCGACCAACAACACGGCCATCGGCCTGATTATGATGAAATAATAGTTTTTATTGCGTTCCACAAAAATCCCCGTAGCCATCAAGCGGAGGGGTGTTCCCGCCGGTCTACCAGAAAGAGGCTGCCCGGAACGGTCTTGGCATACTCCTTGAGTTCCGCCGCAACCTCGCCGATCCGCACGCTGTTGATCTCCTTCTGGCTCAGGTTGGTCACCACCGCAATGGAGACCGTCATAAGGGGAAACTGCTCCTGCTTTCCCTGCCGTGTTTTGGCGATGACATAACCCCTGTCTCTGTCTTCGGGATCATAGAACGTAGGGGATTTTCTGTCAAATGCCTCGATGATGGCCTGGCACACCTGGCCATACCGGTCCGGGTGAAGGATCACCGCAAAATCGTCGCCGCCGATATGGCCGACAAAGGCGTCTTCAGTACCGTGGTCGGCAATGGCCGATTCCAGTATCTTTCCCGTGGCCTTGATCACCTCGTTGCCCCTGGCATAACCGTACCGGTCGTTAAACGCCTTGAAGTTGTCGATATCCACCAGGCAGAAGGCGATATCCTGCTGCTGGGCCAGACGGGTCTCCAGCACATTTTCAATGGCCACGCCGCCGGGCAGCCGGGTCAGGGGGCTGGCGTCCAGATCCATCACCTCCAGCCGGGCAAGGCGCTGGGCCATGGCGATAAAGGCCCTGGCCAGCATGCCGAACTCATCCTTCTGCCGCAGGTCAGGGACAAAATCGAACTGCCGCTCGGAAAACTTGGCCGTGGCCAGCTTGAGCTGGGCAATGGAGCGGGACATGCTGCGCGTGATGATGTAGGCCGACCCGATGCCCAGGCAGATACCCAGGGCCGACAGCAGGGCTGCCACGTGAAAGGCCCTCATGCTGGCCGCATCGGTCCGCCGGCTTTTTTGCGCCAGCCCCTCCCTGGCCTCCTGTGTCATGGCCTTTATGATTGCCAGCTGATCATCCAGGCCCTGGCGAATCCGGTCGTCATACACAGCGCCGGCCGTGGCCAGCTCCTTTTCCGGCAGATCGAAAATCCCGGCATAAAGGGCGGTAAAATCATCGTGGCGGGCCTTCAAACTCCTGATAAGGGACAGATCCATCTCGTCCACCCGGGCCAGAGTGTCAAGGGTATTGTCGATCTCGGTGCTGCGGGTTTGAAACAGCTCTTTCATTTCATCGCTTTTCATGATCAGGTAACGGCGGCCATAGGCCTCCTGGGCCAGCAGGTTCTGGGTGAGGCTGTCCGTGGCCTCGATCACCACCATGTCGCCGGTCACAATGCTGCGGCTGATATCGCCCAGCTCACTCAGAGAGGAGAGGGTGTAGACCGAGATAAGAACGATGATAATCGCCAGGGGAAGATAGGCCAGGGTCATGCGGGTGGCGATGGTCAACCCGAAAAACCGGTCCAGAAACCGGTCTTTGAAGTCAGCAAGCTTTGGCAGCCCAATGGTCTTCATAATGCCCTTACCACCAGAGCACAAAACCGGCGCTCTTGATTTTTTACTTGACCCGCATGATGGTATTTCATTATTTATAGGCTTTGCCGATTTTTGTCAAATATTGAAATTTTTTAAAAACTTCTTCTGGCCCCCGCGGCGGAGAACAACATGATCACCATCACGCTTCCCGACAGCAGCACGAAAACCTTTGACGGTCCGGTGACGGGAGAACAGATAGCAAAAAGCATTTCAGAAGGTCTTTGGCGGGAGTGCGTGGCCGTTGAGGTGGACGGCGCGGCCATGGACCTGTCCGAACCCATTGCCACCGACGCCGCGGTCCGGCTGATCACCACCCGGGACCCGGAGGGGCTGCACATCATGCGCCACAGCGCGGCCCATGTCATGGCCGAGGCCGTGCAGAGAGTTTTTCCCGATGCCGAGCTGACCATCGGCCCGGTGGTGGAGGACGGGTTCTATTACGACATCGACATGGAGCCGGTGTCCGAGGAGATCTTTTCCAGGGTGGAGGCTGAGATCAAAAAGATCGTTTCAGCCAAAATCCCTTTTGTCCGCAAAGAGGTGGACAAGGCCGAGGCCCTGGATCGTTACAGGGACCAGCCCTACAAAACAGAAATTCTCAACGAGATCGAAGACGACACGGTATCGCTGTACACCAACGGCGACTTTACCGACCTGTGCCGGGGACCCCATGTACCCCACACCGGGTTTGTGCGGGCCGTGAAATTGACCAAGATATCCGGGGCCTACTGGCGGGGAGACCAGAACCGGGAGCAGCTGCAGCGGCTTTACGGCACCGCCTTTTTCTCCAAAAAGGAGCTGGACGCCTACCTGACCCTTATCGAAGAGGCCAAAAAAAGGGACCACCGCAAGCTGGGGGCCGAACTGGACCTGTTCAGCTTTCACGAAGAGGCTGCGGGCATGCCCTTTTTTCACCCCAACGGCATGAAGCTGTGGAACGCCCTGCTGGACTACTGGCGCCTTGAACACCGGGCCGCCGGCTACGTGGAGGTGAAGACCCCTGTAATGCTGGACCGGGCCCTGTGGGAAAAAAGCGGCCACTGGGAAAACTACCGGGAAAACATGTACGTGTCGGTCATTGACGACAACCAGTACGCCATTAAGCCCATGAACTGCCCCGGCGGCATGCTGCTTTACAAGGAGAAACGCTACTCCTACCGGGACCTGCCCCTGCGGGTGGCCGAAATCGGCCTGGTGCATCGGCATGAGCTCAGCGGCGTGCTCTCCGGCCTGTTCCGGGTCCGGGCCTTTCACCAGGACGACGCCCATATCTTCATGACGCCGGACCAGATCGAGCAGGAGATTTTCGGGGTGCTCAAGCTGGTGGAGACCATCTACAGCACCTTTGGCCTGGGCTTTCACCTGGAGCTCTCCACCCGGCCGGCCAAGTCCATCGGCACGGACGAACAGTGGGTAAAAGCCACAGCCGGCCTGCGGGCCGCCCTGGACGCCTACGGCAAAGGGTACGCGGTCAACGAGGGAGACGGTGCCTTCTACGGCCCCAAGATCGACGTGCACATCAAGGACGCCCTGGGCCGGACCTGGCAGTGCGGCACCATTCAGCTGGACATGTCCCTGCCGGAGCGGTTCGACCTCTCCTATATCGACGCGGGCAGTGAAAAGCAGCGGCCCGTGATGATTCACCGGGTGATCTACGGCTCCATTGAGCGGTTTTTAGGCATTCTCATTGAGCACTTTGCCGGAAAGTTCCCGCTGTGGCTGGCGCCGACCCAGGCCGTGCTGCTGCCCCTCAATGACGACATGATTCCCTATGCCCGCGAGGTGCGGCAGGAGTTTGAACAGGCCGGCATTCGGACCGAAATCGACGACCGCTCCGAAAGCCTGAACAAAAAGGTACGCCAGGCCCAGATCGACAAGATTCCGTTGATTATCACCCTCGGCGGCAAGGAAAAAGAGGCGCGCACCCTTTCCGTCCGGACCCTGGACGGGCAGGTGCGCCACGGCGTTAGCCATGAAGCGTTTTTCGCCGTTGCAAAAGAACATATTGCAAAAAGATTGCAGACCCCGGTGGTCTTTGCATAATTCACAGGAAGCAGTGCGCGGCACTGTTTCGCGGAGGGAAAATGGAGATGGAAAAACGCACCCCGGTACTGGACGGCCAGGGCATCAACACGGTCCTGATTCGCTTGGCCCGGGAGATCATCCAGCGCCACACCAACCTGGAGCCGCTGGTAATCATCGGGGTCCACACCCGGGGGGTCCACCTGGCCCGGCGACTGGCCGACACCATTGCCGAGATCAACGGCAGGGCCATTCCCACCGGAGACATCGACATCACCCTGTACCGGGACGACTGGACCAAGATCGGGTATTCGCCGGTGGTCCAGTCCACCCAGATCGGGTTTCCCATTGATGACAAAACCGTGATCCTGGTGGACGACGTGCTGTTTACCGGCCGCACCACCCGGGCGGCCCTGGACGCGCTCACCGACTTTGGCCGGCCCGCCAAGGTGGAGCTGGCCGTGCTGGTGGACCGGGAGGGCATGCGGGAGCTGCCCATTCAGGCTGACTACGTGGGCATGTTCGTAAAAACCGACAAGGCTGAAATGGTCAATGTACTGTTGTCAGAAACCGACGGTGAAGACGCGGTGGTTGTCAATACACCCTGAAGAATGACAAAAAGCCAAAACCCGGACGGTTTCGTAAAACGTTCAAGTTCAAGGCGCGCAAATTCCGAGGAATGAGGCGTACTTGTCGTACGCCGCAATGACGAGGGGTGCAGCGCAACACAGAAATTGGGCGTTTTACGAAGCCGCCAAGCTTAAAGCGAACAACTAACATGGGTACCCACGATCACAAAAAAGCGGCCCCCCGGCGGTTGGACATCGGCATTCTGACCGTGTCCACCACCCGCTCCCTGGCCGACGACAAAAGCGGCCACTGGATGGCGGGCCGGGCCAAAAAGGAGGGCCACACCGTGGTTTTCCACGACGTGGTCACCGACAGCGTACCGGCCATTCAAAAGGTGTTGTGCGACGCCATCAACACCCACCGGCCCCAGATAATGATTCTCACCGGCGGCACCGGCATCACGCCGCGGGATGTCACCATTGAGGCGGTGCGCCCCCTGTTCAAAAAGGAACTGACCGCCTTTGGTCCGGTGGTGGCCCAGCTCAGCCTGGAGGATATTGACTCGGCGGCCATCCTGTCCCGGTCCGTTGCCGGCATCGCGGCAAAGACCGTGGTGTTCTGCATTCCCGGCAGCCTGGCGGCCTGCAAACTGATCTGCAAGGCGGTTATTTTTCCCGAGGCGGGACATCTGGCCAAACATGTGAGTGAATGAATGATGGCTTTGTAAAACGCCCAATTGCTGTAGTGTCCTTTTCTTTGGCGCAAAGAAAAGGACCAAAAGAAACATGTCCTTGCAGCTTGGCCACGCCACAGGCGTGGCTTCCCTCGCGCAAACGCTTTTTTCGGCGCGGGCAGGAACTCGTTCGCCTGCGGCGAACTCAAACAGCCTGCCCGCTTTTCCCGAAAAAACCGCCCGCGCTCAGCTGCGCTGCAACGGACGGGGCAACACGATATGTTCGATTGCCGTTTTCCCTGTCCGGATAATTGTGCTGGGTATTAATATAGCTGTATAATAGCGGTTAGATAAAAAATATGATTAACAAAAATGATCTCAAAATCATACTAATCTCTTTTGTACTGATTTTTTCAGTACAGTTTATATTCGTTGCCATTGAAACGGCATTGCAGTTTTTAGGTATAACATTAGCAGCGCCACTTTTCTTTTATGTCCTGTATGGGTATTCACCATTAGCCTTTACGGGCTTGTATATTGGTTGGACCAAAACAAGTTCGAAAACTAAAGTCTGTTTATTGGCTAGCTTGTTTTATATTTTAAAAAGATTTTGTTTCGGTGGCTTTGAAACAGATTCTAGGCACAACTTTTCGGAATACAACTTTATGATTGTACTGAATTTGACAGCCCTCAGTTTTTTGATAATTCTTGGGGCTAATACTCTTTCACAACAAATCAAAAAAATTAAAAACACCTAACCTGCCGCTTCGCGCGAGTGGGCAGAATCGATGGCTTTTCAAAACGTTCAAGTGCAAGGCGCGCAAGCCCCGACGAAGAGGCTGTACTTGATGTACGCCGATTGAGGAGGGGCGCGGCGCAACACAGCAATTGGACGTTTTGGGAAGCCATCTTCAGGCGAAGACTATGATTATAACTGAAATTTTGGCCCGCAACGCCCGCATGTACGGCCATGAGGTCGCCCTTGTGGAACGCAGCCCGGCGGAGAACCTGCGCCGTCAGATCACCTGGTCCGAGTTTGACCGGCAGAGCGACCAGGTGGCAAACGCCCTGGTCGGCCTGGGCATCGGCAAGGGGGACCGGGTGGTCCACCTGATGACCAACTGCCTGGAGTGGCTGCCCATCTACTTCGGCATTCTGCGCACCGGTGCCTGGGTGGTGCCGTTGAACTTCCGGTTTGTGGCCACGACCATTCAGAAATGCGTGCAAACGGCTGAGGCAAAAGTGATCTTTTTCGGCGAAGAGTTTATCGACCGCATTCACGCGGTCAAGCCGGAGCTGGACAAAACCGTGCACACCTATATCTTCACCGGCAGCGAGGCTGCGGCCCCGGATTACTGCAAGACCTACAAACAGTTGCTGGAAACAACGGCGCCGGTCCGGCCGGACGTTCCCCTCTTTCTGGAAGACAGCGCGGCCCTCTATTTTACCTCCGGCACCACCGGCGACCCCAAGGCCACCCTGCTGACCCACAAGAACCTGGAGTTTGCCTGCTACGTGGAAAACCACCACCACCGCCAGACCCATGAAGACAACTTTCTGTGCATTCCCCCGCTCTACCACACCGGCGCCAAGATGCACTGGTTCGGCAACTTCATCGTGGGCGCCAAATCCGTAATCATGAAGGGCGTGGAGCCCCGGTGGATCATTGAGGCCGTGTCCGAGGAGAAGATCACCGTGGTCTGGCTGCTGGTGCCCTGGGCACTGGACCTCCTGTTTGCCATTGAGAATAAGGACATTCGGCTGGACGACTTTCAGCTGGACCAGTGGCGGCTCATGCATATCGGGGCCCAGCCCGTGCCGGCCAGCCTGATCCGGGAGTGGAAAAAGATCTTTCCCCACCACGACTACGACACCAACTACGGCCTTACGGAAAGCACGGGCCCTGGGTGCGTACACCTGGGCATGGAAAACATGCACAAGGTGGGGGCCATCGGCAAGGCCGGGTTCGACTGGGAGACCCGCATCGTGGACGAGGCCCTGACCCCGGTCAAACAGGGAGCGGTGGGAGAGCTGATCATTCGCGGCCCCGGCGTGATGAAAGAATATTACAAAAACCCCGAGGCCACGGCCGCGGTCTTAAAAGACGGGTGGCTCCTCACCGGTGACATGGCCCGGGAAGACGAGGACGGCTTTATCTGGCTGGTGGATCGTAAAAAAGACATCATCATCACCGGCGGAGAGAACATCTATCCCGTGGACGTGGAGGAGTTTCTGTTCACCCATCCCAAAATTCACGACGCCGCCGTGATCGGCCTGCCCAGCCTGCGCCTGGGGGAAATCGCCGCGGCCATCATCCAGGTCAAGGAGGGCCAGACCCTGACCAAGGAGGAACTGGTCGCCTTCTGTGAACAGCTGCCCCGGTACAAGCGGCCCCGCAAGTTTTTCTTCGACAAAATTCCGAGAAACCCCACCGGCAAAATCGAAAAGCCCAAACTGCGACAGAAATACGGCGGCGCAGAGGAGAGCTTTCAGGTCAAGTAGGTAGTTTCCATCCATAAATGGCCTTTTTCCGCAATCTCTGCGTCAAACTGCGGGCTTCCTTGTGCGGCGTACAACAGTACGCCTCCGCGTCAGCCCTTGTTTTCCTTGATCTTGCAAAAAAATTCTCATTTCTGGATTGGAAACACCATGTGGTGTCATCCATGTTACATGGATGGACACTAAGTAAGGTCTTCTGCCGGAAGTTAAAATCCAAATCGAAATCGGGGTCGCTATCAATGGCCCCATACCCTATTTTCTTGCTCTTGATCATAATCGTGACCCTGATCGAGCCTGATCCCGATAGCGACAGCGATTTGAATAAACAAGGAGGGTGTTATCCGCTTCGGCCCAGGGTAAGGGCCATAAACCCGCCGAAGCCGACACACCATGCGTTGATCAAGCCGTTGGTGACCAGTTCAACCGGGGAGGCGGCATAGATGCCGTTCTGAAGGTTGAAGGAAAAATCCAGCAGGCCCAGAAAGATCAGGCCCCCGGCGCAGACAAGGGAAAGAGACCGGCCCCCGGCTTTACCTGCAAGGAGCAGGCACCCGGCCACAACCAGGCCCACCGCAAGTACGCTGTCAGGAAAAGGAAAGGCGTGCTCGTAGGCAAAGTAGCATTCCGGCGGGTTTTGAGGGGCCAGGCCGATGGTGAAAAAGGCGGCCCAGAACAGCAGAATGCCGATGCCGGTGGCAACTTGCAGCAGGGCTGTGGCCCGGCCCCGCCTATTCACTGTTTTTCTCCACTGCCGTCACAATGGATTCGGCGATCTTTTCCGCGGATTTGCCGAACAGGTCCTGGATGTCCACCTGTTCAAGAAAACTGTCCTGCCACACCACGCTGCTCTCCTGGACAATGTTCTTGATGCGCTCGGCCTTGCCGCCCAGGGCCTTTTTCTTTTCAAACAGGGTGGCCTCTTTTCTGAACCCGATGTTGAGCAGCAGAATGAACCGGATCATGCCGCCCCGGGCCGGAGAAGCCGACAGCACCGGGATCACAACGATATGGCGGTCGTCCTTGCGGCCCTTGCCGATATAGACGTTGCCCTCCCGCACAATGATCTTCTTGGTGCCCTTGAGCCGTTTGTCGGACTCCACCCGGGACGGTATCTCGGCCAGAACCCCGGTCTTTTTGATAATGGCGATGGTGGTCTCGTCCGTGGGCTCGCCCAGCAGGTTCAAGTGGTCCACCTTGTAAAGAATGGCGCCCTTGATTTCCGATACAATGAGCTGAACGTTTCGAAGCACCACGATATTGGTGTTGGTGAGCTGGGAGATATGCAGATCAAAGCCGGCCAGGGTTTCAAACAGAATGCCCTCCATGGTCTCTTTTGTCCGGCTGGTGCCCACGGTCACGGTTTTGGCCTGGTGCTTGATGGCGTCCACGGGCCGGGCCATGTGGTTGATGGAGCGGCCCAGGTATTCAAACAGGGTGTCGATCATGTTGGGGGCCGTGCCTTTTTTGCCGAAGTCCAGTTCAAAATCGGAAAAGGGCAGCCGGCCGGACAGGTACTTGAGCAGCAGGGCCAGGTCCGAAGCCAGGGAGATGGCCGCCGGACAGTCGGCGTCATGCCGCCGGGACCGGAACACGGTGTAAAACCGGGCGATTTTTTCACGGAACCCGTTTTCAAGCAGAATTTCAAAAAGGTCCAGTCCCTTCTGCATGTAAGCGGTAATGTCGCCACGCACTGTTTCCCGGAATTCGTGAAGCAGCCGGGCCCCTTTGTTAATGGCCAGGGCCGCGTAGTATCCCCACAGGTGGCCGGCAAAGGTGTTGACAATGGGGCCGAAGTGTTCGGCCACCTGGGGCACGGGAATCACGGCCTCGGCATAGGGGGCAAACCGTTCTTCTCCCTCGTCGGTGATGACGATGGGCACGGCCTTGTGGGCTTTGAAAATCGCGGTGTCCTTGACGATGTCCTCCAGGACCCGGGAACGGGACCCGGCCGCGCACACGATGATCAGGGGCTCGGCGGAAAGGTCGATATGCTTCTTGTCCTCCACGTAGTCCGAGGAGATGGTCTTGTAGCACAGTTCGCTGAGCTTGATCCGGATTTCATCGGCCGCCGCCTTGTTGGGGCCGCTGCCCACCACGGCCCAGTAGGTCCGGGCCGAGGCCAGCCGGTCGGCGCAGGCGGAGATGGCATCCCGGCGGGTGAAGATCCGCCGCAGGCAGGCGGGCAGCCGCAGCATCTGTTTGATCTCGCTGGTGATAAACTCACCGTCCCTGGCGCCCCGAATGCGGGCCAGGGCAAGTCCCAGCAGCGCCCCGGCCACCACCTGGGAGTAGAAGGCCTTGGTGGAGGCCACCGACATCTCGATGTCCCGGCCGGTGCTGGTGTAGATTACGCCGTCCACCTTGAAGGTGATATCCGAATCCCGGCGGTTGACAATGGCCAGAGTGTGGGCCCCCCGTTTTTTTACCATGTCCACGGCCCGGTTGGTGTCGGTAGTGGTGCCGGACTGGCTGATGGCGCACACCAGGGTATCGGCCAGGGTGTCCGTGCCGGCATGTTCCATCATGTCCAGGCCGCTGAGTTCCGACGCCTTCAGCGCCCGCACCCCCATGGAGGGATCGGCAAGGTAGTACTCCAGGATACCGGCGCAGGCCAGGGCCGCCACCCCCGCTGTTCCCTGGCCGATAAAGAAAATGCGGCGGATCGTGCCGTCGGCCATGGCCCGGCACAGGGCCGGCGGCAGGCTGGCCTTCTCCAGGGCGACTTCCAGGCCCTGGCCGCCATCCACGGTTTTCCAGCGGTTGTAAAGGGTCTTTTCAATGGCCGCCGGGGCCTCGGAGATCTCTTTTAAAAAATAGTGGGAATAGCCCTGGCGGTCCACGTCCCTGGAGGTGATGTCGGTGGTCAGGGCCTGGTGGGCTACGACGGCCACCGGGGTGCCGTCGTAGCACAGGGTCTTTACGCCGCCGACACCACCGCTTCCGGCCCCGTCCAGGATCACGATCTGGCCGCTGCCGGCCGTGCCCGAGCCGTTGGCGTTCATTTTGACAAAATCGGCGGTCTCTTCCACGATACCGTAAAGCTCGGAGGAGACAATATAGTGGTCCGGCGCCAGGCCCAGAAACAGGGCCTGGCCGCTGCCCTTCTGGGCAAAAAACATTTTACCCGGCGCCAGGCTGGTCTGCATGGAGATGGCGTGGGAGCCCTTGAAATCGTTTACCGCCAGGCGAAAGGCGGATTCAATGTCATGCCCCTGTTCCAGGTGGACCTGAACGCGCAGGGCGATGATCTTGGTGTCGGTGGTGATCTCTTCGGGAACCGGGTTGTTTGATGATTCGTATTCCGCCTTGAGCTCCTGGAAGTTGTCGATGTCACCGTTGAGGCAGACCTGGATAACCGGATGGTCCGGCGGTTCCCGGTCCGTGGTCCGGCTGTCCTGGGGGTGGCAGTTGGCTTCGGTGATGGTGCCCACCGATGCCCACCGGGTGTGGGCCGACAGGGTGCAGTGGCGCACAGGGCTCTCCAGCAGGCGCCAGAAGAGGGAGTCTCCCTGAATCTGCTCCCGCAGAAACCGCACATTGTCGCCCAGGCTGCCAATTTCCGCGGCCACCTTGTAGACAAAGGCAAGGCAGACCGGCGCTTTCAGGCCGGTACGGGAAAGGGCGACAGAGCGGTTTGAAAGTATGCGAGGGTTGGTCCGCTGCGCAAACTCTTTGTCAAGGCCGGCCTGGGCAAGGGAAGCGGAAAACCGGTCAAACGCCGGGGCATCCAGAACCGCCATGACGGAGATGCCGGCCGAGTCCCGGCCCCGCACCTCCAGCCGGTCCAGGCTGTTAAACGTGGTGTTGATTTTTCTGACAAGGCAGGCGGCGGAAAAAGAAAGGTTCCGGCCCCCGGCAAGGGCACCGACTTTTTTTACGTTGTCGCACACCTCGGTTTCCAGGCACCAGCAGATGTCCCGAAGCGTTTCCAGGCGGTCAAAAGCCGCGGCAGCGACAGCGGCTTCCATTTGACCGGCCTGCCGGTCCATGGCATCGGCTTCGGCGTCGATCAGCCCCCGAAACCCTATTCCCAGGTCGCACACCGCCTTTGCGGCGTCGGCATGGGCATAAAGATGGAAAAAAGCGGCGTCGGTTTTCAGGTCACGGGCGGCTTTTGCCAGGGCGTCACAAACGGCGTCGCCGCCCAGGTAACGGTCCGCTGAAAAGCCGCCGGCTTCGATCATTCGGTCCAGCGTGGTTTCCCGCACCCGGTCGACCATGTCCTGAAGGACCGATACGTCAACAACCGGCGCCGGTCCGGCCCCGTTTTGAAACGGAACAATGGCGACAATGCCGCACATGAAGGCTCCCCTCTCTTATGAAAACTACATGCGCCGATACAGCTCTTTGATCCGCTCTTTGGGCATGACGGTCTGCCAGTCTTTGCCCAGGGCGTTCTCCCACAGGGGCGCCAGGCCAAAGGCCACGTTGGTCATGGTGTCAAGCTGCTCTTCGGTCAGGTCCTTTGTGATGTTGCGCGGCAACTCGATTTTGATTTTCTCCAGCATGGCCCGGAACTCGGCCACGCCCTCGGGATAGAACGCGTCCAGGTAATCAAAAACAATGGAGTTGCCGATACCGTGGTGCACGCCCAGCACAAAGGCCAGGCCGTAGGACATGGCGTGGCAAACCCCCACCTGGGAGTAGGCGATGCTCATGCCGCCGAAATAGGAGGCCATCATCAGCCGGTCGTCGCTGTCCGGCCAGTCCTCCAGGTAGACCTGGCGGCAGAGCTCCAGGGCCTTTTCACCGTAAGCCTGGCTGAATGCGTTCAAAAAGGTGCCCTGAAGCGACTCCACGCAGTGAATGTAGCAGTCCATGCCGGTGTAGAACCACTGGTCTTTGGGAACGCCGGCGATCAGCTCGGGATCCAGCACCACCTGGTCGAAAACCGTGTGGTCGGAGTTGATGCCCAGCTTCTTGGTGGGCCCGGTGAGAACAGTGGTGCGGGAGACCTCGGCCCCGGTGCCGGACAGGGTGGGAATGCCGACATGGTAGACCGCCGGAATCTTGATCAGGTCCCATCCCTGGTAGTCCGCGGCCGAGCCGGGATTGGTCAGCATCAGGGAGACCGCCTTGGCCAGGTCCAGGGTGGACCCGCCGCCGATGCCGATCACGCCGTCGGGCAGGCCGGAGGCGTGGCCCTTTACCTGGGCCACCAGGCTGTCCACGTACTTGGTCTTGGGCTCGTCATCCACATTGACAAAAATGGTCAGGTCGCCTTCTTTGGCCGGCACCCGGCCGCTTAAGGCCTTGCCCTTGAACACGTCATCCACCAGGAACACCATGAAGGCATCTTTTCTTTTTGCCGAAAGAATGTCGTCAAGCTGGTTAAACGACCCCCTGCCGAACACCACACTGGAAATCATGCGAAAGTTTCGAAACATGGCTCACCTGTTACTTTGAAAAGAGGGTTCTTATTTTTTCAATCCTGTCGGCCAGCTGGTCCGGGCTCCAGGACAGCTTGATCTGCATGGAGATGCACCGGGACATGATGGTGTCGGAACGGGGCATGTCCACCGTTGAATAGTCGGGAAAGTTATCGGCCAGGGAGGCCGGCACCCGGGCCGCTGCCACCATCTTTTTCAGGTGGTGCCACTGGCGGATGTAGTGCCAGTTGTTGGCATACCAGTAGAAACAGCCGTCCACGCCGGCATCGGCCAGGTCTTTGGCCGCCTGCCGGGTCTGTGCTTCATCGGGCAGGAAAAAGGAGAGAAAGGTGGCTGAGTCGCCTGCCGGGTCGGGAATATGCCGGAAGGAGATTTTTGTAAATTCGGCCATGGCCGATTTGATCGCATTTTTGTTGGCCCGCTGGACGGCAAGAATATGGTCCAGCTTGCGCAGCTGGGCCACGCCCACGGCGGCGTTGAGCTCGCTGATGCGGTAGTTGGCGCCCAGCACGATATGGTCCTCCTTGCCCCGGTCGTTGCCGATGTGGTCATGGCCGTGGTCGGCATAGGCGTCGGCCTTCACGTAGCAGTCCCGGTCGTCGGTGATCATGCCGCCGCCCTCTCCGCAGGTGATGGTTTTGACCGGGTCAAAAGAGAAACACCCGGCTTTTCCGAACCGGCCCAGGCTTTTGCCGCCGAAGGTGGCGCCGATGGACTGGCAGGCATCTTCGAGCAGGACCAGCCCTTTTCGGTCGCACAACTCCTTGAGCGCGTCGATTTGCGCCATGCTGCCGCACATGTGTACCGGCATCACCGCCTTTGTGCGGGGGGTGATGGCCTTTTCAACGGCCTCCGGGTCCAGGCAGAGGGTCTCGTCGATCTCCGCGAACACCGGAATGGCCCCGGCATTGAGCACCGCCTCGAAGGAGGCCACAAAGGTGAAGGGCGGTATGATCACTTCATCACCGGCGCCCACGCCGCAGGCGGCCATGGCCACGGAAAGGGCCGCGGTGCCGCTGGAGCAGAGCAGGGCAAACCCGGCGCCGGTGCGCTCACACAGCTCCTTTTCAAAGGTTTTCGCCTTCCAGTGACCGTTTCGGGCCGCGTCAAAGCCGTACCGGAACAGCACGCCGGTGGACAGCACGTCGTTTACCTCTTTCCTCTCCTCGTCGCCGAAAATTTCAAATCCGGGCATTTTGTTCTCCTTGTATCTTATTTAGTTTCCATCCATAAATGGCCTTTTTCCGCAATCTCTGCGTCAAACTGCGGGCTTCCTTGTGCGGCGTACAACAGTACGCCTCCGCGTCAGCCCTTGTTTTCCTTGATCTTGCGAAAAAATTCTCATTTCTGGATTGGAAACACCACATGGTGTCATCCATGTTACATGGCTGGACACTATTTAAGCCGCGTCCCCGGCGGGGCCGGTTTATCGACCGTGGCCGTGATGCCGTTTTTACCGTCCACCGCGGCCAAAACCATGCCGTGGGATTCCACGCCCATCAGGACGGCGGGCTTGAGGTTGGCCACGATCACCACCTGCCTGCCCACCAGATCTTCCGGCGCGTAGGCTTCGGCAAGGCCCGCCACCACGGTGCGAATTTCGCCGATGTCCACGGTGAGCTTGAGGAGCTTGCGGGCCTTGGGAATTTTTTCCGCGGCCGTCACCGTGCCCACGCGCAGGTCCACCTTTGAAAAGGCGTCGATGTCGATCTCCGGCGCGAACGCGATGGCCGGTGGTGCGTCTTCGGGCGCACAGGCGTTGTCCGTTGATGGCGCCAGTTCCACCCGGGGAAAAAGAGAGGCCGGTTTTGCCACCACGGTGTCCGGCACAAGCCGTCCCCACTGCTTGAAGTCCTCCAGCCGGAACAGCTCCGAATCCGGGCCGTCAAGTCCCAGGTGGGCCATCATGGTTTTTCCGGTACCGGGCATCACCGGGTAGACCAGGCCGGCCACTATCCGCAGCCCTTCTAACAGGGTGTAGATCACCGCGGCCAGGGCATCGGCTTTGGCCGGGTCTTTGGCAAGGGTCCAGGGCGCCGAGTAGTCGATGAACCGGTTCATGGCGCTGATCAGGTCCCAGACCGCGGCCAGGGCCCGGTTCATGTGAAAGGTCGCCATCTGGGCCTCATACGCGGCCACGGTGGTCCGGGCCAGGGCGCCAATGTCGATGTCGCACGGCGGCAGGTTGGCGTCGTCTGCTGCCGGCACCCGGTTTTTAAAATACTTGGCCGTCATGGCCAGAACCCGGGAAAAAAGGTTGCCCAGGTCGTTGGCCAGGTCCGCGTTGATCCGCTGGACCAGGGCTTCTTCGGAGAACCCGGCATCCAGGCCAAAGGACATCTCCCGACAGAGAAAATAGCGAAAGGCGTCCGTGCCGTAGGTGTTTTTCATGTCCAGGGGGTTGACCACGTTGCCCAGGCTCTTGGACATCTTGCATGATTCGATCTGCCAGAACCCGTGCACGTTGAGATGGTTGTACAGGGGGATGCCGGCGGCCTTGAGCATGATGGGCCAGTAGATGCCGTGGGGCTTGATGATGTCCTTGGCCGTCAGGTGCTGAACCGCGGGCCAGAAGGTCATGTACCTGTCGTCGTCCGGGTACCCCAGGGCCGACACGTAGTTGAGCAGGGCGTCAAACCATACATAGGTCACATACCGGTCGTCAAAGGGAAGGGGAATGCCCCAGTCCAGCCGGGACGTGGGCCGGGAGATGCACAGGTCGTCTAAGGGCTCTTTTAAAAACGACAGAATCTCGGTACGGTAGCCTTCGGGCCGGATAAAATCGGGATTGTCGGTAATATGATCAATCAGCCACTGCTGGTACTTGCTCATCTTGAAAAAATAGTTGGCCTCCTGAATCCGCTCCGGCGGGGTGTCGTGGTCCGGGCACTTGCCGTTTACCAGCTCCCGCTCGGTGTAGAACCGTTCGCAGCCGAAACAGTAAAGCCCCTCGTATTCGCTGAAGTAGATGTCGCCGGCCTCATAAATGGCGGCCAGAACCCGGCTTACCACCTGTTTGTGATTCTCGTCGGTGGTGCGGATAAAGTGGCTGTAGCCGATGTCCAGTTCGGTCCAGAGATCCCTGAACAGGGCGGAAATGGTGTCGGCATAGGCCTTGGGCGATACGCCCCGGGCCGCGGCGGCCTTCATGATCTTGTCGCCGTGTTCATCGGTGCCGGTGAGAAAAAAGACCTTTTTGCCGGCCATGGCATGAAAACGGGCCGCCACGTCGGCCATGATGGTGGTATAGGCGTGACCCAGATGGGGCTTTGCGTTCACATAGTAGATCGGTGTGGTGATGTAAAAACAGTCGGGCATGGTTTTTCCCCTGTGAGGTTATTCTTCGGCTGCCTGTCCGTTTGATTCTTTTGTCGGTTCTCCGGCCGGTTTTTCAGCCGGTGGCAGAATGTCGGCCAGGGCCACATCCACCCGGGTGCCGTCATTTTTCTGCAGCACAATCCGGCCCCCTACCGGGTTGATCTCCACCACTTTTCCTTCTCCCACGGTGGTGTTCACGCGCCGCCCTGTTTCCGGCATACCTTTTTTGAGCTTGTTGTAGGATGCCTCTTCATAGGCCAGGCAGCACATAAGCCGGCCGCAAAGCCCGGATATCTTGGTGGGATTTAAGGAGAGCCCCTGGTTTTTGGCCATGCGGATCGATATGGGGTCGAACTTCTGCAGAAAACTGGCGCAGCAGATCTCCCGTCCGCACCGGCCGATGCCGCCGGTGATCTTGGCCTGGTTGCGAATGCCCACCTGGCGCATCTCGATCTTGATGCGGAACTCCTTGACCAGCCGCTTGACCAGCTCCCGAAAATCGACCCGGCCGTCGGCGGTGTAAAAAAAGGTCAGCTTCCGGGAGTCAAAGGTGCACTCCACGGAAAACAGGTTCATCTCCAGGTTCAGGGCGCTGATCTGCTCCTGGCAGAAATCAAATCCCTTTGCTTCAAGCGACCGGTTCTCCTCAAGTTGGGCAAAATCCTTTTCAACGGCCTTTCGATGGACCTTTTTGAGCGGCGTTTTAATCCGCTCCATGTTGGCCGTGGCCGGCAGGGAGCAGACCACGCCCATGCCGAACCCCTGTTCGGTCTCCACGATCACAGTGTCCCCGACCTCCAGCACAAAGGCGCCACAGTCGAACACGTAGGCCTTGCCGTCGGGTTTGAACTTTATTTCAACGGTTTTTCTCATAATCGGTTTGCCAGCTCCAGGGCCAGTTTTTCCGTGGCCAGTCGGGGGTTTAAATTGCGGTTCAGCGCCTTTTCCATTGCCACCACGGCGTCAATTTTTCGGCCCAGAGAGGCGATGCTCTCCTGCTCTGACAGGGCTGCCACAGCGTCGGTCATGTCAATGTTCATAATGCGGCCGGGCTGGTATTTCCATACCACCGCGTCATAAAGGCAGGTCTGTATCATGCCCAGCCACTGACCGATCTGGTCTTTGTTCTTCTGCAGCTTTTCCGCAAAGGCCAGCACCAGGGGCACCGGACGTGACGGCAGGGCCGCCAGTTCAGCGGCCAGCCATTGCCGCCACGCGCCCAGGGGCACGTCGGTCAGGGCCAGTGCCCTGGCCACGCTGCCGCCGGACATCAGGGCCGCCGACCGGGCCGCTTTTTCGTCCACGCCGTGGTGCTGCTGCAGAAAGGCTGCGATGCGATCGGCGGATACCGGGGCAAACCGGATGTGACGGCAACGGGAGACCACGGTGGGCAGCAGATCGGACGCGTGTTCGGCGGTCAGAAAAAAAAGGGTTTGCGGCGGCGGTTCTTCCAGGGACTTGAGCAGGGCGTTGGCGGCCTCAGGGTTCATGGCCCAGGCGTCGGAAATAATCACGGCCCGCATTTTTGCCTCGTGGGGCCGGAAGGCCACCTTTTCGATCAACTCCCGAATGCGGCCGATTTTGATGGCATTTCCTTCCGGCGCGATAGTGATCACGTCCGGATGGGTGCCTGCGGCAATGGCCCGGCAGATTCGGCAGGTACCACAAAAGGGAAGCCCGCTGTCGCCGGGAACGGGCACCGGCAGGGGCTTTTCCTGGACGGCGGCAAGGCAGTTGCACGCCATGGCAAAACCCATGGCGGCGCTGCGTTTTCCAATGCCGTCAATGCCGGTAAAGAGAAATGCGTGGGGAATATCGCCTCTGGCAAGAATGCCGGCAAGGGTCCGCAGGGGCTTTTCCTGATCCATCAGCGCATCAAGTCGCGGCACGTCCCTAGCCGTTGATCCGTTCTTTAAGCTCTTTTCCGCATTTGAAAAACGGAAGTTTCTTGGGAGCGATGGTGACTTTTTCGCCGGTTTTCGGGTTTCTGCCGGTGTAGCTCTTGTATTCCTTGACAAAAAAGCTGCACAGGCCCCGCACTTCGACCCGCTCACCCGTGGCCAGGGTGTCGGCCATGGTGTCAAAAAAGGTTTTGACGATCTTGGCGGCCTCGACCTTTGAAACGCCGGTCTTGTCTTTCAGGGCGGTGACCAGTTCCAGTTTGTTCATCTATCCTCCTTGAAAATATGAAACGACACGATGGTTTTCTGTTTATCATCCGGATTTTAAAAAACAGGAATGTTAAACCATATTAAAGCAGGGGAAGTCAAGAAATTATAGAGATTTTTATAAATACCGGCACTTTTCCGCAACGGCCACGCGCATCAGGGATACTGTTCAACATCGGCGCCGGAAATATCAGTGCCGAACTCGCCCAGGCCGTAAAGATTGATCATCACGGTGTAGGTGCGGTCTCCGGGTTCATCGGTGTAGTTCACGTCCACCGACCAGCAGGAGGCCCGGTAGACCACGCCGGTCTGGACCAGAATATCCGTGCCGCTGAAGATGTTGCGCTCATACTCGCCATAGAGCAGAAACGCCTCGTTTACCTCCAGGGCCGCCTTGCCGTAGACCGACTCGGACACTCCCTGCCGGTACCGGTAGCCCCCGGAAAATTTGTCCCCCCTGGCATCGCTTAAGGCAACCTCGCCGTTATAGGCCTGCCATTCGCCGGTGTAGGGGCACCACAGGCCGTCACCATCCAGCCGCACCGAGGTTGCGGGACGGGCGTCCAGCTCCACTGCCACCGGGGAGAAGGGCCGGCGCTGGTCCGGGCTTGCCCATTGGGCCGGATCGTCCTCTTTGGCTTCGTTGATGTCATAGCTCTGGGAGACCTTGAGCCGGACCACTTCTCTGTAGAGGGCGTCCCTTACCAGGGGCGGGGAAGCGGCTTCCGCTGTTTCCAGGGCGTCGGCAGCCGAAGGCGCCGCGCCCCGCCACTCCTTTACGGTCAGCAGGTTGGTGACCGACCAGGTGACGGTGTTCTGTTTTTCAATGACATCGGCCGCGTCGGTGAACCGGGGGTAGTCGTCCTGGTTTTTGTGCGGCACATATTCATATTCCAGCCGGGGCACAATGGTGTGGCAGGCCCGCTTCCCGGTTTCGGGATTTACGTCAAACACCCTGTACAGTTCGGAGGACAGGTCGGCCCGAAGGTCGAACAGTTCACGGGATTGGGTGTGGTCCGTGTCATTGGCCCCGGCATCCCGGTCCATGCGCCACACGGTCTCCCGAAAGCCCACCGACGGTTCAAATGAAAAAAAGTTTTTAAACCGGCCGGGCAGAGCAATTCGCGGGTGCATGTCGGCCCGGTGGCCCCGCAGGCTGTCTTCTGTGTAGCCGTACAGGTATTCGCTGTTTAATTCGTAAAAAAGAGGAGTTGCGCCGAGTTTCTGCTTATTGGCGTCAAATGAGACCACGGGCAGCCGCTGAACGGTGTCGTCTTCGTCGGCCCATCGCCGCTTGATCACGTCATCATCCCACCGCACCCCGGCGTTGAGGCTGTTCTGGGTCCAGTTTTTCTGAAGATTGAAGATACTGGTGCGCACCGGGTTGTCGGCGTCGTCCAGGTCCCGGCCAAAGACCTTTTCAAAATAGCGGTCCGCCGCGTCAAACCCGGTATATCCGCTTTCGAATTCCAGCAGGTAGTCCTGGTCGCTGACAAGGTCGATGTCCAGTTTGGCCGACAGGCCGGGCCCCAGGCCGTGGTCGTGTTTCATGCGCAGCCAGTACCGGTCGTTGTTGGGGCGAAGCCACCTGTCATGGGTGTATGCCCAGTCCTGCCCGGGATCGGTGTTGGCCTTGCGGTCCTCCAGAAAATCAAACATGAGCGTGGTCCGGGATGTTGCGTCCATCACCTGGCGGTACTCAAACCCCAGTTTTTCGCCCCTCCGGCCCATGTGATGGGCGTAAAAGGTCATGTCCGCGCTGTCGCTGATCACCCAGTAGAAGGGCTGCTCGATCTCTTCCCATTTTCTGTCCGAATAGCTGACCCGGGGCACCAGAAAACCGGTCTGTCGCTTGATTTTCACCGGGAAAAAGAGGTAGGGCGTGTACAGCACCGGCATGGACCGGGCCCACAGGGCCGCGTGGCGCAGGGAGCCGTAGCCCTCCACGGTGAGGCGAAGGTCTTGACCGGTGATCTGCCAGTCCGGGTTTCCCGGCTCACAGGAGGAGAAGCTCACCCGGTCGGCGGTGTAGGTGTCCGGCCCGGTTTTTTGAATGGTGTCGCCGATAATGTAAAAATGGCGGTCTCCCAGGAACACGGTGCCGTTGGAGATGGTGCCGGTTTCAGCGGCCATGTCCATCTCCATGTGGTCCCCGGAAAGCACATCCGGCCCGGCGGTCATGGTCACGTTACCGTCGGCAAAAAGGCGCTGGTTTTTCTGGTCAAACCAGATACTGTCCGCGACAATCCGCTTGCCCTCCTTGGTGATGGTCACCTTTCCCACCGCCAGGTAGAGATCGGCCTGCTTGTCATAGGTGATGGCCCCGGCGTCAATGCGCCAGGCGCTTTTCGGGTCCATGCGGAAAAGGTCGCCGGCCGTGTCCGCTGCCCAGGCCTCATGCCCGTACCCTGACAGGAGAGCGGCGGCAATCGCCCACCACAAAAAAAATTTCATGACGCCTGGCACGAAAAACCGTTGCCCTGCATCATGATTTTTTCTTTTTGGGTGGAAGATCAGCCTCTTTTGGCTGCCGGACCGTGGTGTCAATGGTTTCATATACCTGCTTGAAGGATTCGGGAAAGGTTGCCGGAGAGATTCTGCCGATTTCGATAAACTTTATCACCACTTCCTTGGCGGCCCGCAATACCTGCTCGTCTCGTGAGCTCATTGGCGCAAACTCCTTGTGTCGTGTCCGGTTTTTCACCCATACCTACTAAAATATGGAAGTTTATTCAATAACATTAGTGCTGCCATCAACAGGAACCTTATCAAAATCGGGATCGGGATCAATAGCCCTTATTATTCGGATAGCGATTTCGATGGGCAAAGGCTTCAGCCCACACTTCCACCGGCACAGCGATATTCCGTTGAAATCGGCGCACGGTTCCATTACATTACACTAAATATCTAATCTTTTTACATACCCTACAATTTTTGTGAGGTTCTGATGCATATTCCGGAAATCATCTACAGTGCGGCCGCCGGCGCCCTTGCCGGCATTTTTTTCACCTGGCTGGTCATGCGGGCCCGCCGGGCTGTGCTGGCCGACCGGCTGGCGAGTGCCACCACTGAAATTGAAACCACCAGAACCGAGCGGGATGCTTTGCGCGGCGAGCTGTCCGACCACTCGGCCCGGTTCGCCCGGCTTGAATCGGCCCTGGAGCAGGAGCGGGAAAAATCAAAAGAGATGGCCGCCTTTGCCCAGGCCGCCACGCAAACCCTGAAGGACACCTTCAAGGGGCTTTCCGCCGACACCCTGGCCCAGAGCAGCGAGCAGTTTCTGCACCTGGCCAAAAGCGCGTTTGAGTCCTTTCACGTCAAGGCGTCCGGTGATCTGGCCCAGCGGCAGAAGGCCGTGGAAGAGATTGTCCGGCCGGTAAAAGAGGCCCTGGACAAGGTCAACACCCAGGTGGCCGAGGTGGAAAAGAGCCGCAAGCAGGCCTACGGGTCGCTGACCGCCACGGTGGAGTCCCTGCTGCGCGGCCAGAAGGAGCTTTCCACGGAAACCGGCAACCTGGTCTCGGCCCTGCGCAAGCCCATGGTGCGGGGCCGGTGGGGCGAGATCCAGCTGCGCCGGGTGGTGGAGTTTGCCGGCATGCTGCCCCACTGCGACTTTGTGGAGCAGAGTTCGGTGAAGACCGAAACCGGCACCCTGCGGCCCGACATGCTGGTCCGCCTGCCCGGCGGCAAGCTGGTGGTGGTGGATTCAAAGGCCCCGCTGGAGGCCTATCTTTCGGCGGTCAGCGCCGAAGACGAGGCCACGCGCAAAAAATTCATGGCCGACCACACCCGGCACCTGCGCACCCATATTCAGCAACTGTCGGACAAGGCCTACTGGGAGCAGTTTGACCAGGCCCCGGATTTCGTGGTGCTGTTCCTGCCGGGCGAACCCTTTTTCAGCGCGGCCCTGGAGCAGGACGAAGGGCTCATTGAGTTCGCCGTGGCCCGCCGCATCATTCTGGCCTCCCCCACCACCCTGATCACCCTGCTTCAGGCGGTCTCCTACGGCTGGCAGCAGGAGCAGATCGCGGAAAACGCCCGCCACATTCAGGAGCTCGGGGCCGATCTGTACCGGCGGATTTCAAAGATGGCCGACCATTTCGGCACGGTGGGAAAATCCCTGGACAGGGCCGTCAAAAGTTACAACGATGCCGTGGGCTCCCTGGAGGCCCGGGTCCTGCCCGCGGCCCGCCGCTTTTCCGAGCTGGACACCAGCATCAAAAACGAGATTCCCAAGATCGAGCCGGTGAATGTGGTGTCAAGAGATATCTCCGCTCCGGAGCTGATTGAACCGCCGGAGGAGGAAGAGGAGACCTGACCGGTCGGGTTTTTCCTTTTATCGAAATCGGGATCGAAATCGGGATCGAAATCGATTGCGACACCGGAAGCGAGGCCCACTGCGTCATTGAGAGGAGTGGAAGCGACGAAGCAATCTTTGTCAAAATACGTAGCCATGAGGTCGCTTGCGTTCTGTTTGTAGTGACGCCGTAAGGCGTTTAAAAACCGGACAGCCCCGATGCCCTTACGGGCACACTACAAACGGGGAGTTTCGCCCGCACCGTGGGTCATTGCGAGGAGCGAAAGCGACGAAGCAATCTTGACCATTTAAAATCGATCTTTCTTAAAGTGTTTTTCAGTGTACTTTTCTTGGCGGCAAGAAAAGTACAATGGAAAGCAATGTAAAGGTGGAGAATCAATTTTATGCTGGATTACCCGGTCAAGCCGGGTAATGACGAACAGGAAAAGCCCGGCAGCGCATGAACTTCGATTACGAGCACGAGCACGTGCTCGAGGAAGATTGAGAGTAAGAGTAAGAGAAGGGATATCGAATATGCCCGGCCGAAAAACGCCTGACGGCGTCACTACAAACACAATGTAAATTACTGCTGTTGCAGGCGGGTGGAATCGATTTCGATACCGATAGCGATACCGATAGCGATTATAAGGGAGAGGTATTTGTGGTGACTCGACATATAGTTACGTATGGGAAAATGATAAAGTTTTCCCATACGATATTTGCTCTGCCCTTTGCTCTGTCTGCGGTGCTGCTGGCTTTGCGGGAGCATCCGGTCTCTTCGGCATGGCCGGTGTTGTGGATCGTGCTGGCCATGGTGGGAGCGCGGTCGGCGGCCATGGGATTCAACCGCATTGTGGATGCCCGGTTTGACGCCAAAAACCCGCGCACGGCGGGCCGGGAGATTCCAGCGGGAAAAATTTCGCTGCTGTCGGCCGGACTGTTTGTGGGGCTTTCCTCTGCGCTTTTTGTCTTTTCCGCGGCCATGTTGAATCCGCTGTGCTTTTATTTTTCATTTCCGGTGCTGGTGCTGCTGCTTTCCTATTCGTTTACCAAGCGGTTTACCATGTTCTGCCATCTCTACCTGGGGTTTGTGATCTCCCTGGCGCCCCTGGGGGCCTGGATGGCGGTCACCGGTGAATTTTCCTGGCGGATTGCCGTTCTGTCAGCTGCCCTGCTGACCTATATTGCGGGGTTTGACATCATCTACGCCTGCCAGGACACGACCTTTGACCGCGACACCGGGCTCTTTTCCATGCCGGCCCGGATCGGGGTGCGCGCCAGCCTGCATCTTTCTTCCCTGCTTCACGTTTTTTCCACTGCCGCTTTTGTGGCCCTGCTGTTTGTATTTGACCTGAACGTGATATATCTTATAACTGTTATCATGATCGCTACCCTGTATGTGATAGAGCATGTTGTGGCCCGGCCGGGAAAGCCCGAGGCGATTCAGATGGCCTTTTTCAATATCAACGGCGTTATTTCGATTTTGCTGTTTTGCGGCATTGCCGCGGACCTTATGGTGGAAAAATGGTTATGAAAAAAATCGTGGTGGGCATCAGCGGCGCGTCCGGCGCCATTTACGCGGTGCGACTGCTTGCGGCCCTGGCGGCGTGTCCGGTGCATGTTTATCTGATTGTCTCGGACACCGGGGCCGAGCTGTTGAAAATGGAGACCGGTATTGAGGCCCCCGGCCTTGAGGCGTGGCTTTCTCAAAACACCGCCTTTCACAAGGAGGCCCGGATTTCCGTGTGCGGCATTGGCGATTTTTACACGCCCCCGGCCAGCGGATCGTTTCTCCATGACGGCATGGTGATCGTGCCCTGCTCCATGAAGAGCGTGGCGGCCGTGGCCTCGGGCATGGCCGACAACCTGATGCTGCGGTGCGCCGATGTCTGCCTGAAGGAGCGGCGCAGGCTGATTCTGGTGCCCCGGGAGACTCCTTTGAGCCTGGTGCATCTTGAAAACATGGCGGCCGTGACCCGGGCCGGGGCTGTTGTGCTGCCGGCCATGCCCTCGTTTTATTTCAAGCCCAAGACCATTGAGGCCCTGGCCGACACGGTGTGCGCCCGCATCCTGGACCAGCTGGGCATCGCGCATACGCTGGTCCCGCGCTGGGGAGAAGACCATGTTTAACTGCCTGCAGGAGTTTATCACGGCCCTGGACAGGGCCGGCGAGTTGATGCGCGTCAAGCAGGAGGTGTCGCCGCATCTTGAGATCAGCCGGCTCACCGATGAACAGTCCAAAAGTCCGGGCGGGGGCAAGGCCCTTTTTTTTGAAAAGGTAAAGGGCAGCCGGTTTCCCGTGGCCACCAATATTTTCGGCTCCTATCGCCGCATTCACATGGCCCTGGGCGTAAAAAATCTGGACGAGCTGGGCGACCGGGTGCGCCAGTACACCGAGATGGACCCGCCCAAAAGCCTGCGCCAGGCCGCCAGTCTGGTGCCCCGTGCTTTGCAGTTGGCCAGCTTCTTTCCCCGGTCCTGGGGATCGCGCACCCCGCCCTGCCAGGAGGTGGTGCACACCGGCGACGATGTGGACCTTTCGAAAATCCCCGTTCTTCAGTGCTGGCCCAAGGATGGCGGCCCGTTTATCACCCTGCCCGTGGTCTTTACGCAAAGCCTTGTCACGGGCCGGCGCAATGTGGGCATGTACCGGTTGCAGGTGTTTGACAGAAACACCACGGGCATGCACTGGCACATTCACAAGGACGGCTCCCACTACTTCAACGAATATGTGGCCGCCGGCAAGCCCATGCCCGTGGCCGTGGCCATCGGCACGGACCCGGCCACCACCTATGCCGCCACGGCCCCGCTGCCCCGGGGCATCGACGAGATGATCCTGGCCGGGTTTATCCGCAAGCAGCCGGTGAAAATGGCAAAATGCGTCACCGTGGACCTGGAGGTGCCGGCTTTGGCCGAGTTTGTGCTTGAAGGGTACGTAAACCCCGGCGAAACCCGGATCGAGGGGCCCTTCGGCGACCACACCGGCTACTACTCCCTGGCCGATCACTACCCGGTGTTTCACGTCACCGCGATTACCCATCGCAAAAATCCGGTCTACAGCGCTACCCTGGTGGGACCGCCGCCCATGGAGGACTGTTACCTGGCCAAGGCCACGGAACGGCTTTTTTTGCCCATGCTTCAGGCGGTGATGCCGGAAATCCTCGATTACTGGCTGCCCTGGGAGGGCGTGTTTCACAACATTGTCATTGTTTCCATTGACAAGGAGTTCCCCGGCCATGCCTACAAGCTGATCAACGGGTTGTGGGGCCAGGGCCAGATGAGCTTCTGCAAGGCCATCGTGGTGGTGGACAAAAATGTCAACCCCCAGGACGGCGCGGCCGTGGCAAAGCGGCTGCTGACCCACCTGGACATTGACACCGATATCGTGGTGACAAAGGGCGTACTGGACGTGCTGGACCACTCAGCCCCGGACGCCCTGTTCGGCGGCAAGATCGGCATCGACCTGTGCGACCGGTTTACCGGCGAGCCGGACCGGAAAAGCAAAGGCCCGGCCCCGCCGCTGCCCCTGGACATGGAGGCCCTTCTCAGGTCCGGCCTGCCGGAATGCATTGCCTGCCGGGATCCGTTTGACGGGCTGCCGGGGCTAAAAGACGCGGTGGTCAACCGCATTGTGGTGCTGCAAATCGATAAACAGCGCCCAGCGGACCAGATGGCCGAAACCCTGTTTGAAATTCAACAACTTGACATGGTTAGGGTGTTTGTATTATTTGATAGGTCAGTCGACATCCTAAACAACGGCCTGATGCTGTGGAAGGTGTTCAATAATGTGTCCCCGGACCGGGACATGGTGATAAAAAAAGGCAGAATGGTCATTGACGCATGCAGAAAAGGGCCGGTCGACGGCCACACGCGGGAGTGGCCGGATGAATTAACATTTGATATTTAAAGTGGTTGCTGGTAGTTTATCAAAAGGTTTCAAGTTTCGGCGAACGGATTTTTGTCAATATACGGACGAGTGACATGACGCAACCTGTGCAAAAAGTCTTTATGAACAAGGACAACAAGGCCAACTTTACCTGTCCTGTCTGTAACAAGGCCCGGCTGATGGATGTGTCCCAGTACAAGGACATCGACAAGGCCGTCAAGGTCAAGGTGAAATGTCCCTGCGGCCATGTTTACAGCGTGCTTCTGGAGCGGCGCCGGCACGTGCGAAAGCCGGTGAGCCTGATCGGTTCCTATACCGCCGATGAAAAGGGCATGGACATCAAGGGCAGAATGACAGTGGTGGACATCTCCCGCACCGGCCTGCGGTTCAAGATGCACATGCAGCACTATTTTGAAGAAGACGACCAGCTCAACATTGAGTTTCACTTAGACGACCAGGAGCAGACCCTGGTCAAACGCAAGGTCATCGTGCGCAGCGTACACGGCCTTTACGTTGGCGTGCGGTTTGCCTCGGACCAGCACTACGACAAGCTGGGGACCTACCTGCTCTACCAGGTGGGATAGTTCTGCCGAGGCAATGTCATTACCCGGCTTGACCGGGTAATCCAGAATGAAATTGACCTCAATCTACCTTTTCCTTCTCTCCCAATCGGGATCGCTATCGGGATCGAAATCGAAATTCAAAAAGCGGCAAATCATATCGAACCCGATCCCGATCCCGGTCCCGATAGCGATTTCGATAAAAGGCGGCACAACAAAAACCCCCGTTGCTTCTTGCAGGGTTTTTTTTGTTACCGTCTTACCAGCATGGGGCCATATCCCGCGTCCTTGAGGCGGGAGAGCAGCGGGGATGCCGCTTCGCGGTTTTCAAAGGCGCCGCACCGAATGCGGTGCCAGACAATACCGCCGGCCAGTTCAGCCTGTGTGATGTAGGCGTCAAATCCCTTTTTTTTCAGCGTTTCGATCAGGTCCCGGGCGGCTTCGGCATCTTTTACCGCAGCCACCTGAATGGTGAATATTTTGCTGTCTGTGTCGGCTGGAACCGGTTTTTCAGAAGAGGGAGCCTTTTTGGCTTCAGGGGGAGCGGCTGTGGGAGCCGGCACAGGAGGGGACGACGGCTTGACCGTAGCCGGTGCCAGGACGGCGGGGCCTTCCGGGGGCCGGGGGTCGTCTGTTTTCAGGGCCTCGTGAAAATCGAGGCGGACCTGGGCCTCGGCTGCTTTCTGTGCCAAGGTGTTTTCCCGAGCCTGAGCCAGCTCTTTTTTTAACGGTGAACCGACGCCCGGCACCGGTACCCATCCCCGGCCCACCAGCAGGCCCAAAACGAAAAACCAGAGGCACACCACCAGCAGCAGGCCGGTCCAGCCGAAAAGTTCACCGCCGGACATCTCAATGGAGAACCGCTTTCTGCCGGATGTGCGTTTTTTCCTGTTTAAGGCCATATCCCCGCATCGTCAGCGATTTGTGTTTTTGCACCGCAAAGACGCAAAAAGCGTAAAGCATTATGTTTCTCTTTGCGTCCTCTGCGTCTTTGCGGTGAATTATATTTGGCGGCTTCCCCAATTTGTGGTGCAACATTATATGAAACAGCGGGCTACATGGATTCCGGAGCCGACACCCCCAGCAGGGCCAGTCCGTTTTTGATGACCTGCTTGACGGCGCACACCAGGTAGAGCCGGGCCATGGTCAGGCCGTCGTCTTCCGTGAGTACCTTGTGCCGGCTGTAATATCCGTGAAACCCGGCGGCCAGGTCAAGCAGGTAGAAGGTGATGCGGTGGGGCTCCAGGAACCGGGCCGCGTGGCTGACCGCTTCCGGGTACCGGGCCAGCAGCTTGACCAGGTCGATCTCCTCGGGTTCCGCCAGGCGTCGCAGGGTTTTGTCGTCAACGGCGGTGACGCGGCCAATGCCCTTTTCTTCAGCGGCCTTTTTCAGCATGCTGGCGATGCGGGCATGCACGTACTGCACATAATACACCGGGTTGTCGTTGCTTTTTTTCTTGGCCAGCTCCAGGTCAAAGTCCAGGGGGCTGTCGTAGTGGCGGGAAAGAAAGATGAACCGGGCCGCGTCGGCGCCCACCTCGTTTGTCACCTCCTTTAAGGTGACAAACTCGCCGGACCGGGTGGACATGGACACGGGCTGCCCCTCCCGCAACAGGGCCACCAGCTGGACCAGGATCACATCCAGATCGTCCTGGCTTCTGCCCACGGCGCCGATGGCGGCCTTTACCCGGGGAATATAGCCGTGGTGGTCCGCGCCCCATACATCAATGACCCGGTTAAATCCCCGGTCAAACTTGTTCTTGTGATAGGCGATGTCTGACGCGAAATAGGTCGCCTCGCCGTTGTTGCGCACCACTACCCGGTCTTTTTCGTCTCCGAACCGGGAGGTGGCAAACCACAGGGCTCCTTCGGATTCATAGACCACGCCCGTTTCTTTGAGCCGGGCCAGGGTGGTTTCCACGGCCCCTGTTTCCACCAGGGATTTTTCCGAAAACCACTGATCAAAGGTGATGGAAAAATCGGCAAGATCCCGGCGAATCCCGTCCAGAATCTGGTCGGCGGCCACCCGGGCGCAGAAGGCCACGGCTTCGGCCGATTCCATTTTTTCTAAGGCCTGGCGGTGTTCGGCGTCGATCTGCCGGGCAATGGAGCGGATATAGTCGCCCTGGTAGCAGTCTTCCGGAAAATCAACCGCCTGGCCGGAAAGTTCGCGCCACCGCAGCAGCACAGACCGGCCCAGTGTCAGAATTTGGTTGCCCGCGTCATTGACGTAGTATTCCCGGTGCACTTGCCAGCCGCAGAACGCCAGAATGCGGGCCACGCTGTCGCCCACGGCGGCGCCCCGGCCATGGCCCACGTGCAGGGGGCCGGTGGGATTGGCGCTGACAAACTCCACCTGGACGCGTTTCCCGCCACCCAGGTCGCAGGCCCCGAACCGCTCCTGGTCCTCGTGAATCCGGTGCAGCACCGGCAGCCAGGCTTCCGGGCAAATAAAAAAATTGATAAACCCCGGCCCGGCGATCTCGGTCTTGAGCAAAATCCCGGCGGAATCGGCCAAGTGGGCCACGATGGCCTCGGCGATTTTACGGGGCGCCATTTTCTGGGTGGATGCCGACACCATGGCCAGGTTGGTGGCAAAATCACCGTGATCCCTGAACCGGGGTGCTTCCAGCTCAATGTCGGGAAAACGGGAGGCGGTCAGCGCGCCTTTTTCAAAGGCGGCCGTGGCCGCGGCCCGAATCATGGCCTGCAAGGTCTCTTTCATCTGTTTTGTCTTTTGTAAGGGCCGCCGGTCTACGACAGATCTTCCTCTTCTTCCTCGTCACTTTCGTCTTCAAAGGGGATCTCGTCGTCCTCCAGAAGCTCGTCGATGTCTTCGTCATCGTCCAGCTCGTCGTCGACAAAATCCGCCTCCTGGTCTTTCATGACGGTCATGTCATCCACCAGCACTTCCACGGACTCCTTACCGGCATCCTTCAGCATCTCCATCACGCCCTGGGCCAGTTTTTCGGCCAGAAACGCCGGGGGGAAAAAATCCGCGGTCCGCAACCGGGTGATCAGCTCGCCAAGGCCGGCCTGGGCGGCCTTTTTCAGGTCGGACACCTTGAACACGTGCTCGCCGACCAGAGAGGTTTCGTTTTTCTCCAACTCGGCAAACTCCCGAATCAGCAGGTCGGTTTTTGCCTCTCCACGGGCGACTAAAAATTGCTGTTTCATCTCTGCATCTCTCCTTAATCTAAAAAAAGGGGCTGTCACGGCTGCCCCCACCATAATATCGCGGCACTGAAAATCAAGATAAAAAATAAGGACCAGAAATAAAATCGGCTCGGCCCGGCTTTTTGTTATTTTCGCCAGAACTCGGGAACCAGCAGAATCAGTATGGTATAGATTTCAAGCCGGCCCAGCAGCATGCACCACATCAGCAGCCACTTTCCCATTACGGGAATATTTGCATAGTTGTCCAGCGGCCCTACCGCGCCGAAGCCCGGGCCGATATTGCCGATGGATGCCGCTACAGCGGCGGCTGATGTTACCGCATCCACCCCCATGGCGGCAAGTAAAAAGGAGCAGGCAATAAAAATAAGCACATAGAGGCACAAAAACCCCAGTACGCTCCGCATCACTTCGTCGGGAACCGTTTTGCCGCCGATTTTCACATGGGTCACCGCCTTTGGGTGCACCATGGAAAAAAGTTCCCGGTAGCAGTATTTCACGCAAAGCATGATGCGAATGCACTTCATGCCGCCGCCGGTGGAGCCGGCCGAGGCACCGACAAACATGCAGATAAAGAGAATCAGCTGGGAGAGGGCCGGCCATGTCTCATAGTCGGCGGTGGCAAAACCGGTGGTGGTGATAATGGACACCACCTGAAAGGCGCCGTACCGAAGAGACTGGCCGATGGTTTCATAGGCCCGGCCATGCAGATCAAGGCTGACCACGGCTGTCAGGCAGAGCACCAGCACCAGAAAAAAACGGCACTCCGGATTTTTCCAGAAGGCCAGGGTGTTTCCCCGGAGCATCTGGTAGTGCAGAGAAAAATTGACGCCTGCCAGCAGCATGAAAAGCGCCACCACCCAGTCGAGGTAGGCGCTGTTGTAAGCGGCGATGGAAAGGTTCTGTGTGGAAAAACCGCCGGTGGGCATGGTGGTAAAGGCGTGGCACACCGCGTCAAACAGACTCATGCCCCCCACCTTCAGCAGAAACACCTGGGCGACGGAGATCAGCAGATAGACCCGCCAAAGGGTTTTGGCGGTGTCCCGAATGCGGGGCTGAAGCTTGTCCACCACCGGGCTGGGCACCTCGGCCTTGTAAAGCTGCATGCCGCCCACGCCCAGAAAGGGGAGAATGGCCACGGAGAGCACGATGATGCCCATGCCGCCCAGCCACTGGATCATGCTGCGCCAGAACAAAAAACCCCTTTCAAGCCCTTCGATATTGGAGAGCACCGAGGCCCCGGTGGTGGTAAACCCTGAAATAGATTCGAAAAGGGCGTTGGTAAAAGACGGGATGGCGTTGCCGAAATAGAACGGCAGGGCGCCGAAAAAGCCGGCTCCGGCCCAGCAGAAGGCCACAATGGCCATGCCTTCCCGGTGGGAGATCATCTCTCCCCGGCCGGCCCGGAAGCCGGCGATCAGCAGTAACCCGCAGCTTACGGTGACGGCCATGGCGTAGACAAAGGGCCAGACCCCGGCCTCGCCGAAATAAAGGCTGACACCCAGGGGAAGGACCATGCACAGACCGATCCAGACCAGCAGATAGCCGGTGATATAAAAAATTCGGGGCCAGCTCATTTAGAAAAACTCCAGCTTGACGGAAAGCAGTTTTTCGATTTTAGGCACGGTTTCCCGCTGGGCGAAAATAATCACCCGGTCGTTGGGAGCGATAACGGTTTCCCCGGAAGGCACGATGATCTCCTGGTCCCGGACCACGCCCACCACCAGGGACCCCTTGGGCATGGAGATCTTTCGCAGGGGCGCGCCCACCAGCTCCGAGGTGGACAGGGCCATGGCTTCGATCACCTCGGCCTGCTCCCCCTTCAGGGAGATGGCCGAAAGCACCCGGCCTTTTCGAATGTGCTGCAGAATACTGTTGATGGCCGACAGCCGGGAGCTGATAATCTGTTCGATGCCGATGGTGGCCATCAGGGGAATATAGGTGAACTTGGAGATCTTGGTAATGGTGTTGGCGGCTCCCAGCCGTTTGGCCAGCAGGGAGATCAGAATGTTGGTCTGTTCGTCGCTGGTCAGGCTGGCCACAACATCCATGTCCGCGATGTTCTCTTCGGTTAACAGTTCCTGGTCCGATCCGTCGCCGTGAAGCACCACGGCCCGGGTCATCTTCTCGGCCAGCTGGGCGCACCGGTCCGGGTTGGACTCAATGATCTTGACCTTGATGTCTTCCTTTTCCAGGCGCATGGCCAGCCGGGCCCCCACCCGGCCCCCGCCCACGATCATCACCCTTTTGACCGGCTTCAGGGGTTTTCCAAAAAGGTTTAATGAATTGGCCAGCTTCTCCTTCTCACTGATAAAATAGACCAGGTCGTTGGCCATCAGCCGACTGTCGCCCCGGGGAACGATCATCTTTTCGTTTCGCACAATAGCGGCCACCAGGAAGTTGCTGTCCCCGGTTTTTACCGAAACCTCGGAAAGGCGCTGGCCGTTGAGGACCGAACTGTTGTCCAGGCGCAGGCCCACCAGCTTGAGCCGGCCGTCGGCCAGGTCCTCCACCTCCACGGCCCCGGATACGCTGATCAGCCGCTCTATAGTTTTGACTACCTCGATTTCCGGGTTGATGACGGTGTCGATGTGGGGAGCCTTTTCACGGAAAATCTCGTGGTAGGGATCAAAGTCGGCGTTGCGCACCCGGGCCAGTTTTTTCGTGGACGGGGAAAGAATGTCCGCGGTCAGGCAGGCCACCAGGTTGGTCTCGTCACTGTCCGTGACGGCCAGTATGATTTCCGCCTCCTTGATGCCCGCTTCTTCCAGCACGGCCGGGCTGCTGCCCGATCCCACGACGGTCTGGACATCGGTATACTCCGTCACCCGGCGCAGGGCATCCGGGTTCTTGTCCACCACCACCACGTTCTTGTTTTCAGCGGAAAGCCGGTTGGCGATGTGAAACCCCACCTCACCGGCGCCGATAATAAGAATCTTCATGGTTTTTCTCCGACCTGGTGTATTGGCCCCGGTCTTTTTCCGGGGTGCTTGAACAGCTGTTTTCTACCGCCGTGTTTTATATCAAAATTAATGAATTAACAACACTTTGTGTCGATGGGAACGGCGGAAAACAGGATTGACGGAATAACCGGCAGGTAAAGGCGTTCCACTTACTCGCCCCGGCGGGGAAACCACGCGTGGCGCAGCCACCCCAGCAGGGTGTTGCCCTGGAGCATGCCCTGGTCGATGGCCTGAAGTCCCCGGTGCAGGGACTCGGCGTCCTCGAACCACTGGCCCCGGGTGAAAAAGGGCTGTTCATCGGGGTTCAGCTCCCGCACCACCCGGGCCGGGTTTCCCGCGGCGATCACGTTGGCCGGCAGGTCGTTCATCACAACGGCCCGTGCCCCTACAATAGTATTTTCGCCGATGGTCACGCCCTTGCCGATCATGGCGTTGTCCCCCACCCACACGTTATCCTTCAACACCACCGGCCGGGCCGGGCCCAGAGTGACCCGGTTGTAAATATCGTGCCAGTCCGAATCGGTGATGTAGACACCGCTGGCCAGCATGCAGCTGTTGCCGATGGTGATGCTTTTGGCCGCGCTGATGCGGGCTCCGGGCGAGACCAGGCAGGCGTCCCCCACCGTGATGCCCGCTATGTCCTTTTCGTTGGACCAGACGGAAAACCGGACCCGGTTGTCGGCGGCGGCCATGACGCACACATGTTCGCCCAGCCGGACCGGCCCGCCGAACACCTCCACGTACCATGGCTGAATAAAGTTGAAGTGACGGCCCAGGCATTCAAACTGGGGCCGCAGAAAGTGGTTCACGTAAAGGGACTGTGCCCTTGTGTGAAGCTGCTTGATGTAATATGGACGGTGGTCTTTTCGCACAGGCCTGCTCTTGACGGCTTCGTAAAAAGCCCGGAATTCTTTTTTTACGGTATAGTTCCGTTTGGAAGCGTGTTTTTCAGGCAAACAGAAACGGGTATTCCGATGTCCAGAAATCGTGGGAAAACAACCGCGCCGCGGGTGTCAGGCGATACAGGGCGTCGGCCGCCAGCAGGGCAACCCCGTTGGTCCAGGTGATTTTCTGGCCCGGCCAGATCACGATTTTTGGAATGGTGAACCCGCACCAGTAGGAGCCGTCATCAAACCGCCGGTCCGCGATCCAGCCGAAGACCATTTTGGCGATCTCCTCGTTTCCCATGGCCGAAAGGGCCAGCACCAGCTCACAGGTTTCGGCAATGGTGATCCACGGTTCGTCGGACACGCACCGAACCCCGGTATTCTTTACCACGAACTTTTTCCAGTGCTTGTCGATGCGCCGCTGGGCCGCTTCCCCGGAGAGGGCGCCGCAAAGAACGGGGTAAAACCAGTCCATGGAAAACCGGGACTTGGCGATGTTAAACAGGTGGGGCCGGTTGGCCACGGCGTCGCCCAGGCGGGCCAGGGCGGTTTTCCACCGGGGCCGGCGGATACCCAGAATGTGGGCGGTGGCCAGGGCGCACTTTACGCTCATATAGATTGAACTGGAGCCGGTGCGCAGGGCCATGGGGTCGGTCTTTCCCTCCGGGCTTTTGGCCCAGTGAATCTCGCCGCTGTCGGTCTGAAGGCTCAAGGCAAAGTTGATGCCCGCCTCCACCGTGGGCCAGATCCCCTCCAGAAAGGCCCGGTCCCCGGTGATCATGTAATATTGAAAAGCGCCCACGGCAATGTAGGAGCTCATGTTGGTGTCGTAGGTTCGATCTTCGGGCACACCATCCCTGTAGGCGGCGTGCCAGCTGCCGTCGGCGTGCTGTTTTTCCGCCAGCCAGGCGTAGGCGGCCCGTGCCCGGTTGTAATGCCCCCCCACGGCCAGGCCCATGGCGGCCTCCACCATGTCCCAGGGATCGGTTTTATCGCCCTCGGACCAGGGAATGTCGCCGTTTTCCCGCTGGGTGGCGGCAATCCGGCCGCACACCGCGTCGATGTCCAGCGAAAGATCCTGCTTGAGGCTTAAAGCCGCTTTTGCGTTCATCCTTTTCCCCTGCTACCGCCAAACGGCGAAAAACGGGCGATTCGCCCGGATATGTCATGAAATATTCGGTCAGCCGTTTGTCCGCTCAAACTCCTTCATGAAATCCACCAGGGCCTGAATCCCCTCCATGGACATGGCGTTGTAGATGGAGGCCCGGCATCCGCCCACGGACCGGTGGCCTTTCAGCCCGCCCAGATCGTTTTTCGTGGCCTCTTCCACAAACCGTTTTTCCAGGTCTTCGGAAGGCAGGCGGAAGGTGACGTTCATCAGGGACCGGCTGTCGGCATCGGCCGTGCCGTTGTAAAAGCTGCTGGCGTCAAACAGGTCATAGAGCAGGGCCGCCTTTTCCCGGTTGACGGCATCCATCTTTTCCAGCCCGCCGATGGTCTCTTCCAGCCACTTGAGCACCAGGTCAATGGCGTAGATGGTAAAGCAGGGCGGGGTGTTGTACAGGGAATTGGAATCGGCATAGGTTTTGTAGGCCAGCATGGAGGGCAGGCCGGTGTTGGCTTTTTCCAGAAGGTCGTTTTTCACAATGACCATGCAGACGCCGGCGGGACCGATGTTTTTCTGTGCCCCGGCATAGATCAGGCCGAATTTGCTCATGTCAAGGGGCCGGCTCAGAATATCGGAAGACATGTCGCTGACAATGGGCACGCCCTTTGTGTCGGGAAAATCGGCCCACTGGGTGCCCTTGATGGTGTTGTTGGAGGTGATGTGCACATAGGCGGCATTCGGATCAAGAGAGAGTTCCTTTGGAATATAGGCAAAGTTCCGGTCTTCGGACGAGGCCGCCACGTTAACGGTTTTGCCGAGGATTTTTGTCTCCTTGATGGCCTTGGTGGACCAGGTGCCGGTGTTCACGTAGTCGGCGGACTTACCGTCGGGAAGCAGGTTCATGGGCACCATGGCAAACTGCATGCTGGCGCCGCCCTGAACAAACAGCACCTTAAAGTCGTCGCCGATGCCCAGCAGTCGTTTCACGCGGGTCACGGCGTCGTTGATGATGGCGTCAAAGGGTTTGGACCGGTGGCTGACCTCGGTGATGGACATACCGGTGCCGGCAAAGTCAAGAAAAGTGGCCTGTATCTCTTCCAGTACACTCAAGGGGAGGGCGGCCGGTCCGGGGTTGAAATTGTAAATACGTTTCGACATGTTGCAAACCTCCGTTTACACAAACTGTTTTTCTGGTATAATCCGATAAAAAAGATGACTTAACCCGATTTACCAAAAGATGTCAATGGTAATTTGATCCCATCCATTTGAGAACAGGAAAGATTATGAAAATTTATACCTCTGGAACGCCGGAAGCGGACCGGCGGCTGGACCGCATCATCAACCGGGGACTGGATTATACACCGGAACAGCTTCACCAGGTGGCGGCCATTGTCGCGGATGTGAAAAAAAACGGGGACAAGGCCCTGGAGCGCTATACCCGGCAATTTGACGCCCCGAAACTGGCGGCTTCCGGGTTCCGGGTCACAGCAGCGGAAATGGCCGGTGCCGCAAAGGAAGTGGACCGTTCCTTTGTTAAGGCCATCAACCGGGCCATTGGCCAGGTGAGCGAATTTCACGCCATGGGCCTGGAAAAGACCTGGACCGCCGAGCCGCGGCCGGGGGTGGTGGTGGGAAAAAAGGTCACACCGGTAGACTCGGCCGGCATCTACGTGCCCGGCGCCACCGGGGGCCGGACGCCCCTGGTCTCCACCGTTCTTATGGGCGCCATTCCCGCAAAAACCGCCGGGGTGCGGCGCATCGTGATGGTGACCCCGCCCCGGCAGGACGGCACGGTCAACCCTCATCTGCTGGTGGCGGCAAAAAAGGTCGGGGTTCATGAAATCTACAAGGTGGGCAGCGCCTGGGCCATCGCGGCCCTGGCCCATGGCACCAAAACCATAGCCCGGGTGGACATGATCGCCGGGCCGGGCAACATTTACGTGGCCCTGGCAAAAAAAATCGTGGCCGGTACCGTGGGCATCGACATGATGGCCGGGCCCAGTGAGATCCTGGTGGTGGCCGACGGTAGCGCCGACCCCCGATATATCGCCGCGGACCTGCTTTCCCAGGCCGAGCATGACGCCCTGTCCGCCGCGGTCCTGGTGACCACCTCCATGAAGGTGGCCCGGGCCGTTTCCGACGAGGTCAAACGCCAGACAACCGGTATCAGCCGGTGGCAGATCGCCCGGAAGGCCCTTGCCGCTTACGGGGCCGTGTTTGTGGTGAAAAGCAAAAAAGAGGCCTTTGCCCTGGTCAACCGGTTCGCGCCCGAACACCTGGAGCTGCACACGAAAAATCCGGAAAAGGACCTGGACCAGATCCGCAACGCCGGCGCCGTTTTCCTGGGTCCCTACACACCCGAGCCCATCGGCGATTACGTGGCCGGGCCCAACCACACCCTGCCCACTTCGGGGTGCGCCCGGTTTGCCTCGGCCCTGTCCACCGCCCATTTTCTGAAAAGGACCAGTATTGTCTCTTATTCCAAAGCGGCCTTTCTGTCAGAGGCCGCTGATGTGATGCGCATCGCCGCCGTGGAGGGTCTCGACGCCCATGCCAATGCCGTGGGGGTAAGGCTGGAGGAGGAGTAAAAGGGGGGTATGGCTCACGACAGGGCTTCCCTGACTTTTTCCGCCAGCTCCCGGATGGAAAAGGGCTTGGCCAGAAAGCAGATATGGTTTTCAATCAGGTCGCCGTTGCTGATGGCATTGGCCGTATAGCCGGATATGTAGAGGCACCTGACGGTAGGGATCGTTTCCCTGATGCAACCGGCCAGTTCGTGGCCGCTCATTTCCGGCATGACCACGTCGGTGAGCAGCAGGTCGATGGCGTGCCCGCCGGACCGCGCCAGCGCCAGGGCCTTTTCCGGAGAATCGGCGGCCAGTACGTTGTAGCCGAGCTGCTCCAGCACGGTGACGCCGAATTTTAAAATCGCCGGGTCGTCTTCCACCATCAAAACAGTCTCGGTGCCTCCGGGTATCAGGGAGCTGGCCGGGTGCTTTACCCCCTCCTCAACCGTCTGTCCTTCAACTTCGGGAAAATAGATTTTGAAAGTGGTGCCCTGGCCCGGTTCGCTGTATACCCGGATAAAACCGCTGTGCTGCCGGACAATGCCGTAAACCGTGGCCAGTCCCAGGCCGGTTCCCTGTCCCTTTTTTGTGGAAAAAAACGGTTCAAAAACCTGGGACTGGGTCTCTTTGTCCATGCCGCAGCCGGTGTCGCTGACAGCCAGCAGGAGATAGGCGCCGGAAAGGCTTTCTCCCTGGCCGATGTCATAACGCTGGTCCAGCAGCAGACGCCGGGTCTCAATGGTGATCGTTCCGGTATCGCCGACGGCGTCCCTGGCATTGACCAGCAGGTTGGTCAGCACCTGGTCCATCTGGGAGGGGTCGATCAGGATATGGCCGGGGGTTTCTCCCGGCAGCCATTTTAACGAAATATTGGCGCCAACAAGCTGATGCAGCATGGGCAGCATGTCTGAAATGGCCTGGTTGATATCAATGATTTTCGGAATCACCGTCTGTTTTCGGGCAAACGCCAGCAGCTGCCGTATCAGGTCTGAAGAACGGGTCGCCACGTACTGGATGGTTTGCAGCTGCTCCCGGCCGTTCTCGTCTATGTCCTGCTGCATGCGGATCAGTTCGGTATTGCCGATGACAACCGACAGCATGTTGTTAAAGTCGTGGGCCAGCTTGCCGACCAGCTGGCCGATGGCCTCCATCTTTTCGGCCTGGTAAAGCCGGGCTTCAAGCTTTCTTCTCTCCTCTTCGGCGCGTTTGCGCTCTTCGACTTCCGCTTTTGCCCGTTTAATGGCGGCGTTATTGATGGCAAACACGCTGGCCGCGACAAAGCAGGAGACAATCACCGCCAGGGCGTTGTCGGTCAAAAAATCCATGACCGCATAGTCGGGTATGGCCAGTTGGGGCCGAAAGAAATAGACAAACCCGAACAGAAAAACAAGGTTGATCAGGCCATACAGCGCAATGACCGACTTGCGCCGGTGAATGACCAAAGGCAGTAACCCCAGCAGGCTGATGATATAAACAAACGAGTCCAGGCGGGCCACGGGCTCGCCTGGATCGACCACCATCACGATCCAGACCGCTGTCATGATGATGACGATCAGCAGGTGCGCGGCCAGCAGAAAATAGCCCCGGACCAGGAGCCGCAGGACGACAAGTAGACAGGCGGTGCTTAACAGCAGGGTGACAATGACGCTGTTAACCAGATAGCCCACATTAAGATGTTGAATGATGCCGGCAAGAAAGGTCAGCACCAGGATTGCGGCAAGAATGACGATGCATAAAACCAGGAAAAACCGGGCTTTGAGCCGGCGGTCGATGTCGGCGTATGAATAGGCGGACAGTGCCCGGTCAAACAGTTTTCCCACGGAATCCCCCCCGATTGATATGGCCCGGAGACGCGAAAAACGGTTTTGTGCTATGCAAAAGAGTTTACCGCAACCCGGCGTTCCAAGTCAATGCGAGGGCGCAGGTATGTTTGCCAACCCGGATATCTCACGAAATGTGCGGGCTAGCGGGCGATCATAGCCCGCATCATATCGCCCGCGTTTTCCGCGTGGTCGGCGATGTTGCCGATTTTTTCGGCCAGCATGATGGCATGAAACACGGAAACTGGGTCCATGTCCACATTGAATATCTTCTGTTTCAGGGCGTGTTCCACCTGGTCGGAGTCGTGCTCTTTCTGGCGCAGATTGCGAATGATCTCTTTTACCACCATGCGCTGCTTTTCCGAAAAGCTGGTAAAGTATTTTCTGGCCTCCTTTACCATGTCGTCCAGGGTCTCAATGGGGTCGATGACACTGTCCACCAGCCGGGCAAAATCCTTGTGCAGCACCTGGGGAATACCCTGGCTTTCGCGGTAGGCGATCCAGCTGAGAACCCCTTTCATGGAGTCAAGCACACTGTCCTGCTCACGGAGGTATCGGAAGAGCTGAAACTTGTCCACCGGCAGCATGGTGCCCTTGGGCAGGTGTCCCCGAATGCGGCGTTTGATGGCATCGGCCTGTCGCTCAATCACGTCCACGGACCCCTTGTGGTTGTCAAAGGTGGTGCACCGGTCCGACATGTGGCACTCCATGGCCTCCTGAAAGGCCCAGGCGCACTCTTTTACCTTTTCGGCGTGCTCCTGAAGCCCTTCAAAGGGCGATGTGGTAAACAGGGAAACAAGCGGAATACGCATATTGCCTCCTTAAAACAGTATGAATTGAAGCAGCTTGAATACCACCATGCTGGTGATGGCCGCCGCCGGCACCGTGAGAATCCAATATACGACGATGGAATAAATGACCCGGAAGTTCACTGCCTCAAACCCCCGGGCCAGGCCTACGCCGATGACGCCGCCCACGGCCGCGTGGGTGGTGGAGACCGGCAGGCCCAGCTTGGAGGCGGCCATCACCGTGGTGGCCGCCGCGAAATCCACGGAAAACCCGCGGGTGTTGTTCAGTGTGGTGATGCGGGAGCCCACGGTTTCAATCACCCGCCGGCCGGCCATGGCAATGCCCGCAGCAATGCCGATGCCGCCGAAGGCCAGCAGAAAGACCGGCACCGGTACGGTGTTGATGCCGGCCACGCTGCCGGTTTTAACAATATAATAGATCAGGGCCAGGGGGCCGATGGCATTGGCCACGTCATTGGCGCCCTGGGCCAGAGCCACATAACAGGAGGTGCCGATCTGAATACGGCGGAAAATGGTCTCGGTCTCATCCCCCTCGTGGCGCATGCCGAAGCGGACGATGGCCGCTTTACCGGCAACGCCGCACACGGCGGAAATGACCAGTGCCCAGCCGATGGCTATGGGGGCACTGACATTCAGCGATTCACCCAGCGGGGTTTTAAACAGAAACGACAGGGCTACGATCAGCACCGCCATGCCGATAAACAGGGGGGAAAGTTTTAATGCCGTGCCGGAAGCGTTTTTTTTCCGATAGATGGACCGGATAATGATCTGAAAGGTCAGGTAGGCGATCACCAGGCTGAAGAAAGGAGAGATGATCCAGGAGGCCACCACCTGGCCCAGCTTGGCCCAGTTGATCACGGAAAAGCCGCCGGCCATGATGCCAAAGCCGATCATGGCGCCGACAATGGAGTGGGTGGTGGAGACCGGTAACGACTTCCAGGTGGCAAACGACACCCACAAAGCCGCGGCCAGCAGGGCCGACAACCCTCCGATCAGGGCCATGTTGGGATCGGCCAGCACATCGGTGGATACGATGCCCTTGCGAATGGTGTTGGTAACATGGGAGCCGATAAAGATCGCGCCGATGATGTTCAGAATGCCGGCAATAAAGACCGCCTGCCGCAGGGTGATGGCCCGGGCCCCCACCGCCGAAGCCATGGAGTTGGCCACATCATTGGCGCCGATGTTCCAGGCCATGTAAAAACCGAACACATAACCGCAGGCCAGTATCACATACTCAAGACTCATTTTGCTTTATTCTCTCCCCGGCCCTTCCCTTTGGGTGGAAAACGGGCCGCCGATATTTATAAGCCTGAAATTATTATTTTTTTAAGCGGAGCCCGAATCAAAACCAATCGTTTTCTAACAGAAACCAAACATTTGACCTGTGACCTATCATGAAAGAAGAGAAGGCGCAATCTGAATCTGGAGACAGGGAATCAGATTCCGATCGTTATCGGGATCTGGATCGAAATCGAATGGTGTTACGGGCAAAGCGCAGGCTTGCCCGTGCTTCATTTAATCATCTTTTTTCTTTCTTATTTATCAGTGTACTTTTCTTGGCGGCAAGAAAAGTACCAAAAGAACCGCGCCCCGCAGCTTGGCCTTCGGCTTCCCTCGCGCAGACGGGTTTTTCGGCGCGGGCAGGAACTCACTTCGCTCAGACAGCCTGCCCGCTGTTTCCGAAAAACCCGTCTGCGCTCGGCTGCGCTGCAATGGGCGGGTGTCGTACGTTAAATGGCCGGCCCGTAACGAAAATGTTGAACTCTGATGGGTGTCACGGGCAATTATGCAGGGGAAACCCGTGGTTGCCCGCCAGCCGGTGTCGATTCCGATAGCGATTTCGATTATAAAGGAATGAGGGTCAATTTTATGTTGGGTCGCCCAATCAAGCCGGGCAGTGACGTGTGCGGTGGCGGTTTGCCGGGAGGAAACGGAAGGATGTTCTGGTCGGGGCGGCAGGATTTGAACCTGCGGCCCCTTGCACCCCATGCAAGTGCGCTACCAGGCTGCGCTACGCCCCGACGGAAGAACAGACCTCGAATACCATTTACAGGCAATCACTGTCAAGGGAAATATCGGCCGGTTCTCTCTGTTGCCGGCGGCACCATGACGGGCGCCGGACTGTTTTTCCCGGTTTCCCGTGCTTGCGCATCTTCCGGTGCCATAGTAGTATTTATGTTTTTGACAACGCCGTATGGATTGTGACTTTTATGAGACCATCACTTATTCCATGTGTTTCATGAGGTGTTTTAAAGGCAGAAAGAGTGATAGCAGGTGGCTGAAGCGCGCGCAAAAGAGTTTCTTTTAAGCAACCGGTGGGAACTGCTGGCCGGGCTGGTCAGCCTGGTACTGGTGGACGCCTTCCAGCTGCTGATCCCCCGGGTGGTCAAGCGGGCCGTGGACGACCTGACCCTGCTGGCCGCAGACCTCCGGTCCCTGGCCGGGCACGCGGCCGTTCTGCTGGCCATGGCCCTGGTCATCGCGGTGTTTCGTTACGTGTGGCGCCGCTGCCTTATCGGCACCTCCCGCACGGTTGAAAGGGACCTGCGGGCCCGGCTGGCCGGCCACCTCCAGACCCTGGACGCCGCCTACTTCAATGTCACTTCCACCGGTGACCTCATGGCCAGGGTCACCAACGATATCAACAATATCCGCATGGCCATGGGCCTGGGGCTGGTGGCCCTGATCGATGCCGTGTTTCTGGGTATCGCCGCCATCGGCTTCATGGCTTACATCAACGTGGAACTGACCCTCTACAGCCTGCTGCCCATGCCCATGATCGTGATTCTCACCCGGTTTTTCAGCCGCCGCATGCACAAGATGTACCTGGCGGTGCAGGCCGCCTTTTCAGACATGACCGAAGTCACCCGGGAACGGTTTGCCGGTATTCGGGTGATCAAGGCCTTTGACCGGAAAGCGGCGGAGGCGGGGCGGTTTTCCCGCATTTCCGAGGACTATATTCGCAAAAATCTGGACCTGACCCGGGTCACGGGCACCTTTTTCCCGCTGATGCTGCTGTTCACCAACATCAGCATCGCTATTGTTCTTTACGTGGGCGGCCGCCAGACCATTGCCGCCCAGATCACCATCGGTGATTTCGTGGCGTTTCTCAGCTACCTGACCCTGATCACCTGGCCCATGATGGCCATGGGGTGGGTGGCCAACCTGATGCAGCGGGGCCGGGCCTCCCTGGACCGGATCAACCAGGTGCTGGCCGCCTCCCCTGAAATTAAGGAGGCCTCTGACCCCCGCCCGTTGCCGCATCCCGGCGGAGCGCTCTCTTTTCGCAATGTTTCCTTTTCCTATGCGCCCGGCGGCAAGCCGGTGCTTTCCGATATTCACCTTGATCTGCCCGCCGGAAAAATCCTGTGCATCGTGGGCCCGCCGGGAAGCGGCAAGACCACCCTGGTCCACCTGATGGCCCGGCTCTACGATCCGGACACCGGCACTGTGGCCATGGACGGCATGGATCTGCGCGCCATTCGCATCGCCGACCTGCGGGCCGCCGTAGCCTTCATGCCCCAGGAGCCGTTTCTCTTTTCCGGCACCATTCGGGAAAACATCGCCTTTGACGACACCGTGGCCGACGATAACCCGAAGCTGGTGGACGCGTGCCGGAACGCCGGGCTTCTGGAGACCGTTTTTCTTTTTTCCAACGGGTTTGACACCATTGTGGGAGAAAAGGGTGTGATCCTGTCCGGAGGGCAGAAACAGCGGGTGGCCCTGGCCCGTGCCCTGTACCACGCGGCCCCGGTGATGATCCTGGACGATCCGGTGAGCCAGGTGGACACGGAAACCGCCGGCCATATTCTTTCGGCCCTTCAGTCCGCGGCCCGGACCCGGACCGCGGTGTTTGTTTCTCACCGGCTGTCCCTTGCCCGGCTGGCCGACCGGGTGATCGTTCTTGAAAACGGCCGCATCACCGCCGAAGGAACCCATGAGCAGCTGATGACGACCAGTGACTACTACGCGCGGTCCTGGGCCCTGCAGCGCCTGGAAGAGGAGGCACCATGACACCGCCTGCCCGTTCCGGAAAAGACCGTTTTGCCGAAGCCACCCTGGGCAAACGCCGGGACACGGCCCTGATGGTCCGGCTGCTGCCCTTTATCCGGCCCCAGGCCGGGTGGCTGGCCCTGGCCGTTGGCGTGGTGATGCTGGTGACCCTGTTCGACCTTTCCATTCCCTATATTACCAAGGTGGCCATCGATTCTTACATGGTGCCCGGAACCGTGGTGTCCGAGGCAGGGGCCGGTTCAGGTGAAAAGGGGCGCTACCTGGTGGTGGACCTGTCCGACCCGGCAAAAAAGAAGGTGGTGAATCAATACCCCGGCCTGTTTGCCAGTGTCGATGGCCGGACCGCCCGCATTTCCATGGAGCACCTGGAAAAGCTGGACAGGACCGATCTTGTCCTGCTGCGACAGGACGACATTCGCCGCCTGGCCCTGGCGGCCCTGCTGGTTCTGGGAGTGGCCGTGGCCATGTTCGTGCTCAATTTTGCCCAGGTGATGATCATGGAGTACGCGGGCCAGCGGATCATGCACAGCCTGAGAATAAAGGTGTTTACCCATATTCAGGACCAGAGCATCGACTTTTTCTCGAAAAACCCGGTGGCCCGGCTGGTGACCCGGACCACCAACGACATTCAGAACATGCACGAGATGTTTACCTCGGTGCTGACTTTTTTCTTCAAAGATATGTTCCTGGTGATCGGTATTGCCGTTGTGATGACCATCCTCTCCCCGCGCCTGGCCCTGGCCTGCTTTACCGTGCTGCCCCTGGTGATCCTTGCCGCCGTCTATTTTGCCGGCGCGGCCCGAAGGCCCTTTCGCGCCATGCGGGTGAAGATCGCCGAGATCAACGCCCGGATTTCAGAAACCATTGAAGGCATCTCCGTGATCCGGCTCTTTTCCCAGGAGGCCCGTAATTTTGAGAAATTCGACCGGGCCAACCGTGAATATTACCGGGCCGGCATGCAGCAGATTCATATTGTGGCGGTGTTCCTGCCGGCCATTGAAATGCTGGGCACCGTGGCCCTGGCTATAGTGATCTACGCCGGGGGCCGGGGTGTGCTGTCCGATACCCTCACCATCGGCGTGCTGGCCGCTTTTATCTCCTACATCAAGATGTTTTTTCGGCCCATTCGGGACATCGCTGAAAAATACAACATCACCCAGAACGCCATGTCGTCGGCGGAGCGGATTTTCCAGGTGCTTGACACCGACGAGCGGGTGGTTCGGCCCGGCGCTGACGCCGCGGCCGGCGAACCGGGGGATGGTTTCCACATTCAGACCCTGTCGTTTGAAGACGTCTCTTTTGCCTACGTGGAAAACGAGCCGGTTCTGGAAAATATCTCTTTTACCGTGGAAAAGGGCCGCACCGTTGCCATCGTGGGCCCCACCGGCGCGGGAAAGACCTCCATCGCCAACCTGATATTGCGGTTCTACGAGCCCCGGTCCGGCGCCATCACGGTAAACGGCGTCAATGTTCGGAATTTTTCCACCGCGGCCACCCGGTCGAAAATCGGGTACGTGATGCAGGACCCCTTTCTCTTTTCCGGGACCCTGCGGGACAACATCGTGTTCGGCAGCAATGCGGTTTCCGATAACGCGCTTGCCGCCATTCTGGAACAGGCCCACTGCACATCCCTGGTGGCCAGCCTGGAAAAGGGCGTGGACACGGTGCTCACCCACAAGGGCGCCCTGTTTTCCAGCGGCCAGCGGCAGCTGGTCTCCATTGCCCGGGCCTTTGCCAACGATCCGGACCTGATCCTGTTTGACGAGGCCACCTCCTACATCGACCTGGAAACCGAGCAGCATATCAAGCAGGCCCTGGCCAACCTGGCAAAGGGCCGGGCCGCTGTCATCATCGCCCACCGGCTCTCCACCATTCGGGACGCGGACACCATTCTGGTGCTGCACAGGGGCCGGATCGTGGAGTCCGGCACCCACGACCATCTCATGGCGCAACAGGGATACTACTACCGGTTGAACCGGGTCCAGAGCCGGGCAAGGGAACAGTTCCGGAAGGAGACCCACTGAAAGGCGCGGGACATGAAGCTATAGTCAATCTACAGCCAGTGTCGGAACAAGACAGCAGCTGCGGCCAAGGTGATTTGTGAAATATTCGGGCTGAGGACGACAGGCAAGCCGGGTAATAACAACCAGTGCGGACACGCTTGTTTTGTCGTATCCGCTCCTCAATGACGCCGTTTTCCGCCGCGCCCTCTGACACTGATGCCCCGGCCCGTTTGTAGTGACGCCGTCAGGTGTTTGGCCCGGCCACATATGATGCCCTTAAGGTACACTACAAGCAGGCCGATGCCCCGATTCTCTTGCTCCTGGCCGTAATCCTGATTCGATAGAAATTTCGACTTGAATGGGTGGGGGTTATGACCCGGATCGAATTTTTTTTACCTGCTCCACGATGCGGGGAAGGGCCTGACCGGTTTTCATGGAAATATAGATATCACACACCCGGGCAAAACCATTTTCATTGGGGTTGATCACGATCACCTTTGCGCCGGAAGCCTTGGCCTCGGCCGGAATCTGGGCCGCGGGCGTGACAACACCGGACGTGCCCAGGGCCAGCATCACGTCGCAGGAGCGGGCCGCGGCAAAAGCGTTTTCCACCTCCATCACGGTCTCTCCGAACATCACCACGTCGGGCCGCATTCCCGAACCGCACAGGTCGCAGTCGGGCATGGCGGCAAAAATCGAGGCCGGTGAAAAATCGGGCAGGGTGGAAAGCCGCTCTTTTACCCGCCCGATCAGGGCATGGCGTTCATGGGACCGGCGGGACCGGCACTTCAGGCACCGGAACCGGAACCCGTTGCCGTGCATCTCGATCACTTGGGTGTTGCCCGCCTCCTGGTGCAGGTTGTCAATGTTCTGGGTAATGACGGCCTGAAGAATGCCCATGCGCTCCAGGTCGAAAAGGGCCCGGTGGCCGGGGTTGGGGATCGCGGCGTCAAACACGGCCAGAAGCTCCATGAACATGGCCACCAGCTTTTCAGGGTTCTTTTCCAGGGAGGCCAGCAGGCCTTGTGTGTCGCCCACCTCGGCCGGGTTGAGCCGGTCCCACACGCCGCCGGGATCGCGGAACGTGGGAATGCCGCTTTCCGCGGAAACCCCGGCCCCGGAAAAGACCGCGGCCCGGGAGGCGCCGGCCAGCACTTTTGCGGCCTCATGTATTGCGTTGTCCAGGTTCATTGTGCCCCCTTTTTTCAGACAGCAGGCGCGGAATCAGTGGCCGTCTGAAATAATTTCAACGGTCATGCGGTTCTCAACCACATCCAGCACCTGAACATAAAACCCGTCGGCCCGGATCGCGCCAATGGCACCGGCCAGGGCCTCGGCCCCGCCCATAGCCTGAACCACCACCAGGGCCTCGTCGATTTTCATTTCCCGTATCTGGACCCGCTTGACAGGGGCAAGGGACTCCACGGCCGACCGAAACGACCCCAGCTGGGCAAGGTAGCCCACGCCCCGCACCGTGACATCAAAACTCCGGGTCTGCACCTGCTGCCGGTCCCAGGCCACGGCCATGGCGGGCGACAGCCCGGCTGCGGCCCGGGCCCCGGCTGCGGCCTGCACCATGGCCTTGTCAAAAAAGAGCGTCTCTTCGTCAGGCGGCATCACCTCGGTGGCCAGGGAAAACACCTCCCGGCCTGTATCCGTGCTCACCACCCGGGCATTGATCGTGCCCTGCCATCCGGTTTTCGACTCCCTGCCGGTGCGCACCGGCGGAGTGGCCGCCACATGACCGGTCACCACGAAATCCACTCCCATTTCCCGGCCCAGCGACACGAACCGGGCCGGCGCCATGTCCGCCCCGGCCTGGCCCGATTCCCCGGCCAGCAGGCTTTCTGATCCGGCCACCGGCCGAAACCCCCTTTTTAAAAGGCTGTCGGTCATGGCCTGGTTGGCAGCCACGGCCGGGCCGTCATTGTCGGCATCCAGCAGAAGCAGCATTACACCCGGCATATTCTCCCTGTCCGGCAGCACGCCGGCCCGCAGCACCTGCCGCCGCAACTGGTCCGTTGACACCGAGGCCCGGACCAGGACCCGGCACACATCCTCCCGCCGGGCATCGGCCAGCACCTGGTAGGTCAGGATGGCCTGGCCTTCAACCGCCCGGGCCGCCGCGTCCAGGTCGGCAAAATTGGCCGCCAGAATCTCCTGGGTCACCACCCGGCGCATGACCTCGTCCACGGCCAAAGAGAGCCCGTTGTCAATGGCCTCCCGCTTGGCCGCGGCCGCATCCGTATCCTGCGTCTCAACGCCGGTGCCCACCACATTCACGGTCACGGCAGTGTCTCCACCGGCGGCAGACCTTGCCAAAGCCGGAGAAAAAAACAGGCCCGCAACAGCCATGCCACACACGGCCACCAGCCACGACACAGACACGACACACCGATTTTTCATATTCTTGCACCTTGTTTGTTATGTATTTTTCCGCGCCCGCCACCGGGCGTGGACGGCGCCTACGTGCGCCGCAAAATGGTATAATCCGCCAGCTTTTCCAGCAGGGTCCTTGTTTCCGACGGTTCGAACATATCCAGGGCCGACCGGGCCTCCTGAATATGGGCCTCGGCGCACCGCCGGGTATAGCCGATGCCGTCGTAGGTCTCCAGCAGCCGCTTCAGGGTTTCAAAGGCCGCGTCGGTCACATCGGGGTTGCCCATGATTCGCTTTATGGTTTCAGCATCACCGGCATCGGCCCGGCCAAGGGCATGGATCAGGGGCAGGGTGAATTTGCCCTCCCGCAGGTCGGCGCCCACCGCCTTGCCCAGCACCTGGGTGTCCGCCGTGTAGTCCAGCAGGTCATCGATCATCTGAAAAGCCATCCCCAGGTTCCGCCCATAGTCCGCCAGCGCACGGGCATGGGCATCCGAAGCCCCGGCCAGAATGGCGCCGGAGCGGCAGGCCCCCTCCATCAGCACCGCGGTCTTGTGTAGAATGATGGTCCGGTACTCCGCTTCGGAAAGGTTCACGTTGCCTTTTCGGGCCAGCTGGTGAATCTCGCCCTGGGACATGTCCTCGAGAATATCGGCCAGAATTTTCATCAGCGCGATTCTGCCGGTGTCCACGGCAATGGAGGCGGACCGGGCCAGCAGAAAGTCCCCCACCAGCACCGCCGAGGCCGGGTCCCACACAACATGGGCCGCCGGGCTGCCCCGGCGCATGGCCGCGCCGTCCACAATGTCGTCGTGAAGCAGGGTGGCGGTGTGAAGATACTCAAACATCACGGAAACCCGCTTGTCGTCACTCCCGTCGTATCGACACAGCCGGGCGCAAAGCACCATCAGCAGAGGCCGGACGCGCTTGCCCCCGGTAAACAGAATATGACCGGCGATCTCGCGCACCTTGTCAAAATACGGGGTCAGGTTGTCGGCCAGGGCCGTTTCAATGGCTTCCATGTCCCCCGCCACACGGGAAAAGATATAGCCCCGCAGATCCTCGCTCATTGTGCTTCTCCTGTCAGGTCATACGCGGACGCCCCGGTGATGCGTACGGACACCCGGTCACCCGGGGCATAATCACCGGCACCGGAAAAACAGACATCACCGTCCACCTCAGGGGCCTGGAACCAGGCCCGGCCGAAAAACAGGCCGTCCTCCGCCTTTTCCTCCACCAGCACCGGTTCGCGGCTGCCGACCCGTTTTGCCAGGCGCCGGGACGATATATCGATCTGGGCCGTCATCACCCGATCGTACCGGTGCCGGGCCGTTTTTGACGACACGTGACCGTCCAGTCCATGGGAGGACAGGGCCTCGTCATCCGAATAGATAAACGCGCCCAGATGATCAAACGCGACGCCAGTGATAAAATCAAGCAGTTTTTCAAAATCGGCGGGCTTCTCGCCGGGAAATCCCACCAGGACCGTGGTGCGCAGCACCGCGTCCGGATCCGCCCTTCGAATGTCGTCAAACAGCCGGTGCAGGTCAGCGGCGGTGTGGCGCCGGCCCATCCGCTTGAGCACCCGGTCGCTGGCGTGCTGCACCGGCACGTCAAAATAGGAACAGAGGTTGTCCCGTTCCGTCATCACGCGAATCAGGTCCGGGTCCATGGTGTCGGGGTGCATATAAAGCACCCGGACCCAGATGTCGCCCACGGCGTCGGAAAGCGCCATCAGCAGGGATGCCAGCGATACCGGGGGGGAGAGGTCGGCTCCATAAGCCGTGGTCTCCTGGGCCACCAGTACGAGCTCTTTTGCACCGGCGGCCACCAGGCCCCGGGCCTCGACCACGATGTCGGCCGGGGGCCGGCTCCGCTGGCGGCCCCGCAGCCGGGGAATGATGCAGTAGGTGCAGCGCCGGTCACACCCCTCGGCGATCTTTACATAAACGGTGTGGGGCGTGGCGCAGATTCTCCGGTCAGCGGCGGCCTGCATGGGCACCGCGTCCGGCGGTGGCAGGGTGCACCGGGAAAGTGTGCTCTCTTTGCCGGCCACGGCCTCAATCACCCGGTGGTAGGCGCCGGTGCCGAAAAAAAAGTCTGCCTCGGGCAGGGCCCCGGCCAGCTCTTCCCCAAAGCGCTCCGGCAGGCAGCCGCAAACGATCAGGCGGCGGCATGAACCCTCGCTTTTATACCGGGCCAGGGCCAGAATGGTGTCCACCGCCTCGTTGACCGCATCTTCAATAAAGGCGCAGGTATTGACCACCAGCACATCGGCCCCTGCCGGATCATCGCAGACAGTAAGCCCTTCGGCGGCAAAGGCCCCCAGCATGAGCTCGCTGTCCACCTGGTTCTTGGCGCAGCCAAGGCTGGTGAGGTGTACCTTCATGTTATTTTCCTGAAAACTTTGGCTTTCGCTTTTCAGCAAACGCGGCAATGGCCTCGTACAGGTCTTCGGAAGGAATCACGTTGGCGCTCATGGAGGCCACGTAGGTCAGGCCGTCGGCCACGGACTTGCCGATACCGTAGTTGAGCACATCCTTGGAGGACTGCACCGCCAGGGGCGATTTTTCGGAAATCTCTTCGGCCATGGCCTGGGCACCGGCAAACAGGGCCTCCCGGTCCTTGAACACGGCATTGACCAGCAGCACCTCTTTTGCCCGGGCCGCGTCGATATTTTTGGCGGTATAGGCCAGCTCCCGGGTCACGCCCTGGCCCACGATATGGGGAATGCGCTGCAGGACCCCCACATCGGCCACAAACCCCACGGCCGCCTCGCGCAGGGAAAAGACCGCGTCCTGGCTGCACAACCGGATGTCACAGGCCGTGGCCATGTCCAGGCCCGCGCCCACGCAATAGCCGTGAATGGCGGCAATCACCGGCTTGCGGCACCATTCGATGCAGCTCATGGTGTCCTGCAACCGGTAGATCTTTTTCAGCAGGCTTCGCTTGATCCCGCCCCGCTGGTGCATGTCGGCCAGCTCGGGCATCTCCCCGGCCATGGCCATCAGGTCAATGCCAGCGGAAAAGGCCTCGCCCTTGCCGGCCACCACCACGCACCGGATGTCGTCGTCACCGTCCAGGTCCTCAAAAATGGGCACGGTCTCTTCCCATGCCGGCGGGTTCATGGCGTTTTTCTTTTCCGGCCGGTTCAGATAGACCCATGCCACCGGCGGCTTTTTTTCCACAAGGTAAAACGTATAGTCGGTTGTCATTATTCTCTCCTGGTGTGTTGTAATAAGTGTTTTAGAGATGATCAGCGATCTTAACTCTTACTCTTGCTCTTGCTCGTAATCTTGATCGAAAATCACCCGGCACAGGGGAGAAAGAAAGATCAAGAGCACGAGTAAGAGCAAGATTACGATTCGGATACGTCCATCTGACGACGTTAAACAATCCTCTTCCTTGTTACTGCGCGACAAATCCGGTTGACCAAAAATCCTCGTACGTGCCGTCGGTCCGGCGGACCGTGATGCAGCTCTCCACGTTTTCCAGGGTGTTTACCAGGGCCGTTCCGGGTTCGGCCCCCATCACCATCAGGGCTGTGGCCAGTCCGTCGGCAAAGGTGCAGGTGTCGGCCACCACAGTGGCGCTGACCACACCATTGGCCACGGGATAACCGGTCCGGGGGTCCAGCACATGGCTGTAGGTCCGATCGTCGATCACAAAATAGTTCCGGTAGTCACCACTGGTGGCCATGGCCCGGTCGGACAGGGCCACCACCTGGCGCACCCGGTCCACCGGCGCACCCGGTTCAGGCGTGTTGATGCCGATACGCCAGGGATCCCCGGTTTCCCGTACACCGGCGGCATACACTTCGCCCCCGACTTCCACGATAAAATTGTCGACACCGGCCTCCCGAAGCACCTCGGCCACGACATCCACGCCATACCCCTTGGCAATGGAGGCAAAGTCCAGAAACAGGCAGGGCGTTTTTTTCACCAGGCGGTTTGCCTCATCAATCTGAAGCGAATCGTATCCCACGCAGGTCAGCACCTGGTCGATTTCGGCCGAATCCGGTACAAAACGCTGCTGCTCCGGCCGGTCAAACCCCCACAGGATCATCAGGGGCCACACCGACCCGTCCCAGGCCCCATCGGTCAGCCGAAACAGGGCCATGCCTTCGGCAGCCACCCGCAAAAAATCTTTGGACACGGCAAAGGGCTGGTCCTGGCCGATCTCGTTGTTAAACCGGGAAATCTCACTGGTGTCCATATACGTGGACATACCGGCGTTGATGTGGGCCAGCCGGGCCTCGACCTTCTTTTGCAGGGGCGCGGTGCGTGACAGCATTCCGGTCACCACCGTGACATGGTACTCGGTGCCCATGGTTTTTCCGGAAAAGGTCTTGTGCCGTGAGCCGTCGCACCCGGCAAAAGCCAGGCAGAGGCAGGCCGCGGCCAGCATCCACCGGCCTGAATATTTTGTTAAACGCCTCATCATTGAATCCTTCGTTGCGGTTATCGACCAGACAAAGAGGGAGTCTAGGCGATCATAAAAAAAACCGCAAGCCCGGACCTTCTTTGCCCGGCGGCTTTACAAAAAAACGCTGATAGGATAAACAGACATTACGATATCGAATCGTCTTTGTTCTGCTTTTTATATCAACCGATTGAGTCGCAAAATACCATGAAAGTCGCCGCCGTTCAGATGACCGCCCTTGTGGGCCGGGTCGAAAAAAACATGCGGGCCGCCGAAGCCCTGGCAAAAGAGGCCTTTGACCAGGGCGCGCAAATGGTGATCCTGCCCGAATTTTTCACATCCGCCATGGGCTTTTCCCAAAAAATGGACCGGGCGGCCCGGCCTGTGGACGGCGCCCCCATGCGCCTTTTGCAGAAACTGGCCGCCGACCACGACGGTATTGTGGGTGGCTCCTTTCTGTCCCGGCGGGGGCTTGATCATTATAATACCTTTGTGCTGGCCTTTGCCGACGGCACGGTCTGCACCCACGACAAGGACCAGCCCACCATGTGGGAAAACTGCTACTACCGGGGCGGGTCGGACAATGGCGTGATGGACACGCCCATCGGCCCGGTGGGCGCGGTTTTGTGCTGGGAATTCGTGCGCACCCGCACCGCCCGCCGCCTTTTGGGCCGGGTGAACCTGGTGGTGGGCGGTTCCTGCTGGTGGGACCTGCCCGATGCCCGGCTGCCCGGATTCACGCCCCAGGTGAAAGCGAAAAACCTGGCCATCATGAAAGAGACGCCGGCCCGGTTTGCCCGCCTCACCGGCTGCCCGGTGGTGCACGCGGCCCATGCCGGTGATTTTGTGTGCAAAACGCCCCTGGCGCCCGGCCTTGCCTACCGGTCCTGCTTTCTGGGCCAAACCCAGATCGTGGACGGAAGCGGCGCGGTGCTGGCCCGCATGGACCGGACAGACGGACAGGGCTTTGTACTGGCCGACCTGGACCTGACCCGCCGGCACTCGCCGTCCGAGACCATTCCCGACCGGTTCTGGATTCCCGACCTGCCCGCGGCCATCCGGTTTGCCTGGTGGTACCAGAACCTGCACGGCAAATGGTATTACAACCGGCACCACGCCCGTTTTGTTCATGCCGACAGGAGGCGCTCATGACCCCTGCCCCGAAAACCGGAAAGATAAGGGTAACGATCCTGGGTTCCGGCACCTGCGTGCCCTCGCTTACGCGAAGCGCCTGCGCCGTGCTGGTGGAAATTGCCGGGGCAAAAGTCGTGTTTGACTGCGGGCCGGGCACCATGCGGCGGCTGCTGGAAACCGGCACAGGCATTCATGATGTTTCCCACCTCTTTTTTTCCCACTTTCATCCGGACCACACCGGTGAGATGGCCACCTTTCTGTTTGCCGGCAAATATTCCCCCGGCCCCCGGCGGACGCGTCCCATGGTGATGGCTGGCGGCACCGGCTTTGCCCGGTTTTACGAGGCCTTTAAAGGGGTCTATGGCGAGTGGATTGAATGGGCCGACGACCTGCTGGTGATTGAGGAATTTGACACAACCGGCCCGGACACCCGGAGCTATGACGGGTTTTTTCTGACCACACGGCCGGTGCCCCACCGGCCGGAGAGCATTGCCTTCCGCCTGGAGGCCGGCGGCGTGTCCGTGGTCTACTCCGGCGATACCGACGTAAGCGACAGCCTGATAACACTTGCAAAAAACGCGGATCTGATGATATGTGAATCAGCGTTGCCCGACGGGTGGAAGGTGGACGGCCACCTGACCCCCTCCCTGGCCGGCGAAATGGCCCAAAAGGCCGGCGTCAGGCGCCTGGTGCTGACCCACCTCTATCCGATGTGCGACATGGTGGACATCGTCAGCCAGTGCCGGTCCGCCTATGACGGAGACGTGCAAGTGGCCGAAGACCTGATGCGAATCGAGGTACCATGAATTACTATCCGGTATGCCTGAAAATAGAGGGCAAAAACTGCCTGGTGGTGGGCGGCGGCGGCGTGGCGGGCCGCAAGGTGAAAACCCTGCTGGCTTGCGGAGCAAAGGTCACAGTGGTGACCCTAGCCGCCAATGACGCCATTTTGCGGCTGGCGGACGAAGGCGTGATTACCCTTTTCCTGCGAGCCTATGAACCGTCCGATCTGGAGGGCATGTTTCTAGTAATCGGCGCCACCAGCGACACGGAACTGAACTTCCGGATCAGCGAGGACGCCGACAGAAAAAACATGCTGTGTAACATCGCTGATGTGCCGGATGCCTGCAATTTTATTCTGCCGGCCGTGGTGCAGCAGGGGGACCTGCAGATCTCGGTTTCCACCTCCGGCAAAAGCCCGGCCTTTGCCAAGCACCTGCGAAAAGAGATGGAGCGGCAGTTCGGCGCCGAGTATGCCGTGTTTCTTTCCCTGATGGGGGCCATTCGAAAAGAGCTGCTGGCCCAGGAACACGCGCCCGAGGCACACAAAGGGCTGTTTGAGGAGCTGATCGCGGCCGGGCTGCTGAACATGATCCGGGAAAAAAGGGATAAGGATATTGACACCCTTTTAGGCAAAACCCTTGGCCCTGAATTTTCCTTAAAGGACTTGGGTGTTGAAATATAAAATAAGGCCTACGGTGGTCGGGTTCGATACCGATACCGATCCCGATAGCGATTAGGATAGAATGATTCAGACGGTTCCATATATACATTGTTCCGGGGAGAAACACCCATGATGATTTCTCTTGCCGCCACAACGGCTGTCCTGCTTTACACCCTGAGCACGGCCGCCTATTTTGTGTTTCTCTTTTCCCAGAAAGACAGCATCTACCGCTACGGATTCGGCCTGCTGCTGGCCGGTTTTCTGGCGCACGGCCTGGCCCTGGTGCTTCAGATTATTGTTCTGGGGCACCTGCCGGCCTTTACCCTCTCCCAGTCCCTCTCTCTGGCGGCCTGGTCCCTGGCCGGGCTGTTCGTGCTGTTTCAGTGGCGGCTGAACCTTAATTTTTTCGGCATCTATGTGGCGCCCCTGGTACTGATCACCCTGCTGGCGGCCCTGCTGCTGCCGGAGCGATCCACCCCGCCCATTGACGATATTCACACCTGGGCCAACAATGCATGGCTGATCGTTCACATCGTTACGGTGTTTGTGGGGGACGCGGCCTTTGCCCTTGCCTGCGGGGCCGGCATCTTCTACCTGATCCAGGAGCGGGCCATCAAACAGAAAAAACGGGGCTTTTTTTACCGGCGGCTTCCCTCCCTGGACCGCCTGGATTCAGCCGGATACGCCTGCCTGGTGGTGGGGTTCACCCTGCTCACCATCGGCCTGATCACCGGTGTGGTATATGCCGGCCTGGTGTGGGGCGTTTTCTGGCGGTGGGATCCCAAAGAGGTGTGGTCCGGCATCACCTGGCTGGTTTACGCGGCCCTGCTTCACGAACGGCTGGTGGCGGGATGGCGGGGCCGCCGGGCCGCCATCATGGCCATTATCGGGTTCTGCGTGGTGGTGTTCACCTTTCTCGGGGTTAATTTTCTGCTGGAGGGCCACCACGGCGTTTTTACGAAAATATGAACGACATCACAAACCGCCACTCGGCTTATAAAGCCGTTTCTCCCAACACTATTCTGCTGACCGGTATCAACCATCAGACCGCGCCGGTGGAGGTGCGGGAAAAGGTCTCGTTTTCACCCCAGGAGGTGCCCGAAGCCCTGGACGCCCTGGTTGCCGAGCCCGCCATCCTGGAGCTGATCCTGATCTCCACCTGCAACCGCACCGAGCTGCTTCTTACCACCAACGATCCGGCCGCGGCCCGAAAGTCCGCCACCGATTGCCTGGCCCGGCGCAAGGGCCTGTCGCCGGAGCAGCTGGCGCCCTACCTTTACCTGCACGCGGCCGACGCGGCGGTGCGCCACATCTTTCGCGTGGCGTCCGGGCTGGACTCCATGATCATGGGCGAACCCCAGATTTTCGGCCAGGTCAAGGAGGCCTATCGCCTGGCCGTGGAGCGCAAAACCTCGGGCGTGATTTTAAACCGATTGATTCACAAAACCTTTCTGGTGGCCAAGCGGGTCAGAAGCGAAACCGGCATCGGCGACAGCGCGGTGTCGGTAAGCTATGCCGCCGTTGAACTGGCCAAAAAGATATTCGGCGTTCTTGAGGACAAAAGCGTGCTGCTGATCGGCGCCGGTGAGATGGCCGAGCTGGCGGTGGAGCATTTTGCCGGCCACCGGGTGAAAACCATTTTCGTGGCCAACCGGACCTTTGAGCGGGCCGTGGAACTGGCCCGGCGCTACCAGGGCCGGGCCGTGAGCTTTCCCGAAATTCCGGATATGCTGGGCACCGTGGACATCGTGGTCAGCTCCACCGGGGCTCCGGACTTTGTGGTGACAAAAGACCAGGTCCGCCAGGTGATGCGGGGCCGGCGCAACAACCCGATCTTTTTTATCGACATTGCCGTTCCCCGGGACATCGACCCGGCCGTCAACCGGGTGGAAAACGCCTATGTTTACGATATTGACGACCTGCAGGCGGTGATCGACGAAAACATCAGCCAGCGCCGCCACGAGGCGATCCGGGCCGAGCGGATTGTGGATGAGGCGGTGATCACCTTTCGCACCTGGTACGAAAGCCTGGACGTGGTGCCCACCATCGTGGCCCTGCGGGACAAGCTCTCCGAGATGGCCCATGGCGAGGCCAGAAAAACCCTGGCCTCCACCTTAAAGCACCTGCCGCCGGAAGAGCAGGACACCATCCACAAAATGACCGAGGCCATTGTCAACAAGCTGCTTCACGACCCCACCACCTTTTTAAAACAGGTTGAAGAAAAAAAAGACAAAGCCCGGTATCTCGACATTGTTCGCCGCCTGTTCAAAATCGAATCCTGATCCCCCTCCTCCCTATTACTCTTCCTCGTGCTCTTCCTCGTGCTCTTCCTCGTGCTCTTCCTCGTGCTCGTGCTCGTGCTCTTAATCTTACTCTTGCTCGTAGTCACCCTACCGCCCCAAGTCGCCACCGTACTCGTCATTACCCGGCTTGACCGGGCGATGACACATGGCGCCACAAAAATTGCTTCGTCGCATAATGATGCGCAGTAGGGACGACCCCCCCCCGTTTGTAGTGTGCCCGTAAGGGCATCGAACATGCCCGGTCGATAAACGCCTGACGGCGTCACTACAAACACAATTTTAAATTGCTGCTGCTGCAATTGAACGAAATCGATTTCGATCCCGATAGCGATTTTGATAAGGGGGTAGACGCCTGGGTTTGATAAAAAGATCGGCGGTCGTTGCTGCCTGGCCGCATGGCGGCCTGAAGGCCGCCGCTACAGCTGCTCTTTACAGAAGTTTTGCCTCTTCTTTTCCGGCCGCCTTGAACCGGTTTTTGTCAATACCCAGGCGCTGCATCTTGTTATACAGGGCCCGGGTATGAATGCCCGCCATTCTGGCCGCCTCGCCCACCCGGCCCCGGGTCTCCCTTAACACCATCTGAAGGTAGGCCTGCTCCACCCGATCCATCACCTCCTGGCGCACCTGGGGCAGGGTCTTGCCCTTCCACGCGGCCGGATCCAGAGCCCCCTGGGTCATGGCGTCCTTTGAAAGGGCCGCCGGGGAATTAAAAATGTAGGGCAGGTCCTCAATGCCTATGATCTCCTGCGGGCAGAGCAGAATGGCCCGCTCAATCACGTTCATCAGCTCCCGCACGTTGCCCGGCCACTCGTACTGGCACAGGGCCGCCATGGCCGCCTCGGTGACCCCCCGAATCTCCTTGCCGATCTTGAGTTGGTAGTGTTCGATAAACCGGTGGACCATGCCGGGAATGTCCTCCTTGCGGTCCGACAGCGGCGGAATGGTCAGGGTGATCACGCCCAGCCGGTAAAACAGGTCTTTTCGAAAGGTCTGCTTTTCCACTGCCAGGGCCAGGTCCTGGTTGGTGGCGGCGATCACCCGAATGTCCACCCAGGTGGAACGTTCGCTGCCCACGGGCCGAATCTCGTAGTCCTGCAAAACCCGCAGCAGCTTGGCCTGAAGATGGAGCGGCATTTCGCCGATTTCATCTAAAAAAATGGTGCCGCCGTGGGCCATTTCAAAGGCTCCCCGCCGGGACCGGATGGCGCCGGTAAAAGCCCCCTCTTCGTGACCGAACAGTTCGCTTTCCAGCAACTGCTCCTGAAGGGCCGCCGCGTTCACCGCGGTAAAGGGCCCGGCCGACCGGGGGCTTTCCGAGTGAATGGCCCGGGCCAGGTGCTCCTTTCCCACCCCGGTCTCACCCAGGACCAGAAGCGGGGCATTGCTGGGAATCACCTTCCACACGTCCTCCATCAGCAACTGCATGCTCTGGCTCTGGGAGATAAAATCCCCCAGCTTGGGCGAAGCCTGGCCCCGGGCCGTGAGACGGGTCTTCTGAATCAGCTGGCGCCGGGACTCTAACGTGGACTCAATGGCCTCGATCAGGCTTTTTCGGGAGATGCCGTCATACAGCACCACGTCGGCGCCGGCCCCCACCAACTGGGCATGCTCCTCGGAAGAATCGCTGTTGTGCAGGACCACCGTGGTGGGGGTTTCGGGCAGTTCGTTCAGCATGGCAATGCTGGATTCGATCTGGGCCGGCATAAAGGAGGCGCTGACCACGAGGATGTCGCCGCAGCTGCGGATCACCCGCTGCCAGGGATTTTTCGCGTCCCCGCAGGTTTCCACCTGAACGTCATCAAACTGCTGAAACTGCTTGTCCATGTAGGTCTGAAGGTTACGGTTCTTGATGGCCAGCACCAGACGAATGAGCATGTTGTTTCCTTAAAAAAAGAATTTTATTGCCGAATTTATTCCACCATAAACCCACACGCGCAAACCGTCAAGCCCAAAAAAACGGGCTGGTTCAAAGAATCCCTATTGTTTTAAGATTGATATACAATTTACCGGATCAAACGGCCAAACCGGCCCGCAGGCGGTCCGATCCTGACGGCAGAATTTAAGCTTTTTTATGCTTAAAATAATCAAAAACAGCAAAACAATACCTGTTTTTCTCTGGCTTTCATCTTTATTTCCGGGACTTTTTAACAAACCCTATTGATTCCAGACACCTAAAAACAATTAATTTTTTGGCACAAAAAGTGCTTTATGTTCCTCAAAGACACCTTCGGCATAAAAGCAGGGACACTTTCGCCCGACACCGAACAGACAACCTTTCATATATATTACAAGGAGACACAGCCCATGAGCGCACTGGCACTGAAACGGCAGGAGGCTTTTGAACCCGTCGCGTCATCCCCCAAAGCCTTCGAAACCCAGCAGGTATGGGGCATTGCTTCGGCCATTGATATCTACAACTGCAATCCGGACACCATTCGGGACGCTGACGCCATTCGCCGGTTCGTGGTGGAGCTGTGCGACCTGATCGAGATGCGGCGGTTCGGCGAAACCCAGGTGGTCCACTTTGGTGAAGACGAGCGCGTGGCCGGCTACTCCATGGTGCAGCTGATCGAGACCTCCCTGATTTCGGGCCATTTTGCCAACCTGACCAATGCCGTGTACCTGGACGTGTTCAGCTGCAAGGCCTATGACCCGGAAACGGTCCGACGCTTTGCCCAGAACTACTTCGGCGGTACTCACAGCGCGATCAATGTCACCATGCGCCACTGATCCGCATATTTCATGAAATTTTTCGACATTGATGGGTATTTACCTCAAACACAGATAGTTTTTGAATGCACAGCCTGTCGTGAGCTGCTTGAGGTATTTTACGCCAATTTTATGTCGAAAATTTTCACCCTTCGGGCGAGCCGCCTTGCCCGCATCTGCTCTCGTTGCGGCATACTCGCGGTAGATTGACTACAGCTTCGCATGCCGCGCCTTGCATCTGCGGCCAAATCAACTCGTGAAATATACGGGCGAATCCATGAACGGAGTGCGTGTCGTTTCTGATCCTGAGGCCTGCCGGGATGTGTGGGAGCGCCTCTGGCCGCAGCAGTGCGTTTTTGACCTCTGGCCGGTGCGGGCCTGTTTTGCCCGGCACTTTGACCGGCCCTCTTTTTTTATCACCGGGGAGGCGGCGGAGTTCCGCCGCCCTTTTCTTCTGGCCCTCTCCTGGATTGAGGAGGAGGGCTATTTCGGCCATTTTCCCGGCGAGACCTGGCAGGGCAAAACCTGGATCGAGCAGAACAAAATCATCGGGTGGGAATCTTTTCCCGTTGAATCCGTGATAAACGCCGTGGACGGCAAAATTAAAATCCGGTATCTTGATGCCGATTTTCTGCCGTCATGGAACTCACCACCCCGTGTGGATGAAACCGGCTACCTTTTTTATCCGCCGGCCCATGATTTTTCCTTTGAGCGCTACCGGCAGTGCTTTCCCGGAAAGTCGAGAAAAAAACTGGACCAGGAGATGGCCCGGATTGAGGCCCTGGGGGTCTCTTTTCACCACGACGACCCGGCCGACATCGGCCCCATGATGGAAATGAATCTTTCCGCCTTTGGCCCAATGTCCTATTTTTACGACCCCCGGTTTTTTGCCGCCTTTGTCGACATGATCGACTTTTTTCAAAAACGGGGCATGCTGCGCATCACGTCGGTTAAAATCGGGGGCCGGCTGGCGGCCGTGGATGTCGGGGCCGTGTGGAACAACACCTACACGGTCATGGCCGGCGGCACGGACCCGGAGTTTACCGGCGTGGCCAAGCTGATCAATTTTCATCACATAAAATGGGCCTGCGAAAAGCGACTGGCATCGGTGGATTTTCTCTGCGGCGACTTTTCCTGGAAATCGCGGTTCCGCCTGACCGAACGGCCCCTTTACCAGCTTTGCCTGCCGGACACGGCCGACGAGCCGTCGTAAAGACAATTCGATACCGATAGCGATACCGATCCCGATAGCGATAGGATTTGAATAAACAGCAGGAGATCCGTCCGGTCATGACTAAAACCGTCACTGGACAATAATGACCCCAAACAGGAAGCTGGCCCGGATATTTCATGAAATTTTTCGATATAAAATTGGCTCACAAAGCCTCAAATCGTTCGTGACGGCATGTCTTTTTAAAAGCGCCTGATTTCTATTCCAACATTTGAATTTTATATAAAAGCTTATGAACATCGAAAAATTTCATGAAATATTCGGGGCAATTGTGTCAACCGACACCCGTGTACTGGTGGTGGGCACCACCTCCGACTATGTCGACTGGATTCGACGCGCAGCGCCCGGCCGGGCGCTGTTTTTGACCGACCCGGTGCTTCGGCAAAAGGCAAAAGAGCCGGCACCCGGTCCGGACGAGGAGGTGTGCGGCGACCTGGAGCGGCCGGAGCGTCTCCTTGAAGCCCTGTCGGCCCACACCCGGCAGCGGGGCCTTGCCATTGACGGCGTGGCCTGCTTTGACTGCGAGTCCCTGCCGGTTGCCGCTTTTCTTGCGCAACAGCTTGGCCTTGACTTTGTGTCGCCCGCGGCAGTGGCCGCCTGCCGGGACAAGTACGCATCCAAACGACTGTGGTGGGAAAAGGGTGTTTTGTGCCCTGCTTTTGCCCCGGTTTTTTCCAAAGCCGACGCCGTCGCCTTTTTTGAGGCCCACGGAACCTGCGTGATCAAGCCGGTATCCGGCGCGGGCAGCGAACTGGTGTTCTGCTGCGACACGAAAGAAGCCTGCGGCCATGCCTTTGGTCTTGTCAAAGAGGGCCTGTTGCGCCGGGCCCACACCCGCCTCTATCACACCCCCGATAACAGCGCGGCGATTGTTGCCGAAACATGGCTTACCGGCCCGGAGTTCAGCTGCGACTTTCTGGTCGATGGGGGCCGGGCCGTGATCGTGCGGCTGACAAAAAAAATTGTCGCGCCTGATATCGCTTTCGGCACCGCCATGGCTTATGTGCTGATCAACCGGCTGCCGGGGCTTGAAAATCATGCGCTGGCCCGGCACCTGGCCGCCGGGGCCGGGGCACTGGGCATTGACCGGGCCCTGTGCATGGCCGATTTTGTGCTTGAAAACGGCCGGCCGGCCTTTCTGGAGATCACCCCCCGGCCCGGCGGCGACTGCCTGCCGGACCTGGTCCGCCATGGCCTGGGCATTGACACCCTCTTGCTGGACCTGGACCTGGCTCAGCACCGGCCCCTGCCGAAAGCGTTCGGCCCGCCCGTTGCCCCCATGGCCGGGCTTCGGTTTCACGCGCGTCAGGCCGGGGTGTTGACAACCATCGACTGGTCCCGGGTTGCCGCCGCTCCCGGGGTCCGGGAGGTGACGGGCCTGCAACAGCCCGGCCATACCATTGTGCTGCCGCCGGACGATTATGATTCATTTCTGCTGGGAAGCGCCATCTTTGCCCTTAAAAATCCGGCTGACCCGGCCGAAGAATGCCAGGCCCTGTTAACCCGCCTGATCGTGGAGATTGCCCCATGACCACACACCCTGACGTCGACGCCTCTCTGCTGCTGCCGCCCGACGAACTGGCCGCCTTTGTACAGCCCTATCTGGACCGGCGCCAGGCGTATCTGGACCTTGCCGCTACCCACGGCTCGCCCCTGTATGTGCTGGAACCGGACGTGCTGGTCCGGCAGGCACAGGCCTTTCAGGGCGCCTTTTCCGCGAAGCTGCCCGACCCCGGTTTTTTTTTCGCCGTTAAAAGCAACAACTGCCCGGAGGTGTCAAAAACACTGGTTTCCTGCGGTTTTGGCCTGGATGTGTCCAGCGGCGAGGAACTGGCCATGGCGCTGGACACCGAGGCAACGACCATCGTTTTCAGCGGCCCGGGAAAAACCACTGAAGAACTGGCCCTGGCCGTTGCAAACAGGGGCCGGGTCACGGTGCTGATCGACAGCTTCGGCGAGATGGAGCGGCTGGAGGCGGTGGCCGCTACCGCGCAAACAACCGTTTTGGCCGGAGTGCGGCTGACCACCGCGGCCGACGGGCTGTGGCGCAAGTTCGGCATTCTGCCCGAACGCCTGGCCGATTTTTATGAGACCTCAAAAACATGCGGTCATGTCAACCTGGCGGGATTGCAGTTTCACACCAGCTGGAACCTGGACCCCAAGGCTCACGTGGCCTTTATTGAGCGCCTGGGCGCGGTGCTGGCCCGCATGCCGATAACCTTTATCCGGCAACTGGCGTTTATCGACATCGGCGGCGGCTTCTGGCCGGAGCAAGGCGAATGGCTTCACCACCCGGAGGGTACACCCGCGGACCCAAAAACATCATTTTCCCATGTGCGGCCCCACTTTCGCCTTCCGGCCCGGCCCATCACCGATTTTGCCGGGGCCATCGGCGAGGCGGTGCGCCGTCATATTTTTCCCGTGGCCGATGTCCGCATCTGCATGGAGCCGGGCCGGTGGGTCTGCCATCCGGCCATGCAGCTTCTGATGCGGGTGATCGACAGAAAGGCCGACGACCTTGTGGTGACCGACGCCGGCACCAATGCCATCGGGTGGGAGCGGTTTGAAACCGACTATTTCCCGGTCTTAAACCTCTCCCGGCCGGACACACGCGAACAGCCCTGCCTTATTCTGGGTTCCCTGTGCACCCCCCATGACGTGTGGGGATTTGGCTACTTCGGCAAGAATATCGCAGAAGGCGACATCCTGCTGATTCCGGCCCAGGGAGCCTACACCTACAGCCTGCGCCAGAACTTTATCAAGCCCCTGCCCCGCCTTGTAATCCTGTGACCGGAAGCGTGCAGGGATTCGATCACGGGGAGTTAGGGGCAACGCTGTGCCTGCTTGTCCAAATCGGGATCGGGATCGAATTGACTGTACTGCCATCCAAGACGTGGTCATTACCCGGCCTGTGTGTCCGCCATAGCCCGCGGGGCGAAGGCCGGGCGATGACGGAGAGAGGGTGCCATTGCGAGGAGCAACGCGACGAGGCAATCTCCTCCGCTTCCGAACAAGATTGCTTCGCTTCGCTCGCAATGACACAACTTGCGTTCAGGATTGCTTCGCTTCGCTCAATGACGCGTGCGACGGGTGGCACGGGCGCCCATCAACAGCCGAGCCAGGTCAAGCGCTGCTGGTCCGATTTCGATACCGATCCCGATAGCGATCTCGATAAAATTTGAAGTTGCGCCTTTTTTCTCCATCGGCGGCCTCAATAGCCACCTTCTATTTCATTTATATTATCTATTTTACATATCGATTGTATCTATGAAAAGATAACAGCCTGTCTTTACCCGTATACAGGCGGCATGGAGGCTCCATGAAGCTGATGTTTATCTGCCCTGTTTACAACAGAATATTTGAAAGCGCTGCCTTTCACATCGTGGAAAACAAGGGAATTGTACCGGCGGCAAACGGGGGCAAAACCCTGGACGCGAAAGTGGCCCTCGACGAGCCCTGCCCGTTCTGCGGCAACACGCACGTGTTTCGCGCAGAGGAACTGCCCTGCCCGTTGACGGGCAGGCTGTCATAAACCACCATCAGGAGGAGGATTCATGCAACAGAAAAACTGGTTGGCCACCCGCTGGGGGGTCATCGGCGTTGGCGCTGTTATCGGCGTACTGGCGCCGCTGCTTCAGAAACTGGGAAACCCCGGAAACATGGGGATCTGCGTGGCCTGCTTTGAGCGCGACATATCCGGCAGCCTGGGCCTTCACCGGGCTGCCGTGGTCCAGTACATGCGGCCGGAAATCATCGGATTTGTGCTGGGATCACTGGTGGCGGCGTACCTGTTTAAGGAGTTCCGGCCCCGGTCCGGGTCGGCCCCGTTTGTACGGTTCGTGCTGGGCGTGTTTGCCATGATCGGGGCACTGGTGTTTCTGGGCTGCCCGTGGCGGGCCGTGCTGCGGCTGGCCGGCGGCGACGGCAACGCCATTTTGGGCCTGCTGGGCCTGACCTTCGGCATCTGGATCGGCACCCGGTTTCTCAAAGGCGGCTACAACCTGGGCCGGTCTTACAAGACCCACTCCTCCGCGGGATGGATGCTGCCCCTGGTGATGCTGGGGTTTTTCGCCCTGATGCTGATCTTTCCCCAGGTTTCCGGCCAGGCCCAGAGCGGGGTCCTGTTTTACAGCGTCAAAGGCCCGGGCGCTGCCCACGCGCCCCTGGTCATATCCCTGGTCATCGGCCTGGGCGTGGGGTTTCTGGCCCAGCGAAGCCGGTTCTGCACCATGGGCGCCATTCGGGACACGGTTCTTTTCGGCCAGACCCACCTTTTGGGCGGCTTTATCGCCCTGCTGGTGGTGGCCTTTGGCGTCAACCTGGTGCTGGGACAGTTCAAGATGGGGTTTGCCGGTCAGCCCGTGGCCCACACTCTGCATGTCTGGAACTTTCTGGGCATGGCCCTGGCCGGCCTTGCCTTTGCCCTGGCCGGCGGATGCCCGGGCCGCCAGCTTTTTCTGGCCGGTGAAGGAGACGGCGATGCCGCGGTCTTTGTGATGGGCATGATCGTGGGCGCCGCCTTTGCCCACAACTTCGGCCTGGCCAGCTCCCCCGCCGGGCTTGGCCCCCACGGCGTTGCCGCGGTGGTTGTGGGGTTTTTCGTCTGCCTGTTTATCGGGTTTACCATGAGAAAAAGAATTGCATAAAGGAGGCTGTAAAATGGCTGCAACCGTTGACGCAAGAGGACTCTCCTGCCCTCAGCCGGTAATCCTGACGCTGGAGGAAATCAAAAACGGGGCTGAAAACCAGATCGTGGTGCTGGTGGACACCGACACCTCCAAGGAAAATGTATCCCGGGCCGCGACCAGCCAGGGCTGCACGGTGGTGGACGTGACACCGGACGGGGAGGGGTACCGGCTTACCATCCAAAAGGCTTCGTGACATTCGATTTCGATACCGATAGCGATCCCGATTTCGATTAAAAGGAAAGATGTGCTGTCTTTATTCAAGAAAAAAGACATGTCCGCCAAAAAGGCGGCCACTTCCGGGGCGGACCGGGGCATTCTGGTGTTTGAACACACCGGGGACGTGATACGGGCTGAAAAAATCCTAAAAAAAGCAGGCCGGCCGGTGCAGGTCATGGGGCCGCCCCCGGAAATCCGCACCGGCTGCGACCTTGTCATCGAATTTCCGCTTATCGAAGAGCTGGACATCCTTCGGGACCTTGAAGCAGCCGGCATCACGCCCCTGTCCGTGGTGCCGGTAACCGCGCCCCTGCTGGAACCGGTCAGCCTTTTTCAAACCACCGACTATGGCGACTACCTCATGGTTCGGGCCGCCAACATGAAGATCACCATTGAGAAAAAAAGCCGGACCATTGTCAATATCTCCGGCGGCGGTTGCCCGGATGTGCCGTTTCTGGCCGACCGAATGGTGGGCACCCCCCTGGACGCGGCCCCCCGGCCCCGGGACCTGGGCAGCACCCTGTGCGGATATGCCCTGGACCTGGCTTATGAGGAGATCCACCGTCAATGTTAGCTGTCGTCGGAACCGTACCGGACATAAATTTCCCCCTGACCCACGGGCCGGTAAGCCTTTGCGAAGACCAGCTGGCCATTGGCGGCCGAACCGTTCCCGTTCATCGGGGCACCCCGGCCCTGCTGGCAGCCGCGGCCAGAGCCGCGGAGGTCCTGGCCGGACCGACAGTTTACGCCTTTCTGGCCGGCGACATCGGCCGGGGTCACGGCAGCCGGGAGATCTACCGGTTTCTGGAAGAAAACCTTTCCGACTTTGATCTTTCTGTGCTCACCTTTCACTATCTTCAACCCGATGTGGACTGGCACAACCGGGTGCTGTTTGCCGTGGACGCGCTGGCATGCCGGCCCCTGCTGATCGCTGACGCGGGCTTCATGTACGCGGCCAAAATGAGCGGCCAGGCCCCACGCTACGACATTTTTACCCCGGACGCCGGAGAGCTGGCCTTTCTGGCCGACGAGGCCGCGCCCCACCCTTTTTACACCCGGGGCTTTATTCTGCACACGGACAACAAAACACCCGACCTGATCGCCCGAGCCTGCGAACACGCCAATGCCGCCACCCACCTTGTAGTAAAAGGCCAAACCGACTATATTGTTAAAAGCGGATCGATCCTGGCCACGGTAGACAGTCCTTCCGTTTCGGCCATGGAGGCGGTGGGCGGTACAGGTGACACCCTGACCGGCCTGATCTCAGTGCTGTGCTGCGCCGGGTTTTCCCCGGAAAAAGCCGGGATCACGGGGGCCGTGGCCAACCGGTGGGCCGGGGTTTACGCCCATGCCACGCCGGCCACCCAGGCGGCGGAGCTGGTTGCGGCGATACCAAAGGCGCTGGAAGAGGTGTTGCTTTAAAAGGGTTCAAGGATTCGAGGGTTCAAGGGGTCGAGTGGTCGAGTAGGGCTGTTTCGATTTCGATCGCAATGACACATAATCCGGACAAGATTGCTTCGCTTCGCTCGCAATGACGCGTGCGACGGGTGGCAGTTTTTTTACGTGCCAAACACTAACGAAAGCCCCCGCCCTTTGCACGAGGGAAGCCACGCCTGTGGCGTGGCAAGCCAGAGGCCAAGCTGTCACGCCTGCGGCGTGATTCTTTTGGTACTTTTCTTGCCGCCAAGAAAAGTACACGGATAAAAAATGAGGGAAATATTTTCTTAAGAGAACTGCCGCATATAAAATTCGATTTCGATCCCGATAGCGATTTCGATTTGGATGAAGCGCCATTCTCAACTCCTTAATATGCTGAATTGGTCAGCAGATTTACCATCAACAGCACAACAGCCGGACAGGAATTATCCATGAACGACACCCAACCCATACGCCTCACTCAAACCGTGGCAGGGGCCGGTTGAGCCTCCAAGCTGGCTCCGGGGGACCTGGAGCAGGCACTTTTCGGCATGACCTTTCCCGCGGATGAAAATGTCCTGGTGGGTCTTGCCCGTGCCGACGACGCCGGTGTATATAAACTCACCGATGACCTGGCCCTGGTTCAGACCGTGGACTTTTTCACCCCCATTGTGGATGACCCTTACGACTTTGGCCGGATTGCCGCGGCCAATGCCTTAAGCGACGTCTATGCCATGGGCGGGGTGCCCAAAACCGCCATGAATATCGTGGTGTTTCCCGACAAGACCATGGACCTTGCCATTTTGCGCCGTGTTATTGAGGGCGGCATGGACACGCTCCGGGAGGCAAACACGGCCCTGGTCGGGGGCCACACCATCACCGGAAAAGAACTGGTCTACGGCCTGTCGGTGACCGGCACCATTGCCCCGGGCCGGGTGAAAACAAAAAAAACCCTTGTTCCCGGCGATGCCCTGGTGCTGACCAAGCCCCTGGGCACCGGCATTGTCAACACCGCCATCAAGGCGGGCCTGGTTTCGGATGACCTGATACGGGCCGTCACCGAACAGATGGCCACCCTGAACCGGGCCGCCGCCGAAGTGATGGCCGATTTTACCGTTCACGCCTGCACCGATGTCACCGGGTTCGGCCTGCTGGGCCACCTTGCTGAAATGGTGTGCGGATCCGGGGCCTCGGCCCATCTTTTTTCAGAACAAATACCGGTCATTGCCGAGGCGCCGGCGTATGCGGCCATGGGCCTGATACCAGGGGGTGCTTACAAAAACAGGGAGTTTCGCGCTCCCATGGTGCAAATCCAGCAGTCGGTCAATCCGGCCCTGGCAGATATTCTGTTCGATCCCCAGACCTCCGGAGGTCTTCTGATCAGCGTTGCCGGCAGCCAGGCAAAAAAAATGGTCACGGCCCTTCACAAAGCAGGTGTGTCTCATGCTGCTGCCATCGGCACTGTGACACAAGGCCCGGACCAGATTATCGTTGTAAAATGAGACAACACCTGCAGCAGGCACAGGCGGCCTTCTTCCATTGTAACAACTTGAAAAAACAAAAAATATACCAGAAAAAGATTGACCCTGCCTGAAATAGAGGATATAAGGACCGTGATTTGGCTTTCTTTAATTAGTGTCCATCCAGCTATTATGAGGGCACAACAACGGTTTCCAATCCAGAAATGAGAATTTTTTCGCAAGATCAAGGAAAACAAGGGCTGACGCGGAGGCGTACTGTTGTACGCCGCACAAGGAAGACCGCGGTTTGACGAGAGAGATTGCGGAAAAAGGCCATTTATGGATGGAAACTAATTATAGCAAAGGAACCGACAGCGCCCGGCAGGCCGCCCCCTTTTGGCACGACCGGGACATATTCATACACATAAACATCAGATACTCCCAAAACTCCTTTCCCGCGCAACACCAGATACCCGGCCACTTTTCTTCATCACGTAACCTGTGCGTGTCCATCCATCTGTTGTGAAAACACGAAAAAGGCTTCCAATCCGCAAACTGCGAATTGTTTTGCCCGGTCAAGGAAAACAAGGGCTTTTGCTGAAGGTGTACTCTTGTACGCCGCACAAGAAAGCCGGCCGTTTGACGAGAGAGATTGTGGAAAAAGGCCATTGATGGATGGAAATCTGTTCATTAAACAGGCATGAAAAAACGCCTGCTGTTGTTTTGGTATGGGCCGCAGGTGATGGGAAATATCTGTTTAATGACGAAAGTGTCTCATAATGGGAACGGCTCGCTCCTGAAAAACTGGACCGCTTGTCCGATATGAGACAAAAAAGCGCAAACAGTGACAAAAACCGGGAGATATAAGGCAGTCTGCGGCAAGCGTTTCTAAAAAGTGAGCTGCTTCAGTAAAGAGCCATATTGAATAAAATTTAGTGGTACTAGTGTCCATCCACAGATATAACTACTTGTAAAGAATAAAAAAAGCGCATTTTGTACTGGTATTTTTTGTCTTGCTGTAGTATATAAAAGTTATCCAAGCTTTCAATATAACTACAGAAAACAAAAAGGAGCCCAATACAAAATGCGCAAAAAATGGCAAAAACAAATGACCTTCATGCCTCAAGAAATTGATCATCCGCAAGCCAGAGAACTCGAAGCCATCAGTCAGTTGCTTGACAGCAAATCTACCATTTACGAAATCGTCTTGCAAGACCTTCCCAGTCAAGCGACATCCGGCTCGCCAGGTGGCGCCCAGGGCATGACTGCCGAGCAGGTGATACGAGCCGCCATTGTAAAGGTCCTGTTCGGCTTTACATACGAAGAACTGGCCTTTCATTTGGTCGATTCCATGAGCATCCGGCGCTTCTGTCGAATCGGCATTACCGACGAAGGGTTTAAAAAATCCACGCTTCATAAAAACATCAAAGCCCTGTCCGCCGAGACCTGGCAGTTGATCAACAAGGAGGTGCTGGCGCATGCCGAAGAAGCCGGGATTGAAAAAGGCCGTCAGGTGCGTATTGATTGCACGGTTGTTGAAAGCAATATCCATAAGCCGAGTGATTCTGTCCTTCTGTGGGACGCCGTCCGGGCTATTACCCGGTTATTGGAACGCGCCCAACAAGAGACCGGGAAGCAAAGGCTTTTGTTCCATGACCACCGGCGGATCGCAAAAAAACGAATGCTGGCGATTCAATACACCCGTGACGCAAAAGCCCGAAAGCCCCTTTACAAAGACCTTGTCAAAAAAACCCGCCAGTGCGTCTCCTATGCCAGGTCAGCCGTAAAAGCGCTGGAGCAATCCGTGGCCCATCCTTCCAGAACGGCATTGGCCATTGAACTGCAGAGCTTTGTGCGCCTGACCGATCAGGTGATCCGTCAGACCGAGCTGCGCGTCTTCCAGGACCAGCAGGTTCCGTCGTCAGAAAAAATCGTCTCTTTGTTTGAACCGCATACGGACATCATTGTCAAAGACCGCCGGGACACCTATTACGGACATAAAGTCTGTCTGACCGGCGGCAAATCAAATCTGATCCTTGATTGCCTTATTGTTGAAGGCAACCCGGCCGATACCACACTGACAGAGACCATGCTGGATCGCCAGCATCAGATTTATAATCGTTACCCGCTGAAAGCCGCCCTTGATGGCGGATTTGCCTCCAAAGACAACCTGGCCAAAGCCAAAGAGAAAAAGATCAAAGACGTATGCTTTGCCAAAAAACGCGGGTTGTCTGAATTGGATATGTGTCGCAGCCATTATGTTTATAAACAGTTACGCCGCTTCCGTGCGGGCATCGAGGCCGGGATATCCTGGCTCAAACGGACCTTCGGCTTCAACCGCTGCATGTGGAAAGGCCTGCCGTCCTTTAAAAGCTATGTCTGGGCAACGATCGTGTCGGCAAATTTGCTGACCGTTGCCAGAAAACAACTGGCATAACCGGACCCCGACATAACGATTTTGATAAGTCATGGGGATAGCTGTTCCCCAAAACTGATATTTTGTGGTATTTTGTTTGCTCAATAATTTTTTATCCCCAAAAAATAAGGGGTGATAAAATTTTGCTCATAAATGTGCCAGATTAAAGACCCAAAATCGACAATTTATGGATGGACACGGTACTAAATAAAAAGGCTTAAAAATTAATATTCACCGACAGAAAATTGGAAACGGGTGCGGATTTTCCCTGGTTGCAATAGGGCAGATCTGTAAATAAAGTGAAAAACCATATTGACGGCACGCTTTTTGAATATTCAATCCTGGCTTTGTGTGTTCAATATAATAAAAACGGACTGAAAAAGATTGAACTTTGATCAAAAATTTTTTGGAAAAAACAAGCGGGCCGGGCTTCGTATCCGGCTTTTGGTGCTTCTTTTTCTCTGCTTTCCGCTTTTTCTGCCCCTGCCCGCCCTTGCCGCGGGCACACCGGCAGGGTCCATCATCCCAAGCCAGGCCTTTGTCACATACACGGTGGGCCCTGTCTCCGGTTTTACAAAATCCAGCAATATCGCCTCTTTTACCGTTGCCGAGGTTCTTGATGTCACCCTCTCCTGGCAGGATGCGGCCCCTGTGCCGGTGATCGCCGGGGACATCAACCGGGTGCTTTCCTTTCAGGTCACCAACACCGGAAACGGCCAGGACCGTTACGGCCTTGCCATTGACACAGCCCTTTCCGGAGATAATTTTGACCCGTCTTTCACCACCCTGGTTCTGGACGCCAATGGAAACGGTATCTATGAACCGGCCGTGGACACCGTTTACACGCCGGGGGTCAATGACCCGGTACTCGCAGCCGACGCATCCCTGGCTGTTTTTGTTCTCTGTGACATTCCTTCCGGCCTTGACGCTGACGACACCGGCGACATCCGGCTGACCGCCACATCCGCCACCGGCAACGGGGCCCCCACCGGCACCATTATTGCCGGGGCCGGCGACGGCGGCACCGACGCCGTGGTGGGATTTTCCAGGGCAGCGGCCGATGCCGTGGGCACCTACCGGGCCGCGGTGCTGTCTGTTGCAAAGTCGGCTGTGGTGGCCGACCCTTACGGCGGCGACCATGTGGTGCCCGGCGCGATTATTACCTACACCATTGTGGTGTCGGTTTCCGGCACCGGCGCTGCGGCCATGGGCGCAACCCTTGAAGACCCGATACCGGACAACAGCGAATATCTCCCCGGGTCCATCACCTTAAACGGCACGGGCCTTACCGATGCCGCTGATGCCGATGCCGGGGACATGGGCCAGACCACGGCAAACACCGTCACTGTTTTTCTGGGGAACCTTATCGCCGGCTCCCCGGACCAGACCATAACCTTTCAGGTTCGCGTAACCGATCCAACCTAATCCAAAGGAGGACCATCATGAAACTAAAATTCTTCACCCCCCTTGCGCTGGTGCTGGGGGCCTGCCTGCTGCTGTGCGGCGGGCCGGCTCTGGCCGAAGACAAGGGCAGCATTGAGCTTGCCTCCATCGCCGAGGTGGAGGCCCAGGAGTTTAACAGCGAGGGCCAACGCGTGACGGTTCGAAAACCGGCCGGCCTGGTGGTTCCGGGAAAGGAGGTTATCTACACCACCACCTATACCAACATCGGCACAGCCCCGGCGGAAAACGTGATCATCACCAACCCGGTGCCCGAACACATGGTCTATAAGGAAAACAGCGCGGCCGGCCAAAACACGACCATTGTGTTTTCCATTGACAACGGCAAAACGTATCAAACGCCCGATGCCCTTTTTGTAAAAACCGCGGACGGCACAACGCGTCCGGCAACGGCATCGGACTACACCCATATTCGATGGACAGTGACCAAACCCGTTTCTTCAGGGGAAAAGGGGGTTGTCTCATACAGGGCCATCTTGAAATAAACAACCCATAAACAGCTTCATCAAGCGCATTAACAACAGCAGAAGCACTAACCGCAGTAAAAGCAAAGGAGAAACAGAATGAGAAACAGAAAACGTACAACCAGCAGATGGATCAAGGGTGCGGGTGTTCTGGTCGCGGCAGTTATGCTGCTGTGGGCGGCCCCGCAGGGAGCCCTGGCGGACGGCACCGCATCGGGCACTCCCGTTACCAACCTTGCCACCGTGGCTTACCAGGTGGGCGGTGTGGACCAGACCGTCATTGAAAGTTCGCTCACGGGCAACTCCACACCGGGCATCGGCAACGGCACGGCCACCTCTTTTGTGGTGGACACCAGCCTTGACCTGAGCGTGGCCTGGACGGATCTGGCTGACGTTGAAGTGGTACCCGGTCAGTTGGACCAGGTACTGATCTTCACGGTCACCAACGACGGCAACGCCACCCAGGATTTTTCCCTGTCCGCGGTCAACAGGGCCGCGGGGGACGATTTTGACACCACGGGCGTGACGATCTTTGTAGAGAGCGGCGCCACCGCCGGCTATCAGGCGGGTGAAGATACCGCCGACTACATCGATGAGCTGGCTGCCGATGCTTCCAAAATCGTTTACATTGTCTCTGACATTCCGGCAGCCACAGTCAACGGTAATGACGCCATCCTTGACCTGGTGGCCCAGGTGGCCGTGGGCGGCACTGCTGCCACCCAGGGCGCGAACATCACCACCGACGACAGCCTCATTGCCGATAACCCGGCAACGGTTCAGACCGTTTTTGTCGACGGTGCCGGCACGGCCGACGTGGCCGAGGACGGCAAGGCTTCCGATGCCGGTACTTACACGGTTGTCACCGCGGCCCTGGAAGTAACCAAGAGCGTCACGGTGATCAGCGATCCGGTCAACGGCACCACCAACCCCAAGGCCATTCCCGGCGCGGTCATCGAGTATGAGATCGAAATCGAAAACACGGGCAGTTCCAATGCCACCAGCGTCACCATCACCGACTCGATTCCTGCCAATACCGATTTTATCATCGGCAGCGTGGCCGGAGACGGGGACACGATAAGCTACTCGGATGACCTTGGCGCCACATGGACCTACTCCCCGTCCGGCTCCAACGGCGATCCGGATCCGGATGTGGACGCCGTCCAGATCGTCTTTAACGCGATCAACAGCAGCGCTACCGAGTCAGCCACCTTCCGGGTGGAAGTCGAATAGCACCGGATAACAACCATGAACCAGACGACCATGCGCATTAAAGGACAGGCGGCCCCGCCTTCCGGCAATTTTGCCGGAAACGGCGGGGCTTTGCCTGTTTCTGCGCGCATGGCCGCTGTGCGGAACAGGGCTGCCGCGAAAGCGGCGGCCCTGGCCCCGCAAATCCATTTAACGCGTCTTTACGCGCTGATCATAACGGCCCTGGTCCTTTTTTGCGCCACCGCATGGGCCGGACCGAACGATATTTCCAACACCGCCGGCATCACCTTTAACGACGGTGTGACGGTATCGTCCAATTCCGTTGTTCTGACCCGGGCAGAAGCCGTGGACTGCGCCGTTGAAAAAAGCGCGGACACGGACCGGGCCATGGAGGGGAACAATGTCTCCTACCGGATCACCGCGATCAACAACAGCGATGTTCCCATCATCGGGCTGGTGGTAAGAGACGACCTTCCTGAAGGGGTCTCTCTTGTGGAAACCAGCCCAACGGCGACGTCCGTTGAAGACCGGCGCCTGACCTGGAACATCGGAAACCTTGCACCCCGGCAGCAGACCGTTGTCACGGTGACGGTACTGGTGAATGAAAACAGCGGCTTTGCCGGCCAAACCCTTGTCAACACCGCCGCAGCCACAACGGCCCAGGCCGACAGCGACCTGAACAACAATATTGCCACGGCCGGGGTCATGGTTCGCACGCCGGGCGTGATTGAGCTGCTGCGCTACGCTCCGTCGGTATCAACGGCTGAATCCGTCAATGTCGCGGTTGCCGCCTATTCTTCCAACGGCTCCCTGTCCGGCCCCTTTAGCGCACTGGCGCCGCCCCTGTCGGGCCAGACCCCCATTGATCTTTCCCAGCCGGTTCCGCTGATTGACGCCGATGTTTTTCACCAGGGCGATCCCATATTCATCCGCGTGACCGACCGTGACCGGAACACCGACCCGAACACCGTGGAAACGATTGTCATAAAAATTTCAGGCACCGGCCCGGCCGGCACCGACACCGAGGTGATTCTGCTCACCGAGACCGGGCTGAACACCGGCGTGTTCACGGGCTATGTGATGTCTGCGCCCGGAACCGCGCCGGGCAATTATGACGGCCGGCTTGCCGTCTCCTCCGGCACCACGATTACCGCCGTCTACCACGACACAGAGGACGGGCCCGAGGCCGTGGTGGATGACAGCGCCCTGGTGGACCCCTACGGCATTGTGTTTGACAGTTCCACCGGAAAACCGGTGGATGGGGCGGTTGTCACGATTGTCGAGGCAGCGGCCGGTGTGTCGGCGGCCGTGGGCGCCCCTGCCCGGGTCCTGGGTGAAGATGGTGTCAGCACCTACCCTTCCACCCTTATATCCGGGGCTGCTGTCACAGACAGCGGCGGCAACCGGTATGATCCGCCGGCGGGCGGTTTCCGGTTTCCCCTGATTTTACCGGGAAACTACCGTTTGCGTATCACGCCGCCGGAAGGCTACAAGGCCCCGTCCATCGTGGCCGACGCCGACCTGCAGGCCCTGCCAGGCGGCCCTTTTGTCATTGTTAAGGGGTCCAGGGGAGAGTCCTTCCGGGTCGATCCCGGGCCGCCGGTCCACCTGGATATTCCCATCGACCCCATCGTGTACGCGCTTTACGTGACCAAACAGGCGAATAAAGATACGGCCGCGGCAGGCGATTTTGTGGCCTATACCCTGACCGTGGAAAACACGTCGGATGATCCGATTTCAGGCATCGTGCTGAACGACAAGCTGCCCCCGGGATTTCGGTATCAGAACGGCTCGTCCCGGCGGGACAAGGCGAAAACAGCCGATCCGGCCATCGCTTCCGACGGCCGGACCCTGACCTTTTCTATCGGCACCCTGGCCTCCCATGAAAAGACAACGATTGTATATGTTGTCGAAGTCTCGGCCGGGGCAAGAAAGGGCAAGGCGGTCAACCGGGCCGTGGCCGTGGGCGACACCGCGTCGTCTCTGCCGGCATCGGCCACCGTTGAGGTCAAAGAGGACCTGTTCCGCGGCAAGGCCATTATCATGGGCCGGGTAATCGCGGACAACTGCGAAAACAAGCCGGTTGACGGCAACGACGGGGTTCCCGGCGTCAGGGTCTACCTGGAGGACGGCACCTTTGCCGTCACCGACGACAACGGCATGTACCATTTTGAGGGGGTTGTGCCCGGCACCCACGTGGTCCAGATGGATCTGGTTACGATTCCGGAAAGGTATCAGGTTGTGGCCTGTGAAGAGAACACCCGGTTTGCCCAGACCCCGTACTCCCAGTTTGTGGACCTTCAGGGCGGCACCCTGTGGCGGGCCGATTTTCACGTGGCCACAAAACCCCGGCCCGAAGGCGAGGCCCGGCTCTACCTGGAAAGCACCCGCGCCGGGGACCAGGCCTCTTTTTATGCCCGGCTTTCCGGTGACGGCGTGGCCCTGGACAACCTCCGGCTGACCCTGCTGCTGCCGGAAGGCGTCATCTATACCGAAGGCTCCAGCCGCCTTTCAGACGGCACACCCATCACCCCCATGGTGACGGACAACGCGCTGACCTACCGGCTGGGGGATGTGCCTGCCGCATGGGAGAAGCGAATCACCCTGTCGGCCACCATACGCAGCATCTTCACCAACGGCGAGGAAAGCCACATTGTCACAAAAGGGCTGCTCACCTTTAACACACCGGCCCAGAAAAACCAGCGGACCCCGGTGGTGGAAAGCCTTCTGGCCGTAAGATTTCATAACGCAATCAACCTGGAGGCCGATCAACGGCCCCTGTTTGCGTCCTTTGGCACGCAACTGACCGAAAACGACAAGGAACAGGTCCGCGCCCTGCGGCAGTCCCTTGCCGGCCGGCGGATCAAACGCATCATCGTCACCGGCCACACCGACAACCAGCCCATCCGCGCCCGCAGCCGCCATATTTTTGCCGATAACGACGCCCTCTCCCTGGGCCGGGCCCAAAGCGTGGCCACTTATCTGCAAACCATTTTAAACCTGCCGCCGGAACGCATCGAGGCCGAGGGAAAGGGCGACCGCGAGCCGGTGGCCTCCAACGCCACTGAAGCCGGCCGGGCAGAAAATCGCCGGGTTGCCGTGGCCGTGGTGTCGGAATCCATTCGTCCTGACACGGCGGCCTCCAACGATGCCGACCTGGTTTCCGTGGCCACCCGGGGTGCCCGTCCGGGTGAAGACCCGGCTGCCGGGAAGAAGCCTTATTCACTCTCTGACGCGGAGGCCCAAACCATGCCGGAAATCAGCAGGGCCTTTGTCGAGTCCCTGTCCCGCGACGACCGGCCCCTGGCCTGGGTCTGGCCGGAAGACGGCTTTCTGCCGGCAACACCCGGCATCAAAATCGCCGTCCGCCACCGGGCCGGCACCGTGCCCCGGCTGCTGTTAAACGGCCATGAGGTGAGCCGCCTCAATTTTGAAAAAACCGTATCCGACCGGGCCGGCACCGTGGCGGTGAGCACATGGCGCGGCGTCGATCTGAAGGAAGGGGACAACCGGTTTGAAGCCCTCTGGCAGGACCCGGATACAGCAACACCGACGCGCATTGAAAGGGTCATCCACTATTCCGGCCCCCCGGTGCGCGCCGACCTTGTGGTTGAAAAATCCCGGCTGATCGCCGATGGTTCCACACCCCCGGTGATCGCGGTGCGGCTGACCGACAAGGACGGATTCCCGGCCCGAACAGGTGTGGTGGGCCGCGTGAATGTTCTGCCCCCTTACACGGCCCTGGCGGAAACACAGACCATGCAGCAGGCCCCGCTCACCGGGGCCGTGGAAGATGCTCCCGGGTACCGGGTGGAAGCAGACGGCATGGCCTATATCCCGCTTGACCCCTCGGCCCCGACCGGAAAAGCCACCCTGGAGTTTACCTGTTCCGACGGCACGAAAACCGTGAGTGCATGGCTGATCGCGCCTGACCGGGAGTGGATCCTGGTGGGTCTGGCCGAAGGCACCGTGGGCTACAACACCCTCTCCGGCCACGCGGAAAACCTGGCCGCTGCCGATGTGGATGACGAGATTTACGAGGACGGGCGTATCGCCTTCTTTGCCAAAGGCAGAATCAAGGGCGAATGGCTCCTGACCCTGGCCGCGGACACCACCGAGGAAAAGGCCGCCGGTGAAACCGAGATGTTTCGCACCATCGACCCGGACACCTACTACACCCTGTACGGTGATACGGTACAGCAAGGGTACGAGGCCCCCAGCCGCAAGCGGCTCTACGTGAAAATCGAGAAAAAACAGTTCTACGCCCTGTTCGGCGACTATGCCACGGATTTGACCGTCACCGAACTGGCCCGGTACAACCGGAACGCCACCGGTATAAAGTCGGAATTTGAAAATGACCGGTTTACCTACACGGCTTTTGTCAACGAGGCGGATTCCGGTTTTATAAAGGACGAAATCCAGGGCAACGGCACCTCCGGTCTTTACCACCTGTCCGGCAACGACATTCTGCCCAACTCGGAAACCATCATAATAGAGACCCGGGACCGGTTTAAAAGTGAGGTAATCCTTGAGTCAAGGCCCCTGACCCGGCACGTGGACTATCAGATCGACTACGACACCGGCGCCCTTTTCTTCAAGGAGCCGGTCTTCAGCAGGGACGACCGGTTCAACCCCATATTCATTGTCGCCGATTATGAAACAGAGGCCGGTGACTCGGGCGAACTCAACTACGGCGGCCGGGCCGCAGTCAAATTCCTGGACGGCCGTGTCGAGGTGGGAGCCTCTCATCTTCACGAAGGCGGCACAGGCGCTGAAGGTGATCTTTCCGGTGCGGACGCCACGGTCCGGCTGAGCAAGAACACCACGGTCCGGGCCGAAGTGGCAACCAGCGACAAGCAGTCCGGCACCGAACAAAAAGAGGGCAACGCCTACCTGGCCGAGATGGTCCATGGTTCAGAAAAACTGGCGGGCAAGCTCTATGTGCGGGAGCAGCAGCCCGGGTTCGGCCTGGGCCAGCAGAATGGATCGGAAGAGGGCACCCGCAAAATCGGCGGTGAGGCCGCCTACCAGGCCACGTCCAGGGTGGGGGTCAATGCCGAGGTCTATCGCCAGGAAAACCTGACAACCGACGCCAAACGGGACGTGGCCGAGGCCGGTGTGAGTTATGCCACCGGCAGGGACGCTTCCCTTCGAGCCGGCCTGCGCCATGCCGAGGACCGCTTTTCCGACGGCACAGTCAACCGGACCGACCAGGTGCTGGCCGGGGCCACCACAAAGACGGCCAACGACAAACTGACCCTTCGGGTGGACCATGAGCAGACCTTAAACCCGGACGAAAACGCCAACGCCGATTTTCCCACCCGCACCACCCTGGGGGCCGACTATGCGGTGACTGAAAAAACCACGCTTTTTGCCGAGCAGGAGTTTACCTTCGGCGAAAACGAAGATACTGAAACCAGCCGGGCCGGGGTCAAGACCTCCCCCTGGACCGGGGGCAGCCTCTCTTCATCCGTGGGCAGGGAGACGGACGAAAACGGCGCCCGGGTGTTTGCCGGCATGGGCCTTTCCCAGAAATGGCGGATCAACGACTACTGGAGCGCCGACGGCGGCATCGACCACAGCCGGACCCTCAAGGACCCCGGCAATACGCCCCTCAATATCAATGTGCCCCCAGCCTCGGGCACGGCCGACGGCAATGACTTTACCGCCTTCTCCCTGGGCACCGCCTACACTCAGGAAACATGGTCCGCAAACAACCGGGTCGAGTTCCGCCATTCGGAAGTCGACGACAAATACGGCCTGATGACCGGCATCTTCGGCGAGCCGAAAGAGGGGCTGGGGCTCTCTTCCAGTTTCAGGCTGTTTCGCACGGAAACGGTTTCCGGCACCGACACCACAGCGGCAAACCTGCGGTTCGGCCTGGCCCGCCGGCCCAGAAACGCGGAGTGGATCGTTTTAGACCGGCTGGACCTGGTGTATGAAGATGAAACCGGCACGTCTTCGGCATTTGAAAGCCGGCGCATCATCAACAACTTAAACGCCAACTTCAAGCCGAACGGAAAATTCCAGGTATCCTTGCAGTATGGCGCCAAGTACGTGCTGGAAACCGTGGAAGACAATGACTACAGCGGCTACACGGATTTAACCGGCATCGAAGCCCGGTACGACATCACCCGCCGGTTTGACGTGGGCATGCACGGCGGCATGCTCCACTCCTGGAACAGCGGCCAGATCGACTACCTGGCCGGGGCGTCACTGGGCTGCGATATTGTTAAAAACTTCTGGCTGAGTTTCGGGTATAATCTTACGGGCTTTACCGACAAGGATTTTTCAGCGGCCGGGTTTACGGCCCAGGGGCCCTTTATTCAGTTCAGACTCAAATTCGACCAGGCCACTGTCAAGGAAGCGGTGGAGCTGCTGGACAAACACTGATGCCTATGAATTACCATAAAAAAACAACGGCAGGGGTAAGAAACCGAATCCTTTGGGCAGGACTGATTCCACTGGTCCTGTGCGCGCTTTTTGTTCTGCCGGCAGGCGCCACGGACATCGAAACCACCCCGCGCTACACCTTTGTGGGAAACGTCAATTTTGTGGGTACCGGCGGGTCCCTTCGCACCCGGCCCAATGCCGGGTGGTGGGCGGACCCTTGTAGAATTACAACCACCTCCACCGAGGCCCTTTCCGGTATTCCGGCCGGCGCCACGATCCGGGCCGCCTATCTCTACTGGGCCCGGTCCGGCAACGCGGCGGACAATCAAGTCTCCCTTAACGGCAACACCGTGAACGCCGACCGCCCTTTTGACGAAACGTTTGTCAACGGCGGCACCACCTATCGATTCTTCAGCGGGATGGCCGATGTCACATCCATTGTCAACACCACGAGAAACGGCAACTACACCTTTGGCGGATTAACCATTTCCGCCGGCAACCCCTGGTGCGGGGTCCAGGCCGTGGTGGGGGGATGGGCACTGGTGGTGATCTATGAAGATGCTTCCGAAAAGGAGCGGGTCATCAACATCTACGACGGATTTCAGTATTTCAGGGACAGTGACATCGTCCTTACCCCGTCAAACTTTGTTGTCTCTTCGGCCTCCGGAATCGACGGCAAAATCGGCCATATCTCCTGGGAAGGCGACCCTACCCTGACCGGCGCCAATGAATACCTCCGGGTCAACGGCACAACCCTGACCGATGCCAGCAACTCAGCCACCGACCAGTACAACTCCACCTTTTCCCACCTGGGCACCCTGGTCAGTTCCCCCACCTATGGTGTGGATTTTGATATCTACGATATCTCAAGCCTGTTGTCGGAAGGCGACAGCTCCCTCAGCTCGGTCTATTCCGCGGCCGGGGACCTGGTAATCTTAAGCGCCGAAATTATTTCCGTCACCTGCCAGGCTGCCGACCTTTCCATATCCAAAACCCATTCCGGGGGATTTGTGTCCGGCGGCACCGGCGATTTTACCATCACCGTAACCAACAGCGGTCCCAACAGCGAAACCGGCACAGTTACTGTCACCGATGTGCTGCCCGCCGGGTTGACCTACAGCTCCTTTTCCGGCACCGGCTGGGCCGTGGACACCAGCGGTGCGCCCACCATTGTTTTTACCTACGACTGCTCCGCCTCACCCTTGCCCCCGGGCAACAGCCTGCCGGCCCTGACCCTGACCGTAAACGTGGGGGCTGCGGCAGTGCCCAACGTCTCCAACACCGCGTCGGTGGACAGCGACACCACTTTTGATCCGGATACCAGCGACAACTCAGACACCGACACAGTGACCGTTTCCGCGGCCGCCCCGGACCTGCTGGTGATGAAAACCGTGACCACCTTTTCCGATCCCACAGGCGGGGCCAACCCCAAGGCCATACCCGGAGCCGTAATGATCTATACCATTCAGGTGACCAACCAGGGGGCCGGTCCCGTGGACGCGGACTCGATAAACATCACCGACGCCATTCCCGCCAACACAAAACTTTTCGTGGGAGACCTGGGCGACGGGCCGATTGTCTTTCTGGACGGGTCCGCCTACGGCGGCACGGACAGCGGCCTGGATCCCTACGATTACATCGCCCTGGACAATGACACCGATGATCTGGGCTTTTCCAGCGACAACGGCGCCACGTTTACCTATCACCCCACCCCGGATGGAGACGACTGCGACGAAAACGTCACCGATATTCTTGTCAATCCCAAAGGTCCGATGGACGGGGCCGCATCCGGCAACACCCCCTCCTTCCAGGTCCGGTTCCGGGTGCAGGTGGAGTAGGCCAGAGAGGCGCATCAACAGGGAACATGCTTTCAGGTTTCGGCGGCCTCCTGTTGATCCAGGATTTCACGCAGTTTTAAAGAGATCGCGGCCGTATCATAGGGTTTCTGAATAAACCCGCTGCACCCTTTGGCAAGAATCTCCCGGGCCTGATTGTTCAGGCTGAACCCGCTGGACAGCAGCACCTTTACATGGGGATTGATCTGCTTCAGCTTATCATATGTTTCGCCGCCGCCCATGCCCGGCATCAGCATATCCAGCAGGACCAGGGCAATTTCCCTGTAATGCTGCCGGTAGAGGGACACCGCCGCCTCACCACTCTGGACCGCCACCACATTATATCCCAGCCTTTTGAGCATGCGTGAACAGGCCTTGATCACCATCTCTTCGTCATCCACCACAAGAATGGCCTCTGCCCCGCCCTTTATGGCCGGCGCGGCCGCCTCTTTTTCTTTTTTCAACTGCCCCCGGATCATGGCCGGAAGGAAAATAAAAAACGAGGTGCCCCGCCCTTTTTCGCTGGTGACGCGGACCATGCCGCCATGGCTCTTTACAATGCCGTAGACCGATGAAAGCCCCAGGCCGGTGCCCACCCCGGTCTTCTTGGTGGTAAAAAAGGGATCAAAAATCTTTTCCATGGTGGCCTTGTCCATGCCACACCCCTCATCTTGCACCACCACTTTTACATAAGGTCCGGGCAGCACGTCATGTCCCCGGACATCCTCTTCATTGAGTATGACATTTTCCGTGCCCACATGAAGGGTGCCGCCTGTTTCCGGCATGGCCTGAACGGCATTGATGTAAAGATTCATCAGCACCTGCTGCATCTGGCTCTGGTCCACATCCACCGGCCAGATATCCTTCTGGAAGTGTTCGTCCAGCACGATCTCCTTCTTGGCGCTGCCGAACATTCTGTCTTCGTTCCGCATCAACTCGTTTAAGTCGGTGGGTTGCACATCATAAGTGCCGCCACGGGCATATCCCAGAAGATTGCGGGTCAGGGTGCTGGCCTTTTTCACCGACCGGTCGATATCGACCAGGTGCTCGTAGTCGGAATCCTGGGGCTGCCGGTCCATCAGCATGGCAGACACATATCCCTGTATGCTCATCAGAATGTTGTTAAAATTGTGGGCCACGCCCCCGGCCAGCACACCGATGGCCTCCATTTTCTGGGCCTGCTGAAGCTGGGCCTCCATGGCTTTATGCCGGGTGACATCCGTGCAGGCCCCGATCCACTTCCAGGGCCGGCCCTCTCCGTTCAGCAGGGGAACGCTGTGATCACTCCAGTACCGCCACTCTCCGCTTTTATGCCGTATCCGGTATTCCCTTAAAAGCGGTTGTGTGTTGGAATCGCGCAGTTCCACCATCTCGCGGAAATTCTGCAGATCCTCCGGGTGAATCAGGACCTCCCATGCCGCCAGCGTATCGCCCGCCTCTCCGGGGCCATAGCCCAGTTTCTGCTCAATGTCGCCAAACCATTGCAGGCGGTCGCCGCCCACCTGCCACTCGTAGATCAGATCAAAGGAGGCGGCCACCGCCACCTTGAGCCGCTCCTCGCTCTCCCGCAGGGCCGCCTCCGCCTGCCGCAGGCCGGTTTCATCAACAACAATGCCCTCCACGATCTCCCCGGCGTCGATCCGGTAGCGCCGTGCCCAGACACGGGCGTTAAAAACCGTCCCGTTTTTTCGACGCAGATCCACGGCCATACCATCCACATTGCCTTTGGCCTCAAGGGTGGCAACAATTTCTTTTTCCTGGTCGGCGTCCGCGTAGGGCAGTGCCGCCGGCTGCCATGCGTCGGGTTTTCCCTTGAAACCGAACATGCGCAAAAACGCCCGGTTCATCATCAGAAAACGGCTGTTTTCCCCTGTTGTCCGCTGGTAGCTGCCCACGGGAAGATTTTCAATAAAGCTGCGGTAGCGGGCCTCCGACGCCTTGAGCTGCCGGTCCCTGTCCTTGGTCTGCAAGTCGACGATGTATCCCAGAAACAGGGTAATCACCAGGATAAAGGGAAGCCGCAGGGTGTAGCTGACGGCCTCCGGCCCCTGCAGAAGCCCCTCCTGGTACAGCAGCCATCCATAAACAAACACGAACAAAAAGCCGGCAATGATGAGGTTTCTTAAATCCGAACCCAGGGTGGCCAGGCAGACAATCAGAAAAAAAATCAGGTAAAGGTCGGTGCTGGCCATGCCGGCCACATAGATGCCGGCCACCACCATGATGCTGTCAAACAGCACAATGCCGTAAAAAAGAAGGGGCCGCTCAAAAAAGGGCGCCGGCAGCTGGGAGATAACCAGGTTGGAAAACAGGTAAAGGCCGATGAAGCCGTATATCAAGGGGGTGGCGGCGCCGGCACCGGGGGCCAGCAGCATCAGGTAGGAAAGGCTGATGATGACCAGCAGCCGAATCATAAAAACAAGCCGTTTTCGCGTCAGGTCCATAAGGCCTCTCTCTCTTGCACCGGTCGTACGTACCGGCAGGAATGCACGGTCCGTTTCTTCCTGTTACGCGGAACCCTTTGCCTGTGCTTTTCGGCCAGATCGCTTCTGCTGCAGGGAAACAAAGGCTTCCACGATCCGGGGGTCAAACCGGGTGCCGGCCAGTTTTTTGATTTCCTGCAACACGCGTTTCATGTCCCATGCATTCTTGTACGGCTCCTTATGGGTCAGGGCGTCAACGGTATCCGCCAGGGCCACAATCCGGGCAGCCAGAGGAATCTCTGTTTCCTTCAACCCGTCGGGATAACCAGTGCCGTCCCAGTTTTCATGATGGCTCCGGGCGATCTCCCGGGCGATTTTGTAAAACGGCTTGACGCCCAGCATCTCTTCTCCGGCCGTAACATGAGATTTACGTATCACGGCTTCCGCTTCGGAGAGGTCCTTTTTGCGCAGTATGTCATCGCTGATCTTCAGCTTGCCGATATCGTGCACCATGCTGAAAAGAGCGATCTGGCCCGTCTTGTCGTCCGGCACTCCCAACTCTTTACAGAGGTCATACACCATGCTGTAGACTCGGTGAATATGGCCTTCCGCATCATCATCCTTGGCCTCAGCGGCCCTGGCCAGCATCAGGATGCTCTCCTCAATCGCCTCCTGCAACAGCTGGGTCCGGTGCTTCACCCGCTCTTCCAGAGATTCGTTGGCCTCCTTGAGCTCATGGTTCTTCTGCTCGGTCAGTTGGAAAAGGTGCCTGTTTTCCGCAACCAGGTTATAGGTATCAAAGGCCCTGCGCAGGTCGTTCACCAACACGTAATTGTTCCAGGGCTTGACAATAAAGCTGAAAATCCCCAACCGGTTGATGGCGTCCAGGGCCACCTCCAGCTTGGCATGGCCCGTGAGCAGAATTTGCACCGTATCGCTGCGGAGTGTGGACGCCTGGGCCAGAAACTCAATGCCGTCCATCTCCGGCATCATCATGTCGGAAACCACCACGCCGACGGTTTCCCGCTGAAGGATATCAAGCCCCTCACGGCCCGACGTTGCCGTGAAGATCTCATACCCCTCTTTTTTCAGCAGGCGCCGCAAACTTTCCAGAATTCTCTCCTCATCATCCACCAGCAACAGACGGTTGTTTTTTTCCATTTTACCGACCCCCTCTCTTGTCAATCGCTATTCATTGCTCCCGCTGGCATCAGCGGGAATTGTCACCGTGTAAAAAACGTTCCGGCCCGGCCCGTCCACCACAACATTCAGGGTTGCCTTGCATTTGCCGAAAAAATGTCTTGCCGCCGCCGGATCAGCGCCGCACCGATTCTCCTGAAACTTCTGGCTTGAACAGAAAATCCGGACAAGGGTCGCTTCGTTTTCAACCGCTGTCTCAATGGCTATCGCCCCTTCTCCTCCCATGCAGTCAATCGCGTGGGCCAGCAGCACCAGAAACCCCTGTACCAGGGGCTGTGAAGAAACGGCCTCAAGAAAAAGCGGTTCTCCGTACTGCCGGTCAACCGTTATCGTGTATTTCAGTTCGTTCCATATCACACGAAGCGCCGTCTCCATGCACAAATGAAGATCGCATCCGGCCTGCGCTTCTTCACCGGTCAGGGACACCTCCCGCAGCGCCGCGGCCAGCTCCTGAATTCGCCGCATGCCGTCCCGGCACTCCGCAAGAAGGGCCGGAGCATCGGAAATGGCCGCCTCGACATCGGCATCCGCGGCCAAGGCCTTACAGATATCCAGGAGTTCTCTTTCCTCGGTTGTGAGATTGGGACGGGATCCCAGCAGAGTGGTGAGACGTTTAAAGTGGTCCGCCAGTTCACCGATGCTCTGCATATACCCTTCCATGGAGGAAAGATTGGCGGTGACAAAGCCCACGGGGTTGTTGATTTCGTGAACCACGCCGGGTAGAAGTGTCACCAGCAGGCGGTTTACCTCTGCCGTTGCGATTGTTGCAAGACCCGACTCTTCCAGGAATTTCTGTGTCTGAGGGGGCTGATTGATGAGCAGTGCTTTCATGGCTGATCTTCTTTGTCTGAAAGCCAGCGCCGTACAGGACACGCCGCTGCTGTTGTCTGGTTTCAACCGGTGGCCTGCTTCTCCTCCTGACTGCTAAAATACACCTTCTTCCGTCTCAAAACAAGCGCTTACCCTTTTCAGACCCCTGAGAACAGCACCGGCAGGCACGCTGGGCGTGCCTGCCGGTGGAATAGAGGTTGACCTCGCCCCGGTCAGGCTAAAAGACCAGTGGCTCTTCCCCGGAGCCGAGGCATGAAGGGAGACCAAGGTAATTTTTAAAGATACACAGCACGTCATACATGTCGGAATCACCGTCCTGATCCACATCCGACGGCACTTCGATGCACGGCCCGCAACTGGTGTCGCACAGCCCCAGGCCCTTTTCAAAGGCGCACAGAGCATCGGCCGGGGTCACCACACCGTCGTCGTTGCAGTCACCGGTGGCCTGGCTCAAACAAGCGCCGGTGGCGTCCCAGGTGGCGATATCGTCCACCAGGGCCTGAATCTGCAGGCCGGTGACTTCAGCGGAAAAGGAGTTGAACACCAGGTAGCCAAGGATGCCTTCCGAATTTGACTGAATCGGGGTATCCATTGTATAGGCACCGACCCGGACCAGACCCAGGCCCACCTCGCTGACGTCCCAGCTCGCCTGGCCATCCACCTGCCAGCCGGCCAGCAGGGTGGTCGGATACTGGTTGTCCGCCGGATCGACCTCAAAGCCCATGAACTCCAGAACATTGGGGTCATAGAGCACCTCAAACCCCAGGGCATACACATCGTTGGGAGATGCCTGAACCCGCACCGGCACATACAGCGGCGCAATGTCCGTGGTGACACAGGCGGGCCGGCCCATGATGTCGATATACCCGTCATTCTCCTCAACGCAGACACCGGGCACATAGATGAACGGATTCACAGCGCCATCCAGCTCATACCAGCCCACCGCAGCTCCGGATGTGTTGATATCGCAGAAACCGGACAGGTCGGCACCCGGAAAACCCAACCCCTGGACCAGCACCATGTCATGGTTCGGCGGGCTGCTCTGGCCGGCCAACAGGCTGGCAACGTTCAGCGACACGCGCTGGTCGGGATCGGACACTGCCGAAAAAAAGTCGGTCAGGGTAAACATTTCATCCGTCCGCCCGTTGTCCGGGTCAACATTCGTATAGAAAAACAACACCCTGTCCGAGTCGAGCATAGTGTAAACCATCGTCCCATACACCTCCACTGTATCAGGGTACTGATCAGCGGCCATGGCCTGGTCGGAAACATGCGAAACCAATAAAAAATCGTCATCGGCCGCATGTATATTTCTTATAAACCCCTTTATTTCCAGGTATTTTAACTTAAAAAGGTTTTCGTAAAGTTCCTGGCTGTTCTCACTTCCCGCCGGAATGAGAACGTTGCTGTCTGTCAGCATGGAATTATTGTCAAGGTCAAGAAGGTAGCTTCCTTCGGCCAGGGGATATTTCAGGTCAAAGGCATACCCCGTGATGTTCCCGGCATTGTTGATCGAGAGGGGAACGGTAAGAAGGCTTCCACCGCAGGTAAAGGTTGAGCTCTCGTCTGCGGACAAAAGCCCATCGCCTTCCACAGCGGCCTTGTTGAAAGTGACCCCCTGAACTGAACTCATAAAATCGCCGGATCCAAAGTGTCCTGACATAACGCCGATAATGTCTCCCGCGTTGTTGATTCCCGTGGCAAAAAAAGCCGACACGCTGTCGCTCGAAATAGAAGGATTCAGCCCGATTTCACCGGACTCATTGACACCGAGAATAATCGTGGGCAGGGTCCAGGGAGCCTCGGCCACAAACGGAACCATGCCGAGGTATCCATACGAATCCTTATACATACATCCACCCACCATCGTGTTGTCGTCATTAATATCAAAAGGGATAAAAACCCAGTCAACCAACGTTAACACCGTGTCGGGCCCCAACTGCAAAGAGACGCCCGCCTCCGAAGGTTCCAGGTCGACAACGGCCCCGTTGATCATCATTTGATTGGGATTAAAAACGGTTGTGGAACTCACGGGCGAGTTGACATCGGTGCAGACCAGGCCTTTAATGGAAAGCATCCCCGGTTTGATAACAGCAAGGCTCGACAAAAACTCCAGCACCGACTGGTTGGCCCAGCCAATGGCATAACCGTTTTCATTGACTCTCGTCAGCACCGCCGGCTCCACCTGGCCGTCCGCGTTTACATACTCCATATCAATATAGTCGGCAAAAGCGGCCGGGGTGATGATCAGCATGCCCAGAACCAATACTCCGAGCACCGATTGAACCATCTTGTGAAGTTTGTTTGTTTTCATTGTTTTCCTCCTTGCACTTCCTTGTTTTTTCTTTCAGACAGGCCGTTTTGCCGGGCCTGTAACCGTCTTTTGTCTCTATAGGTAGCAAGGGGTGTGCCAAACTGTAAAAATAAAAATTTAAACAATAAAAACAAGATTCTATAAAAAAATGGCCGAACTGGCACTGGCAGATTATTCTGCGGCACAGGACACTGTTCCGCGAAACAGAACAAGTCCTGCAAGACAAACAGGGGGGATAGGCTGACAGGCAGAAAAAAGCCTCTCGCAAAGAGGAGAAAAACAAAACAGCGGGGGGGGGATGTGGGGGACCATTCTTCATGTTCTTTGTTTCTTCGTGGTCTTCGTGTTAAAACACCCTGTCGACTCAATTGGCCGGCCGCTTTTTAAAACGAAGAGCACGAAGGGACGAAGACCCCAAAAAAATTTACCGGGGAGTGCATTTGATAAGGGAGAGGTGGGCCGGCTGAACCGCGTCATCGGTTAACACGGACCATGTCTGCATATGGTCTCGAACCATGATGATCTTAAACGACGGGGCTGCTTCTTTTTTTTTGATAAATGTCAGGGTAACCAGTCGACCGCTGGATCCCTGCGCAATAGCGTTCTCTCCCGTTTCCATGCCGCCGACCCGGATGCGGCCGGGCTTAAGCTCATTAACGCCAAAAAAGCCAAACCCTTTTTCCAGCAGTTCTCCCTTGGATGCCTCGTTAAAGGTTAAAATATCCGTTGGATAAACAATATCAAGGCCAAAGGCCCGGACCGTGTTGGGCGCGTCTGTCACATAAAGACACCAGGTCACGGTCTGGCCCGGTGACTGGGCGGCGGCCTCTCCTTCCTGGGCCGCGGAATGGTTTGCGAACAACATTCCACACACCGCAAAAACCATTGTCAGCCATGTAAGGGATCTTTTTTTCATGATTATTCTCCTGCCCAAAACGTCCTTTTTTGTTTTGGCGGTTTGTTTTTAATTTTTCGGGGTTCCTTTTATGCCCTGCTTGACTACCCGGTAAATCGAAAAATCCGGGAGGAAAGGGTGTGCCGGTTCGGGCCGGTTCCGGTTGAACGGATTTCCGGCCTTGTTGGCGAATCCGATGCCGGCAGGCCCGAGCTGCCCGGAAATATTTTTATTTTTGCCCGTTGTGATCGCATCTCCCTTAAAATCATCAGCAGCACCATCAGAATAGCCGCCAGCAGAACGATCTCCACCACCCGTGCAGCGACTTCAAACAGCCGGTCGCCGCCAAATGCGGACAGGGGCTGTTGATCACCCGATTGCCGTCCCGCTGTCCCGGCTGCCGCCTTCGAACGGATACCGGTTAAACGGTCCTGGAGCAGACTTTTTTCAGGGCCTTCGGCGGGAACCGGCCCGATGCGGCCGGCCGGATTGACGCTCTGGCGGCCGGCCGGCAGAGCCTTCCCGGAACCGATGGTCTGTGCCGAAGACGAACCCCGGGCTGATTGCCGCTCCACGGGGGCCTGCATGGTTCCGGCCGCGCTGTTTTGCCGCAAAACCGGCTCTCCCTGGTCATCGGCAACCGGCTTCTCCGTTGATGCCGTATTCACCGGTTCACCATTATCGTCAACAGCGCCTGTTTCCGGCGCATTACCATATCCAGGAGCCCCGCCGGACCGCGACAGTGCCGAGGCAACGGCGCCCGCGCTATCCACAACGGGAATACCGTCCACCTCCTGCCCCGGGTTTTCCAGTTCAGGCGCCTGGGACGTTTTATCCGCCGGATCAACGGACAGGGCCGCAAAATGGCCGTTCCGGGTGGTCCATCCCTGCACGTCATTGGTAAGAGCGGTAAGGGTCAGTGGACTCTCCCCCTCCTGGATCACATTAAAGGTCAGGTGGACCAGATCACCGCTGTCTCCCTTTCGCACTCCCGGTTCCTGGGGTTCTACACCGCCGATGCGGATCACGCCCGGGCTGTGATTAAACACCCTGAAAAGAGAATAGCCGTCACGGGCCAGTTCTCCGGGTGCAAACCCGGAAAATCGAAGCACATTGACATCATAGGCAATATCGAGCATGAACGCGTTGAGGGTGCGGGGGGCCTGGTTTACGGAAAGCGTAAAGGTCGCCTGCTCCCCTTTTTCCGCCTGGCCGCTGCTTAAGCCCAGTTGCGCCCCGGCCGAAGGTCGGGGAGAGGCCAGCAGCAGCAACAGCAGGCCCGTAAAAATCAGGGGGCTCAAAAAACCGGTCCACCATCCTGTAATTCCGGTCGCCGATGCGCCGGCCGGTCCTTCGAATCTATCTGAAACCGCTACACGGTTGACTGCCATGACAAACTCCTTTCAGGTTTTTATGATCCCAATTTCCCGGGACCCCCACGCTTCGAACAGTAAAACAAAAACTGTTCTTGCTGTTCGGTATTAGAGCAAAGGGTGTGCCAGGGGAGCAGCCCGTGCGGCTTTATCTTTTTTATATAGAAATTAAAGGATGTTATGTGACTTGGGGGGCAATTGAAAAAAGACGGCGCGTTCTGCCGGACAGGACTTTGTTCTGTCCGGCAGAACAGTTCCTGTGCCGGACAACATTTCCGGACCTGCGCTTGTTGCTGTGGTCTTCGTGTTAAAACACCCTGTCGATGCAATTGGCCGGCCGCTTTTTAACACGAAAGGCACAAAGGGTTTTATTTCGGGGGGCTCGGTTCCTTGATGGCTTTGTAAAAAGTTCAAGATCAAGGCGTCGCAAACCCCGAGGAGTGAGGCGTACTTGTCGTACGCCGCAGTGACGAGGGGTGCAGCGCAACGCAGATATTGGACTTTTTACGAAGCCATCATTGAATGCCGTATTTTTTCAGCAGGGTATACAGCCGGGACCGGGAAAGGCCGGAAACGCGGCACGCCTCGGAAACCTTGCCGCCGGTGATCCGCATCAGGTCCGCAAGATAACTTTTTTCCGTCTGGGCCACCACATCATCCCGCACCTTTTTCAGGGGGGGCAGCGACATGTTGCTGTTGCGGTCGCGCCCTTCTGTACCGGGTTCCGCGCTGTCCACCTTTTTTCTGGCCTGGTGCACGCGGATCTCTTCGGGCAGGTGCCGACTGTAAAGCATGGGGGCAAACCGGGCCACGCTCAGGGCGCTTTCAATGGCGCTGATCAACTCCCGCACATTGCCGGGCCAGGCATAGGCGGCCAGGGTTTCAAAAAAATCCGGGGAAACACTCTTTACCTCGATGTTTTCCCGCTCGCAGAAGTCATGAATACAGGCAACGGCCAGCTCCTTGAAGTCACCCCCCCGCTGGCGCAGGGGCGGCAGCTTGATGGTAAAGGTGCGGATACGGTAAAGCAGGTCACTGCGAAAGCTTCCCTGGGCCGCCATTTTATCCAGGTCCCGGTTGGTGGCGGCAATCAGCCGGAAATCGCAATCGATCTCTTTTTCCAGGCCCACCGGACGGACCCGCTTTTCCTGGAGCACCCGCAAAAAACTTTTCTGAAGCTCCAGCGACAGCTCCCCCACTTCGTCCAGAAGAAGCGTGCCGCCGTCGGCCTCCCGGATCAGCCCTTTCCGGTCCCGGTCGGCATCGGTAAAGGCCCCCTTCACGTGACCGAAAAGAATGCTCTCGGCCAGGGTTTCGGAAAGGGCCGCGCAGTCCACCGCCACAAACGGGCTTTGTCCCCGTCGGCTGTTCTGGTGAATGGCCCGGGCGAACAGCTCCTTGCCGGTGCCGGTTTCGCCGGTCACCAGCACATTGACATCCGAGGCCGAGGCCAGGGCCGCCTGCCCCAGGCATTCGGTGATGGCCGGGCTGGAGCCGAGAATCCGGTCCCGCTTCATCACCAGGGGAAGACGGGCCCGGCTCTTCTGATCGCGAAACTCCAGTGCCCGCCGAATGTGAAGGGTGAGCTGGTCCATCACCGGCGGTTTTTCCACATAGGCCCAGGCCCCGCTGCGGGTGGCCATTTCCGCGCCATCCGCGTCTCCCTGGCCGGTAATGATGATCACCTCCGGCTCCCCGGGCCCCTTGAGAATGGCGGGCACGGCCGCCAGGCCGTTGCCGTCGGGCAGTCGCACATCCAGCAGCACCAGGTCAAACAGGCCGCTTTTGATCTTGTCCATGCCTTCGCCCAGGGTCAGGACGGCGTCCGCACGGTGACCCATCCGTGATATGGCACGGGCAAAGAGCCGGCAGACGCTTTCATCATCATCGATTACCAGAATATCGGCCATCTCCCCCCCCTGTCTGTTACCCCTGTTCTTCATCCAGCAGTTCCCGGACCTTGGCGGCCAGGGTCGTGGGCGTAAACGGCTTGTGGATGAACTCAAACCCCTCGTTTTTCACCCCTTCGAAAAGAGCGGTGTCCGTATAACCGGACATGCAGAGCACCTTGAGATCCGGCTGGGCGCCGCGCAGGGAAACAGCCAGCTCCAGGCCGTTCATGCCCGGCATGATCATGTCGGTGAGCAGCAGTTTCACGGGCTGGTGAGCGGCCCGAAAAAGGCGCTGTGCCTCCCGGCCGTCGCCGGCCTCCATCACGGTGTAGCCATACCGCATCAGCATGCGCGCCACAATCTTTCTGACCCTTTCCTCGTCCTCGGTCAGCAGGATGGCCTCGGTACCGTGAAGGCGCGTGCCCCTGTCCGCGGGCTTTCCGGTGTTGTCGGAAGGCCGCTCGTGCACCGGAAGAAAAATCTTCACGGTGGTGCCTTTGCCGGGCTCGCTGTAGATCAGGGTGTTGCCATTGTTCTGCTTGATAATGCCGTAAACCGTTGACAGGCCCAGGCCGGTGCCCTTGCCCTTCTCCTTTGTGGTAAAAAACGGTTCAAAGACCTGGTCCTGAACTTCCCGGGGAATTCCCATGCCCGTATCGGTCATGCTCAACAGCACATAGGCCCCTGGAATGAGCTCCACCGGGCTGACCGGGTCATCCCCGCTCAGATCCACCCTGGCGGTCTGAATCGTCAGCTTTCCCCCGTCGGGCATGGCATCCCGGGCGTTGACCACCAGGTTCATGATCACCTGGTCCAGCTGGCCGGGATCCATCTCCACCCGGGCCGCGTCCGAAGCCAGGGCCAGCTCCAGCTCAATATTTTCGCCGATCAGGCGACGAATCATCTTTTCCGTATCCTGAAGCTTGGTGTTCAGGCTCAGCTCCTCCGGGTGGCAACTCTGCCTGCGGCTGAAGGCCAGCAGCTGCCGGGTCAGGTTGGCGGCCCTGTCCGCGGCATCCTTGATCTCCCGGACCACGTCATGGAGGTCATCTTCCGGCTTTAAGTCCATCAGGGCAAAATCAGCGTTGCCGATGATGGTGGTCAGCAGGTTGTTAAAGTCGTGGGCGATGCCGCTGGCCAGGCGGCCGATGCTCTCCATTTTCTGGGCATGCAGGAACTGGGCTTCCAGGGACTCCTGCCGGGTGATGTCCTGGCAGACCACCAGCTGCTCCCCGGTTTGCAACACCACAAAAAAGAGCAGCACGGTTTTTTCCGTGCCGTCTCTGCACGTCACCACATGCTTGCGGGTGGGCGAACTGCCGCCGGGGCTCACGGTTTCCAGGTCCGCCTTCCATGTCTCGAGAATCTGCTGCCGGTGCTCCACGCTGGGATAGACCAGTTGAAACCAGTCGCTGCCGGTGGCGATCTCTTTTTGCGTATACCCGAAAAGCGCGACAAACGTTGCGTTGACATAAGAGATCGCGTCGTCTTTTTCACGCACAAAGATACCCAGCGGAGAGCCTTCCATCAGGCCCCTGAACTTTTCTTTTTCCCGGTCCAGTTCCGCTGCCGACTCCCGAAGGTCAGTAACATCATCACCCACAAAGACGATGTTTTGCAGGTTGGCCCGGTTGTCCCGAATGGAGTCAAAATTTCCTTTCAGATAATGCACCCGGCCCTCTTTATCCAGTGCCCGGTACTCCAGGCCGTACACCCGGTCCATGCTGCCGGACAGGCCGTCGGCCAGTATCTTTGCCATCCATTCGCCATCCTCGGGATAGACAATGCCGAAACCCGAGGTGCCCAAAAGTGCTTTCGGTGAATAGCCCAGCAGCCGTTCATGGGAGGGACTGACATACTCGTAGTTTCCATTTTTATCAAGAATGGCGACCAGGGAGCTGGTGTGTTCCATGAACATTCTCAGCTTTTCGTCCTCTTTCCGGTAGAACGACATGCCTGTCTCCTCCTTAGGCGCACGGTTGTAAATGGCCAGGGCCGGTGTTCTCAGAATGTGATATGATACTTCACAAGCGCTTTTGGGTCAAGACGCAAACCCCTGCCGTTTTAACGAAACGGTGTTGGCGATGTGCCGTTACTGTGCTAGTATATTTAAATATTTTAACCGCCCCCTTACATAGACGCCACTCAGACAGGGAGGTCCAATGACCACCGACACACCCGCCCCTGTTACCACCCGCCCTGAAAGTCCCTTTGGAAAGCGAGGCCTTTTGTCCGGCCTGGCCGGTGTTCTGGCCCTGCTGCTGGTAGCCGGAGCCATGCTCATCTGGCAGACGGTGCGCCATGCAGACGGCAGCATGCGCGCCGACCTGCTGGAGCAGGCGCGACTGGTGGCCGGCGCACTGGACCTGGAAAAGGTTCTGGCCCTTTCCGGCACTGCCGCCGATCTTGAGGCCCCCGCCTACCGGGATATCAAAAAGCAGCTGGGTGCCCTCCATCGCACCCATGGCCGGGCCCGATTTATCTATCTGCTGGGACAGCGGCCGGATGGGGGCCTGTTTTTTCTGGCAGACAGCGAGCCTGCCGAATCACAAAATCTTTCCCCTCCGGGACAGCCCTATGAAGAGGCGTCCGCCGGTCTGCTGCGCGTCTTTGCCACGGGAACCGGAACCGTGGAAGGCCCTGAGGCAGACCGCTGGGGCACCTGGGTCTCCGCCCTGGTGCCGCTGTTCGAGCCGCAAACCGGCCGGGTGGCGGCCGTGCTGGGAATGGATGTGGACGCCCGCCGCTGGCAAGGGGCCGTGCTGGCCGCGGCGGCATGGCCGTCGGTGCTGACAGCGGCCTTGATTGCGTCCCTGGCCTTAAGTTTCGCCCTGGCTGTCGCCCGTCGCCGGACCCTGAATTTCCAGACCGAAATTGCCCGGGCCCGGAAGCAGGCCGAACAGGCCGCAGCGGAAACCGAAAGAGAGCGCCGGCTGCTGCAAACGCTGCTTCACGCCATACCGGCCCCGGTGTTTTTCAAGGACAGAAACGGCCTTTACCTGGGATGCAATCCGGCCTTTGAAGCCATAACCGGCAAAACCGAAGCAGAAATCCTCGGCAAACGGCCCCATGAAATCTGGCCTGAAAATTACAGTTCGACCTATCGGGACAAAGATCTCGAACTTCTGAAGACCGGCGGAAAGCAGCAGTACGAATACCAGTACGCGGGTCCGGACGGCACGGCCCGGGATGTGGTGTTCTATAAGTCCGCGTTCCAGGATTCGGCCGGCCGGGTGGACGGCCTTGTGGGTGTGATGCTCGACATCTCCGAGCGAAAGCAGGCCGAAGAAGCCCTGCGCGAAAGCGAAAAAAAATACCGCGTGCTGATTGACGGGTTGCCGGACATCGTGATGCGCTTTGACCGTGACGGGCGGCACCTGTTTGTGTCCGATAACATCAGTGATCTCATCGACCTGCCGGCGGCCCGGTTCATCGGCAGGACACACCGCGAACTGGATTTCCCGGAACCGGCGTGCCGTTTCTGGGAAAAGGCCATCCAAGGCGTATTTGACAGCAAAACGCCTTTTGAGACCGAGTTCCGCTTTCAGGGAAAACAGGGAGAGGTGGTTTTCAACTGGCGCCTGATCCCGGAACAAGACGCCCACGGGGAGATTCGGTCCGTGCTCTCCTTCTGCCGGAACGTGACCGCACATCGCAAGATCGAACAGGACTATCATACCCTGTTTCGCGAGATGCTCGACGGCTTTGCCCTGCACGAAATCATCCGCGACGCCGCGGGCCGGGCGATTGACTATCGGTTTCTGGCCGTCAATCCGGCTTTTGAGCGCATGACCGGACTTGCGGCCAGGGAGATTGTGGGCAAGACCGTGCTCGAGGTTTTGCCGGACACCGAGCCGTACTGGATCGAAAGATATGCCGGCGTGGCCGAAACGGGGGACCCTGTCTTTTTCGAGGAGCACGCCAGAGCGTTGGAAAAATACTTTGCGGTGACGGCTTTTCGTCCCGCGCCCAACCAGTTCGCTTCCATCTTTCAGGACATCACCGAACGCAAACAGGCCGAGGAGGCGCTACGGAAAAACGAGGAACGGTACCGATCCGTCCTGGACAATATTGAAACCGGTTACTATGAAGTGGATCTGGCCGGAAACCTTACCTTCTTCAACCCGTCTCTGTGCAAAATTCTGGGTTATCCAAGTGACGAGGCCATGGGCATGAATTACAAAAAATATATGGCCCCGGAAACCGCTAAAAAAGTGTTTCAAATATTCAATCACGTATTTAGAACCGGAGAAACGGATAAATCCTTTGAGTGGACCCTTATAAAGAAAAACGGGGAAAAATGCCATGTGGCCACCTCTATTTCCTTAATGAGAGACACCGACGGCAACCCGATCGGTTTTCGGGGAATTGAGCGCGATATCACCGAACACAAACAGGCCGAGGCCGAGAAGGAAAAACTTTCGGCCCAGTTGATCCAGGCGCGGAAAATGGAGGCCGTGGGCCGCCTGGCCGGGGGCGTGGCCCATGATTTTAACAACATGCTCAATGTTATCGTGGGCCACGCGGAACTGGCCCTGGACGAGACAAGGCCGGATGACCCGGTTTGTGAAACCCTCAATGAAATTCTGGGCGCGGCCCGCCGCTCCGCCGAGATCACCCGCCAGCTTCTGGCCTTTGCCCGCAAGCAGACGATCCACCCCCGGGTGCTGGACCTGAACGCCACCATGGGGGACAGACTCAAGGTGCTGCAACGGCTTCTCGGCGAGGATGTCGACATGGCCTGGACCCCCGGACCGGACCTGTGGCCGGTTCGAATGGACCCCTCCCAGATTGACCAGGTGATGGCCAACCTCCTGGACAACGCCCGGGACGCCATCGACGGAGTGGGCCGCGTTGAGATTGAAACAGACAATGTCCGGCTCGGCCCGTGGGACTGCGTGGACTGCCCCGGCCTGGTGCCCGGTGAATACGTGCGGCTCTCTGTTCGCGACACCGGCCGGGGCATGGACAGAAAAACCCTGGACAACCTGTTTGAGCCTTTTTTTACCACCAAGGGCGTGGGCGAAGGCACCGGCCTGGGTCTGGCCACGGTTTACGGCATCATCAAGCAAAACAACGGATTCATCTACGCGGCCAGCCGGCCCGGACAGGGCACCGCCTTTACCGTCTATCTTCCCCGCCACGCGGGCGCGCCGGAACCGGCCCCATCCGCCAAAGGGCAAAAAGCCCCGGCCGCCAGCGGCGGAACCGTGCTGGTGGTGGAAGACGAGGCCTCGGTGCTGAAGCTTGTTCAAAGAGTACTGGAGCGGCTGGGCTATAACGTGCTGACGGCCCTCGGTCCGGCCCGGGCCATAACAATGGCGGACGAACATCAGGGCACCATTGACCTTCTGATCACCGATGTGATCATGCCGGAGATGAGCGGCCGGGACCTGGCGAAAACGATGAAAAAGCGGTTTCCGGATCTTCGGGTGCTCTACATGTCCGGCTACACGGCCGATATCATCGGCCGGCGGGGAGAGCTGGAAGCCGATGTGAACTTTATTCAGAAGCCTTTTTCCAACCAGGACATGGCGGAAAAGGTGAGAGACGCGCTGAAGGAATAACGCGAAGGAGCTGTTATGCGCAAACCACCAAATCCTGCTGCTTTTCGCTGGATGGCGGTCTGTCTGGCCCCGGCCCTGCTGGCGATCATTGCCGGCGGCGGCTGGTTTTACGATTTTCAGCACAAACAGCAGCTTTCGCGGGTGGAGGCAAACCTGACCGCCATAGCCAGGCTCAAGGCCGACCAGATCACCCGGTGGCGGGCCGAACGGACAGGCGATGCAGCCATGCTCATGGACAGAAGGTCCTTGGTCAGGGACATCGCCGACTATTTCACGGCACCCGCGGAAGCGATCGTGGGCGAGATCAAAAGGCGGTTTACGGACCTGCAGGCAAGCTACCACTATGCCAATATTCTGCTGGTTGACCCTGACGGCAGGGTGCAGGTGAGCCTCAACGGCCACGATGTCATTGATCATAACGGATTTGTCGGGGCGCTTGCGACCGCGCTGTTCGACCGCAGGCCGGTTTTTACCGAACTGCACACAGAAAAGGATGGTTCCTCCCCCCATATCAGTGTGGTGGCGCCGCTTTATGCCAACGACCAGCCTCTTGGCGCCATCATACTGATCAGCAACGCCCGCGCCTTTCTGTTCCCCCTGATTCAGTCCTGGCCGGTGCCCAGCCGCAGCGCGGAAACCCTGCTGGTGCGGCGCGACGGCGACCACGTCCTGTTTTTAAACGACCTGCGCCACCAGCCGAACTCGGGCTTAAAGCTTCGCATCCCCTTGAGCCGGGCCGATCTGCCCGCGGTGATGGCCGTGACCGGGTACACAGGGGTCACAAGGGCAAAGGATTACCGGAATGCCGATGTTGTGGCGGTCACCCTGCCGGTGCCGGGTTCCCCCTGGTTTATCGTTTCAAAAATGGATGAAGCGGAAGCGTTTGCCGAATGGCATTTCCGGTCCGCCCTGATCCTGGCCCTGATTCTGGTGGGTAGCGGTATCATCACGGTCCTGGGGGCTGCCTTCTGGCTGCGGGAAAGAAAAAAACAGTACCAGTTGCTTTTTCAGTCCGAGACGGACCGGCGTATGGAGGCGGAACGCTACCGCACCACCCTGCGGTCCATCGGCGACGCCGTCATTGTCACCGATGCCGCCGGCCGGGTGACCCTGTTAAACCCCGTGGCCGAATCCCTTACCGGATGGAAAGAGCCGGAGGCCAAAGGGCAACGGGTTGAAGATGTTTTTCGTATCGCCAACGAAGAGACCGGCGCAATCGTGGAAAGCCCGGTGGCCAGGGTGCTGCGGGAGGGCCGGGTGGTGGGGCTGGCCAACCATACGATTCTCATCGCCAGAGACGGGGCCAGGCGCCCCATTGCCGACAGCGGCGCCCCCGTCCGCGACGATGCCGGTGACATCATCAGTGTGGTGCTGGTGTTCCGGGACCAGACGGAAGAACAGGCCGCCCAGAAGGCGTTGCGGGACTCGGAACAGAAATACCGCCGCCTGTATGAGAGCATGACGGACGCGTTTGTCGCCGTCGATCTTGCTGGCCGGGTACAGGAATACAACCCGGCCTTCCAGTCCATGGTGGGATATACCGACAGAGAACTGCACGAACTGACATACCAGGACCTGACGCCAGAAAAATGGCACTCCCTTGAAACCGCTGTCGTTGAAGACCAGATATTGAAACGGGGTTACTCGGATGTGTATGAAAAAGAGTACCGCCGGGTGGACGGCACTGTCTTTCCGGTTGAGTTGCGGACGTTTCTGATCCGGGATGAGGCCGCTTCACCCATCGGCATGTGGGCCATCGTGCGTGACATCACCGGACGCAAACAGGCCGAAGCCGCGCTTCTGGAAAAAACAGGCCTGCTGCAGAGCATCACGGACAACATCTTTGACATGGTCTCCATTGCCGATGTTCAGGGACAGTTGCGGTTTATAAACGCCGCCCATCGTCAGACGCTGGGATATGAGCCGGATGCTTTGATCGGCACGGACGTCATGTCCCTTGTTCACCCCGACGACCGGGACCTCGTTGCGACCGCCATGACCGATGGCTTTTTAAGCCAGTCGCGACACCGCATGGTTGAATACCGCTGTAAACGTGCGGACGGTGGGTATGTCTGGGTGGAAACCGTTGGCGATGTTTTGAGAGATCTGGATGGAAACCCCAAAGATCTGCTGTTCAGCTCCAGGGACATTTCCGTGCGCAAACAGGCCGAGGCCGAAAAAGAAAGGCTTTCCGCCCAGCTTATGCAGGCACAGAAGATGGAGTCCGTGGGCCGGCTGGCCGGAGGCGTGGCCCATGACTTTAACAACATGCTCAACGTGATCCTGGGCCATGCCGAACTGGCCCTGGACCAGGTCGGCCCTGATGATCCCCTGCGAGAAGACTTGACGGAAATTTTTGACGCGGCCCGCCGCTCCGCGGAGATCACAAAACAACTGCTGGCCTTTGCCCGCAGGCAGATCATCGTGCCCAGAACCGTCTACCTGAATGATACGGTGGAAAAAATGCTGAAAATGCTGCGGCGGCTGATCGGCGAGGATATCGATCTGGCCTGGAAGCCGGGGTCGGGTTTATGGCCGGTATACGCGGATGCCGCTCAGATCGATCAGATTCTGGCCAACCTTTGCCTCAACGCACGGGATGCCATTGACGGGACGGGCAGAATCACCATTGAAACGCAAAACACGGCATTGGATGAGGCCTACTGTGCCGGCCATGCTGAATTTGTTTCCGGCGAGTATGTGGTTCTGTCCGTGAGTGACGACGGCCGGGGCATGGACAAAGTAACGATGGACAATCTGTTTGAGCCCTTTTTCACCACCAAAAACGTCAACGAGGGCACCGGCCTGGGCCTGGCAACGGTCTACGGCATCGTCCGGCAGAACAACGGCTTTATCAACGTGTACAGCGAGCCCGGCCATGGCGCCACCTTCAGAATCTACCTGCCCCGCCATGCGGGCACGCCGGACGAAACCGAAGCGCGGGACACAACGGTGCTGCCGGCCGGCAACGGCGAAACCGTTCTGGTGGTGGAGGATGAGGCCGCGGTATTAAAGCTTACCCAGAAGACACTTACCGGCCTGGGATATACCGTGCTGAAGGCCTTAAGCCCGCAAGCGGCCCTGAAACTGGTGGACAGCCATTCGAACCCCATCGACCTGCTGATCACCGATGTGGTCATGCCGGGCATGAACGGCCGGGCTCTGTCGGAGAAGCTGAAGGCGCGTTATCCCACTCTTCGGGTGCTTTTTATGTCCGGCTACACCGCCAATGTCATCGCCCATCGCGGCATTCTGGACGAGGGGGTCCATTTTATCCAGAAACCGTTCAACAGAGTAGACCTGGCACGGAAGGTGAGAGAAGCGCTTTTGGAATGATGAATGCGGAATGATGAATGATGAAAACCTCGAAAACTTAAACTTCACGCAAAGATGCAAAGGTCGCAATGAAAAGCATGAACTCTGCGTGTAAGGCAAAAAGAATACTCCTTTTAGCACTTTGCGCCTTTGCGAGATATAAAGAACAAACCGTCAAAACAATAAAAGCCGGGAGGATAAAATGATGACGCGTCGCAAACATTCATCATTCATCATTCATCATTCATCATTTTTCCTCGCCGTTGCCGCCCTTCTCATTTTTGCGGCCTTTTTCAACAAGCCCGTTGCCGCCGAAACCGTACGCCCGCCCCTCCTGTCCGCCGCCGAGATCAACTATCCGCCGTTTTCCATCGTGGATGACCAGGGCCGGGCAGGCGGCTTTTCCGTTGAGCTGATGCGAGCCGCCCTGGGTGCCATGGGCCGTGAGGTGGTGTTTCGTACCGGCCCGTGGCCTGAAGTAAGAAGATGGCTGGAAACCGGCGAGGTCGACGCCCTGCCCCTGGTGGGCCGGACCCCGGAACGGGAGCTTCTGTTTGATTTCACGGTGCCCTACATGTCCCTTCACGGCGCCATTGTGGTACGAAAAGAGACAACCGGCATTCAGGGACTGGCCGACCTTGGCGGCCGAACCGTGGCCGTGATGAAGGGGGACAATGCCGAGGAGTTTCTCCAGCGAAAAGACCGGGGCATCAACATTCACTCCACCACGACTTTTGAAGAGGCCCTGCGCGACCTTTCCCAGGGTCGTGCCGATGCCGTGGTGATTCAGCGGCTGGTGGCCCTGCGCCTGCTTCAGGAGACCGAACTGACCGGCCTTCGCATTATCAATCAGCCGGTCGAAGGGTTTCGCCAGGATTTCTGTTTTGCCGTGCGCGAGGGGGACAGGGAGACCCTGGCCCTGCTCAACGAGGGCCTGGCCCTGGTCATGGCCGACGGCACCTACCGGCATCTTCACGCCAAATGGTTTGCCGCCCTGGAGCTGCCGACCGGCCGCCGTATTGTGGTCGGCGGGGACCACCAGTACCCGCCCTTTGAATATCTGGATGAGAACGGCCGGCCGGCCGGATACAATGTGGATCTTTCCCGGGCCATTGCCCGGGAAATGGGGCTGGACATCGAAATCCGACTGGGTCCCTGGGCCAAAATCGTTCAGGACATGGAGGAGGGCAGGGTTGATGTCCTTCAAGGTATGTTTTACCTGCCTGAACGGGATTTGACATTCGACTTCACCCAGGCCCACACAGTGCACCATTACGTCAGCATTGTGCGCAAAGGCGAAGGCGATCCGCCGGCAACGCTCGACGATCTGGCGGGCAAACGCATCGTGGTGCAGCGCAAAGACGCGGCCCACGACTTTCTTGTGGCCAAGGGCCTTGCCGGCCAGCTTTCGCTTGTTGAGTCGCAGGAGGCGGTGTTGCGTGAGCTGGCTGAAGGAAAACACGACTGCGGCCTTGCGGTTCGAATCAGCTCCCTCTACCTGATCGAAAAACAGGGATGGAAGAATCTTGTTCTGGGGCGGCAGGAATTTCTTCCCCTGGACTACTGTTATGCCGCGCCCAACGGGCACAAGGCGATCCTGGCCCAATTCAGCGAAGGGCTGAAAATTCTGGATAAGAACGGCGAATACCGCCGCATTCAGGAAAAGTGGCTGGGCGTTTATCAAAAACAGGCCATTGACGCGCCTGCCGTTTTTAAATACGCGGCCGTTGTTCTTGTCCCCCTGCTGCTGATGCTGCTGGCCAGCCTGCTCTGGACATGGTTACTGCGCAGAACCGTGGCACGCCGCACCGCCGAACTGGCCGCTGTGTCGGAACGGCATCGGGCCATTCTGGGAGCGGCGCCGGACATCATCATGGAGGTCAATGCCGACAAAATTTACACCTGGGCCAATCCGGCAGGTGTAGCGTTTTTCGGAAACGATGTGATCGGCAGACCGGCTGCCGACTATTTTGTGGGAGAGCAAGAGACCTATCAAAAGGTGGACACCCTTTTCCACGGCGATGAAAATGTGATCTATGTTGAAAGCCTGCAAAGACGCAAAGACGGCCAGGCCCGCCTGCTGGCCTGGTGGTGCCGCGTGATCAAGGACACAAACGGTAATGTGATGGGCGCGTTGTCCACGGCCCGGGATATCACCGAGCAGAAAGAGATGGAAGAGTCCCTGCGCAAAAGCGAGCTTCACTACCGGTCGATTTTTGACAACTCCATGGACGCCCTGCTGTTCACCTCGCCGGACGGCGCCATTCTTGACGCCAATCCGTCGGCCTGCGCCATGTTCGGCCGGTCCGTTGAAGAACTTACCCGTCTGCGGAGAGAAGACCTGGTGGACACTACCGACCCGAACCTGGAAAAAGGGTTGGGCATACGCGCCCGCACCGGCAGAGCATACGGGGAGCTGGCCATGCGACGGGCCGACGGGTCCCTGTTTTCGGCGGATATCTCTTCCACGGTTTTCACCGATCCGGACGGCGTGAAAAAAACCGTTATCATTGTGCGCGACATCACGGAGCGCAAGCAGGCGGAAAACGCGCTGCTTGAAAAAATGGATGCGCTTCAGCGGTTCCACGACACTGTTGTGGACCGCGAAATGGTCATGGTTGAGCTGAAAAAAGAGATCAACGCCCTGCTGAAAAAAGCCGGTCTTGCTGAAAAATACAGGATTCGAAAAGCATGACCCCAAAATCGCACGGAACATCACATCAACCCTTGCCGCCGCGCCATACCGCCAGGAGAACTGATATGATCTACCATCCACCTGTCATGAACATAAAAACCCGGTACGCGGTTCCGCTGTTTTGCGTGCTGGTGTGCGCCGGCCTGGCCGGCAACGCCTTTCCGGTTTCCATTCTCAACGCCCATTTTATATTCGGCAGCCTCTTTGCCATGCTGGCCCTTCAGATTTTTGGCTGGATTCCGGGCATAGCGGCCGGGGCTGTTATCTCGGCCTACACCTGGCTGGCCTGGAACCACCCCTGGGCCATGGTCACCATGACTGCCGAGGTGGCGGTGGCGGGCTTGCTTTTTACCCGCCGCCGATGGTCCCTGGTAACCGCCGATACCGTTTACTGGCTCTGCATGGGCCTTCCCCTGGGGTTTGTCTGTTTTCATTTCATTTCCGGCGTTTCCTCCGGCGACGCCCTGTTTCTGCTCACCAAGCAGGCGATCAACGGCATTGCCAACGCTTTGATCGCCCGGTTGATGGTCACCGGCTGGATCGTCATCCGGCGCACAAACGGACGCATCGCCTTTCGCGAACTCTTATCCAACCTGATGCTTGTTTTCGTGCTGGGTCCGTTTCTGGTTTTTCTGGCCCTGGCCGGCCGGGCCGACATGGCGGAAACCGACCGCCAAATCCGCGACACCCTGGCCTGGGACAGCCGCCAGTTGACCGACGGTCTTGAGACCTGGCTCGACCAAAGGGAGCGAGTGGTAGCCACCCTGGCCTCTCTGTCCCAAACCCTGGACGCAGAAGAAATTCAGGCCCGTCTGGACCAGGCCTGGCAGTCGGACAGCGGTTTTCTGCGCATCGCCCTGATGAACCGGTATTCCACTGTAACGGCCGCGGCTCCGGAAACAGAAGACGGCCGAAGCATTCTCGGCATGAACTATGCCGACCGCCCCTATATTGCGGAGGCCAGAAAAACCCTGAAACCGATCTTCTCGGATGTTCTGCTGTCAAAGTTCAGGCCCGAAGACCCCATTGTCATTGTGGTGGCACCGGTAGCAGCCGGCGGGGAGTACAACGGCCTGGTAGCCGGCCTGATAAAATTTGACCGCATTCGAACCCTGCTGGAGCTTCATGCCACCGGACCCAATGTCCGCTATACCCTGGTGGATAAAAAGGGGCGCGTGATTCTCAGCAACCGGCCGGACCTGCCTCCCCTTGCGTCATTTTCCCGGCCCGGGGGCCGGCTTTCCGCCCTTGACAACGATCTGCTTCAATGGATACCGGACCTGCCGCCCAACACCTCCACCATCGACCTGTGGGGAAAATCATTTTACGTGGCCCGGTCCGCCCTGAGCCGCACCGCGGAGTGGTTCCTGATCCTGGAACAGCCGGTTGCGCCGTTTCAGAAAACGCTTTACCGCCGTTATGTGGCCGCTTTTTTTCTGGCGTTTGCCATTCTGCTGGGGGCACTGGTCCTGGCCGAACTGATAAGCCGCCGCGTGGTCCGGCCCATTGACCGGATCGTGGAGGCCACCCGGACCGTGCCTGCCAGGGTCGAGGCCGGGGAGCCGGTTCAATGGCTTGAGAGCCCGGTGGTGGAGGCCGATTTTCTGATCACCAACCTCAAGGTCATGTCCGATTCCCTGAAATACAAATTCATCGAAAACCGGCAGATCAATGAATCGCTGGAACAGCGGGTGGCGGAGCGGGCCGAAAAACTGCGTGAAAGCGAAGCCCTTCTTGAAAGCATGATTAAAAACATGCCGGTAATGGTCTTTTTAAAAGAGGCCGACTCCCTCTGCTATGTAAAACTCAACCGGGCCGGGGAAAAACTGCTGGGATATTCGGAACAGGAGATGGTCGGAAAAAACGATTATGACTTTTTCCCCAAAGCCGAGGCTGATCGTTCAGCCCAGACGGACCGCCAGGCCCTGGCTGAAGGCCGGCTTGTTGAAATCACCGAAGAGACCATCCACACCCGGTACCTGGGGGAGCGAATTTTATACACCCGAAAAATTCCCATTTTTGACCGGCAAAAAACCCCCCGTTACCTGCTGGGCATATCCGAGGATATCTCGGAACGCAAACAAGGCCGGGACGACCTGGAAGCGGCCAACCGGAAACTGCGGCAGAGCCAGGCCGCCACCCTGAATATTTTAGAAGACCTTAAGGTGGAAAACGAGGCCAGAAGGAAAAACGCGGCTGAACGGGACCGGCTCCAGGAGCAACTGATCCATTCCCAGAAGATGGAGTCCGTGGGCCGGCTGGCCGGGGGCGTGGCCCATGATTTTAACAACATGCTCAACGTGATTCTCGGGTACACCGAACTGGCCCTGCAGGACATGTCCCCGACCGACCCCCTTTACGAGGATTTAAAGGAAATCCTTGACGCGGCCCGGCGCTCTTCCGATATCACGGGCCAGCTTCTGGCCTTTGCCCGGCGCCAGACCATCGCGCCCCGGACCATCGACCTGAACGACACCGTGGAGGGCATGCTCAAGATGCTGCGCCGCCTCATCGGCGAAGACATTGATCTTGTCTGGGAGCCGGGCACGGGTCTGTGGCCGATAAACATGGATCCGGCCCAGGTGGACCAGGTGCTGGCCAACCTTCTGGTCAATGCCAGGGATGCCATCAGCGGAGTGGGCAAGGTCACCATTGAGACGGACAACGCTGTGCTGGACGAAACCTACTGCGCCGACCGGCCCGGCTTTGTTCCCGGCGAATTTGTCCTGCTGGCTGTCAGTGACGGCGGCTGCGGCATGGACAAGACAACAATGAACAACCTGTTTGAGCCGTTTTTTACCACCAAGGGTGTGGGAGAAGGAACAGGCCTGGGCCTGGCCACGGTCTACGGCATTGTGCGGCAGAACAACGGGTTTATCAATGTGTACAGCGAGCCCGGCCAGGGCACCACCTTCAAAATCTACCTGCCCCGCCACATGGGAGATGCCGTCTCCGAACCGCTTTTCACCGCCACAGAAACGCTTCATGGCACCGGTGAATCCTTACTGGTGGTGGAAGACGAGCCGTCCGTTTTAAAACTCGCCAACAAGATGCTGGCCGGTCTGGGTTACACCGTCATGACGGCCCAGGGCCCGGCCGCGGCCCTGGAACTGTCAAAACGGCACACCGGCGGAATCGACCTTCTAATCACCGATGTGGTGATGCCGGAAATGAGCGGCCGGGATCTGGCGGAAAAACTGGAATCCATACACCCCGGCCTTCGGGTGCTCTACATGTCCGGGTATACAGCCAATGTTATCGCCCATCGCGGCATTCTGGACAAGGGGGTGCAGTTCATCCAGAAACCGTTTAATAAAAACGACCTGGCACGGAAGGTGAGAGAAGCCTTGGGGAATGATGAATGCGGAATGATGAAAACTGAAAGAAAAATCAAAGGGAAAAATAAAGATAAACATACTGGACAGGACAAAGTTGTTTGCGTTGCGGATGGTCCGGCTTTACAAACCCCGGCCACGGAGCGCCGAAGCCCGGAGGACCGGCAAACAAACCCAGGAGAAAAAAAGATGGCGCTTCGCAAACATTCATCATTCATCATTCCGCTTTCATCATTCAATAATAGGGAGCCTCAATGGTTTACGTCGACCTGATCCACAACCTGGCTCTGCTGGTGGCATTAAGCATCGTCTCCGGATTTATTGAAAAACGGTGGCCCCGCCACACCCGGGCGGGTATCGGGCTTCAGGGCCTTCTTTTCGGCGGCACCGCGGTGCTGGGGATGCTGCGGCCCCTGAACCTGGGGCCCGGCCTGATTTTTGACGGCCGGTCCATCATGGTCAGCCTGTGCGCCCTGTTTTTCGGCCCCTGGGCCGCGGCCGTGGCGAGTGCGCTGCCCATGGCCTGCCGGGTCTGGCTGGGAGGGGCCGGCACACTGACCGGCCTGCTGGTGATCCTTTCGTCGGCCGTTGTCGGCCTGCTGGCCCGGTATCGCCTTCAGCCGGATACGCGGCCCCCGTCCGTTCAGGCCCTCTACCTGTTCGGCATGGCCGTCCACCTGGCCATGATCGCCCTGATGTTCACCCTGCCCGAAGGGGCCGGCATGGCGGTTATCCGACGCATCGGCCCGCCGGTGCTGCTGCTCTATCCCCTGGCCACCATCCTTGCCGGAAAGATTTTGAGCGACCAGGTGAAAGCCGGGCAACAGCTGGCGGTCCTGCTGGAGAGCGAAAAACGATTACGCGCAACCCTTGATGCAACGCCCTTTCCAATTGCAGTTGTTGATTTACAGGATGATACCATTTTTTTCTGGAGTCGCAGCGCGCTTGAACTTTTTGGACATACGGCATACACAACTTCGGAATGGTATCAGATAGCGTACCCCGATCCTGATTACAGGCAAGACGTGATTGAACGGTGGAAGCCGTTTCTTGAAAAAGCCAGGAACTCCGGCCAGACGGTTAACACCGGTGAATATCGAGTGACCTGCAAGGATGGATCTGAACGTATTTGTGAGCTCTATGCCACCTTTCTCCCCGATAATCTTATCGTGACATTCAGCGACATCACCGAGCAAAAAAAGGCCGAGGCGTCGCTGCGATCAAATTATGCGCTGCTGCAGATTGCCGGGGAAACCGCCGGATTCGGCGGCTGGGACGTGGATTTAAAAACATATATTTCAACCTGGTCGGATACGGTGGCCGACATTCACGAAATGCCGCACGGCTACGCGCCGCCTGTGGAGGAGGGTATTAAGTTTTATGCGCCCGAATGGCGGGAAAGAATCACTCGGGTTTTTACAGATTGCGCTCAAAAAGGCATTCCCTATGATGAGGAAATGGAGATCCTTACATCAAAAGGAAAACGCGTATGGGTGCGGACCATTGGCAGATCGGTGAAAGATGAAAACGGCAGGATTATCAAAGTACAGGGTTCTTTTCAGGACATCAGCGAACACAAACGGACGGAAGGGAAACTGAAAGAACAGGCACAATTATTTAAGGCCGTTTCTGATAATATGTTTGACCTTGTTGCCTTGACTGACCTGGAAGGCAATTTCATATTCGTGGGCGCCTCACACAATATATTGGGATATGATATCGATTCCCTGATTGGACGAAATGTTCTGGAATTCGTCCACCCGGAGGATGTGCAGCAAGTATCCGTTTCTTTTCGTGACTTCCTGTCCACAGGCGATGACAGTCGAAAAGTGGAGTACCGCTATCGATGCGCGGATGAAAGCTATCTCTGGTTCGAGACTGTCGGAAGATTTGTCCGGGATGATAATGGTGATTTAAAGGGAATTGTCTTCAGCACAAGGGACGTCACCGAACGCAGGCGGATCGAACAGGAACTGAAAGAAAGCGAAGAGCGTTTCAGGGCGTTGCATAACGCTTCTTTCGGGGGAATCGCCATTCACGACAAGGGCCTCATCCTGGAATGCAACCAGGGGTTGTCCGAGATCACCGGTTATACCTATGATGAACTGATCGGGATGCAGGGGTTGTCACTGATCTCCGACGGCACGCGGGACAAGGTTGTACGCAATATTAACGCCGGTTATGAAAAGCCCTATGAGGCGGAAGGCGTCCGCAAAAACGGTGGAATATATCCTCTCCGGCTGGAAGCCAGAAACATCAGATACAAAGGCAAAGATGTCAGGGTGGTGGAGTTTAGAGACATCACTGAAAACAAGCGGGCTGAGAAAGAAAAAGAACATCTTGAGGCGCAGCTCAGCCATGCACAGAAGATGGAGTCCGTGGGCCGGCTGGCCGGGGGCGTGGCCCATGATTTCAACAACATGCTCAACGTGATTCTCGGGTACACCGAACTGGCCCTGCAGAACATGGACAAAGACGACCCCCTTTACAACGACCTGACCGAAATCCTTGACGCGGCCCGGCGCTCGTCCGACATCACCCGGCAACTGCTGGCCTTTGCCCGGCGCCAGACCATCGCGCCCCGCACCATCGATCTGAACGAGACCGTGGAGGGCATGCTCAAGATGCTGCGCCGCCTCATCGGCGAAGACATCGACCTTGCCTGGGAACCGAGCTCGGGCCTGTGGCTGGTGAACATGGACCCGGCCCAGGTGGACCAGGTGCTGGCCAACCTGCTGGTCAATGCCCGGGACGCCATTGACGGCGTAGGTAGGGTCACCATTGAGACGGACAACGCTGTTCTGGACGAAGCCTACTGCGCCGACCGGCCCGGCTTTGTTCCCGGCGAATTTGTACTGCTGGCGGTCAGCGACAGCGGCTGCGGCATGGACAAAAACACAATGGACAACCTGTTTGAGCCGTTTTTTACCACCAAAACCGTAGGCAAAGGCACGGGCCTGGGCCTGGCCACGGTCTACGGCATTGTCCGGCAGAACGAGGGGTTCATTACTGTGCACAGCGAGCCTGGCCAGGGCACCACCTTCAAAATCTACCTGCCCCGCCACGTGGGAGATGCCGTCTTCGAGCCGCTTTTCACTGAACCGGAAACACCCCTTGGCACCGGCCAAACCGTGCTGGTGGTGGAAGATGAGGAAGCGATTTTAAGGCTTGCCGACAAGATGCTGACCGGCATGGGCTACACCGTACTGACGGCGCCCGGCCCGGCCGCGGCCCTGGAACTGGCAAAACAGCACACCGGCCCCATCGACCTGCTGATAACCGATGTGGTGATGCCGGAAATGAACGGCCGGGATCTGGCGAAAAAGCTAAGAGAGGGATATCCGGATCTGCGGGTGCTGTTCATGTCCGGGTACACGGCCAATGTCATCGCCCACCGCGGCATTCTGGACAGGGGGGTGCAGTTCATCCAGAAACCGTTTAATAAAAGCGACCTGGCACGAAAGGTGAGAGAAGCCTTGGGGAATGATGAATGATGAATGCGGAATGATGAAAGAAAAACAAATGGAAAAATAATGATAAATATACTGGATAGGACCAAGTTGTTTGCGTTGCGGATTATCCGGCTTGACGCATCCCTGCCACGGAGCACCGAGGCCCAGGTGATCGGCAAACAAGGTCCTGCGGTCCGGGACGTCCGTGGGCGCGCATTTACGGGAAGGCAAACGGAGCCGTTCGAATGCTGAAATGATCAGTAAAACCGAATGCGCATTGCAGGAACTCGAGGAGACACTGTATTGGCTTGAACTCCTGTCGGATTCCGGCATCGTCAAAACCGAACGGCTTTCCGACCTGAAAAAAGAGGCGGACGAGCTGACCGCCATTCTCGTTGCAAGCGTCAAAACAATCAAAAAACACCGGAAGAAAAACGAATAACCCGTTTTGAGAGGAAGAGATGCGCTTCATTCCATCATTCATCATTCATCGTTCATCATTCATCATTCTTTTTTCTGTCCTCTCCCTCTTCGTTCTGCCGGTTTTCGCGTCGCCCCCGGTCCATGCCGAAGCCCGGCTCGTCCGCGTGGGTGTTTATGAAAACGCGCCCAAGGTCTTTGTGGATGGGTCCACCGGTGAGCCCGCCGGCATCTTCATTGATGTGCTGGAACATGTTGCAAAGAGCGAAGGCTGGACCGTGGAATATGTTTCCGGCACATGGGGCGAAGGGCTGGACCGGCTGGAACGGGGCGATATCGACCTTATGCCGGATGTGGCCCACACATCGGACAGGGAAAAGATCTTTGCCTTTCACAAAACACCGGTGCTCTCCTCCTGGTTCCAGGTTTATGCCCGCAAAGGCAGCGGCATCCGGTCCATCGTGGACCTTTCCGGAAAACGGGTGGCCGTTCTTGAACGATCGGTGCAGCAGGCGGCGTTTGTCCGGCTGGCCGACGGCTTTGGCCTGAATGCCACGATTATGAGTCTGCCGGATTATGCGACGCTTTTCGACCTGGTGGCCCGGGGCGAGGCAGACGCCGCGGTAACCAACCGGTTCTACGGGCTGATGCATGCCAAGCGATTCGGCCTGGAAGACACGGCCATTGTTTTCAACCCCTCGAATCTTTTTTTCGCAGCGCCCAAAGGCAAGCACGCGGACCTTCTCAGCGCCATTGATACGCATCTTGAAGTTTTAAAGGCGGACTCCGGGTCCGTCTACTACCAGTCCCTGAAAAAGTGGACATCGGAAAAGGTGGCCTTTGTTCTGCCGGACTGGGTCAAGCTTACCGGGCTTGTCGCCGGCACGGTGCTGATCATGAGCCTGGGCGGCAGCCTTCTGCTCAAGCGGCGGGTAGACGCCCGCACCCGGGAGCTGCGGCAGATCAACAACGAAATGGATGACCGCATCAGGAGCCGGACCGCCGAACTGGCCGACGCCATGAAAAAGGCCCGGGCCGCGGATCATCTCAAGTCCGCCTTTCTGGCCACCATGAGCCATGAGCTGCGCACGCCGCTCAACTCCATCATCGGGTTTACCGGCATGCTGCTCCAGGAACTGCCCGGCCCTCTGAACGAGGAGCAGAAAAAGCAGATGGGCATGGTGCAGACCAGCGCCCGCCACCTCCTGGCCCTGATCAACGACGTTCTGGACATTTCCAAAATCGAGGCCGGCCAGCTGTCGCTGGCGCCGGTCACCTTTGACCTGCGGTCTTCTATTGAAAAGACAGCGGCCCTGGTCGCGCCATTGGCTGAAAAAAATGAAATCGACCTGAAAGTGGAGATCGGAAAAGATGTCGGCGACATGACCACGGACCAGCGCCGCCTGGAACAGGTGGTTCTCAACCTGCTCAATAACGCCGTCAAGTTCACGGAGACCGGGTCCGTCTCAATTAACTGCCGGACCGACACCGGACAGTATGTGATATCGGTTGCCGATACCGGCATCGGCATTCAACCCGAGGATGTGGCCGAACTTTTTCAGCCGTTTCACCAGGTCGACACGGGCCTGTCCCGCAGGCACGAGGGAACAGGCCTGGGACTTTCCATCTCAAAACGGCTGGTGGCCATGATGGGCGGCGCCATTGAGGTGCAGAGCGAGCCGGGAAAGGGCAGTACGTTTACAGTCCGGCTGCCGAAAACAATGATGAATGCGGAATGATGAATGATGAAACGGCATAAAGCCACCATTCGATAAAGAGGGTAATTATGAACGACACGCTGCTGGTCATCGAAGACAACGCGCAGAACCTTTACCTGATGCGGTTTCTGCTGGAAAAAAACGGGTTTTCCGTCATCGGCGCAGGGACCGGCAGAGCCGGTATTGAAGCGGCCCTGCAAAACAAGCCCAGGGCCATTCTGCTGGATATTCAGCTGCCGGAAATGGACGGCTACGCCGTGGCCGCGGAAATCAAAAAACACGCCGAGCTGGCGAATGTGCCGATCATCGCGGTGACTTCTTACGCCATGGTCGGCGACCGGGAGCGGGTTCTGGCCGCCGGTGCCGACGGCTATATTGAAAAGCCCATCAACCCGGAGACCTTTGTGGAAGAGATCAGAGGGTATTTATAAACAATGATGAATGCGGAATGATGAATGATGAAATGAATAATGTTATCATTCAAGAAACGCCTGACGGAGTCATTATCAACAAGTTGCCGGTTCGTAGTGTACCTGTAAGCGTCTTTAAGCATGAGAAAAAAGGGTAAGAATGCGCTCTTTTTTTCATCATTCATCATTCCGCATTCATCATTCCTTCAAACGGGAGAACACCATGAACATCCTCATTGTCGATGACCGCGAAGAGAACCGCTACCTTCTGGAGCGCCTGCTTCAGGGAAACGGGCACACGGTCCGGCAGGCTGCCAACGGGGCCGAGGCCATGGAAATACTGACGGCCGGCGGCATCGACCTGGTCATCAGTGATATTCTCATGCCGGTGATGGACGGGTTCCAGTTGTGTCGCAAGGTGAAAACCGACGAAACCTTGCACGCTATTCCCTTTATCGTCTACACCGCCACCTATACCGGCCCCCAGGACGAGGCCTTTGCCCTGAAAATCGGCGCGGACCGTTTTATTCAAAAACCCTGCGAGGTCGACGTGCTGTTATCGGCCATCAACGAGGTAATGGCCGTCGGTGGCGGCCGGGTGGCAGAGCCGGTACAGGAGGAGGAAGCCCTCAAACTTTACAGTGAACGGCTGATAAGAAAGCTGGAACAGAAAATGCTTCAGGCCGAACAGGAACTCCAGGCTCGGCAGGAAGCCGAGCAGGCCCTGCGCGAAAGCGAGTCCCGGTTCCGGCTCTTGGCGGAGACCGCGCCCGTTGGTATCATTATCGAAGACCGGGATCAGAACGTCCTGTATGTGAGCCCCACGTGTATCTCTCTTTGCGGTTACGCGCCTGAAGAGACACCAACAATGGAGGCATGGTTTTCGCTTGTCTGCCCCGACGAAACCCTGAGAAACCGGGTGCGCGCGGAATGGGCCGCAGCGGTTGAAACGGCAACAAAAACCGGGGTCGAAATTCAGCCCATGGAGTTTCCCGTCACCTGCAGGGACGGCACGGTTCGGGATATTGAGTTTCGCATGTCCGCCACTCAGGACCTGGATTTTGTGGTGCTGTCCGATGTCACCAGCCGCAGGCGGGCCGAGCAGGCCCTGCGCGAAAGCGAACGCAAGTACCGTCGGCTGGCGGAAAATACGTCGGACGTGGTCTGGACCGCGGACATGAACCTGAACACCACCTATGTCAGCCCCTCGGTGGAGCGACTGGTGGGAGAACCGGTCGGCCTGCACATTCAGCGAACCATGGAGGAAAAATTTCCCGCCGATTCCCTGAACCGGCTTTATGCTGTTTTTGCCAAAGAGCTGGAAAACGAAAAAGACCCGGCCTGTGACAAAAACCGGTCCCGCCTGGTGGAGGTTCAGCACTTTCGGGCCGACAGCAGCACCGTCTGGGTTTCGATCAACATCTCGTTTATTCGGGATACCACCGGCCGGCCCATCGGACTACAGGGCATCACCCGGGACATCACCGAACGCAAACAGGCTGAACAGGCGCTGCGGGAGAGCGAGGAACGGTACCGGACCATTCTGGAAAACATCGAGGCCGGTTACTATGAAGTGGACCTGGCCGGCAACTTCACCTTTTTCAACCAGGCCATGTGCCAGATTCTGGGATATGCGGAAGATGAGCTGCTGGGCATGAACAACAGATCCTACATGGACGACGAAAACGCCAAAAAGGTGTTTCACACCTTCAACCAGGTGTTCACAAGCGGAAAAACAGCCAAAGCCTTTGACTGGGAACTGATTCGAAAAGACAACACCCGCTGTTTTGTGGACACGTCGATTGCACTGATGCGGGATGCCGAGAACAACCCCGTGGGGTTCCGGGGAATCGCCCGGGACATTTCGGAGTGGAAACAGGCCGAGGCGGAGCGGGAAAGACTTTCAACCCAGCTGCTTCAGGCCCAGAAAATGGAGTCCGTGGGCCGGCTGGCCGGCGGCGTGGCCCATGATTTTAACAACATGCTTTCCGTGATTCTGGGATACACGGAACTGGCCATGCACCGGGTGCCGCCCCACGACCCCCTTTACGAGGATTTAAGAGAAATTCTGTCCGCAGCCAAACGCTCCTCGGAAATCACCCGGCAGCTGCTGGCCTTTGCCCGCAAACAGACCAGCAGCCCGAAAGTGATCGACTTAAGCGACACCGTGGAGAACATGTTAAAGATGCTGCGGCGGCTCATCGGTGAAGATATCGACCTTGCGTGGAACCCCGGTCCGGGTCTCTGGACCGTGAACATGGATCCGGCCCAGATAAGCCAGATTCTGGCCAACCTGCTGGTCAATGCCAGAGACGCCATCGGCGGGGTGGGCAAAGTCACCATCGAGACCGGCAACGTCAGCTTTGATCAGGACTACTGCGAAGATCACAACGAATTTTTGCCCGGAGACTATGTGGTGCTGGCCGTGAGCGACGACGGTTGCGGCATGGACAGAAAAACCCGGGACCGCCTGTTCGAGCCCTTTTTCACCACCAAAGAGGTGGGGAAGGGCACGGGCCTGGGCCTGGCCACGGTCTATGGCATTGTCAGCCAGAACAACGGGTTTATAAATGTTTACAGCGAGCCGGGCCAGGGCACCACCTTTCGTATCTACCTGCCCCGCCACGGCGGGGCCCTGTCCACCGCCCATCAACCCGGACCGGCCACGGCGCCCCGCGGCACCGGAGAAACCATTCTGGTGGTGGAGGACGAGGCCGCCATTCTCAAGCTGACCCAGCGGGTCCTGTCCGGGCTGGGTTATACCGTTCTGACCGCGGAGACCCCGGCCCAGGCACTGAAGCTGGCCATGGAACACAGTGACCGGATCGACCTGCTGATCACGGATGTGATCATGCCGGAGATGAACGGCCGGGACCTGGCCGACCGGCTGAACGCCCTGCAACCGGACCTCAAAATCCTCTATATGTCAGGCTACACCGCCGATGTCATTGCCCACAGAGGCATACTGGAGCCCGGCGTCCACTTTATTCAGAAACCCTTTTCCAACCAGGACCTGGCAAAAAAGGTAAAGGCCGTGCTGGGAGGATAGAAATTGATTATTGATGATTGGCGATTGACAATTGACAATTAACAACAATCAATCATCAATAAAAAAGGGCACGACCACCGGATAAAACCGGGTCGCCGGTCCTTAAAAACAAAAAGCACTCAAGGGGCTTTCCCGTTGAGTGCTTTAAAAGTTTGTGGCGTCCCCAAGGGGATTCGAACCCCTGTCGCCGGCGTGAAAGGCCGGTGTCCTGGGCCGGGCTAGACGATGGGGACGCAAGGTAACGCCGCAAACTGGTGGGCCGTGTTGGACTCGAACCAACGACTCTCTGCTTAAAAGGCAGATACTCTACCGGCTGAGTTAACGGCCCTAAAATTTATAAATGATAAAGAAGGCAGGCAGGCATGTCAATAAAAAAGCAGCGGTATAGCAATTTTTTTGGTGTGTCCCAAAATTTTGTTTTTTTAAAAATAGGAGAAAACACTCGTTTTGGCATGATTTTCAAAGAAACGCAAAAAAGCGGGGCTTTGAAAGCCGTTGGGTAACTGCCTTTAACGTATGCAAAATTGCTTTTTGAAAATTTTGTTGGGTTTTGGCGTAGTTGTCAAAAACATTAGGTATAATACCTTAAAAAACAATATGTTATTTTTATTGCGCGAACGCTGTTTACATAAGTGCCATCCTGAGATAATCCGGCTTGACCTCAATCATGAACCAGATTATCTACAGGCATGATTGTGGCGCTGATCCCTCCATACTGGCCATAATCAATAAACAGGCTGATTTTTTGGCATTTTCTTGCCGATTTTTTTTGGGTTTTAAAACAACAGCGGAAGATGATTACAAATTCCGCTGTTTTGCTGTGAGCGCCGGGGACTGCAAGACCCGGCTCTGTACATGCTGTTTTTAACGCCGAGATCCTGGCGTTTGTTTTTTGGGGGCGGGTACTTAGAACGACAACGTCTTCGTTTTTTTGATGTTCTTGTAAAAGGCGATGTAAGATGGCAAAGTAAAAAGTTCAAGATCAAGGCGTCGCAAATCCCGAAAAATGAGGCGTACTTGTCGTACGCCGCAGTGACGAGGGGTGCAGCGCAACGCAGCCGGCCGCCTTGCGGCAATTGGGCTTTTTACGAAGCCATCAATTTTTTT